>CAYRTW010000006.1:0-47136 GCA_964426935.1 uncultured Rickettsiales bacterium
GGTGGACCGGGTGGTGGGCTTCGAGGCAGGGGCCGATGACTACGTGACCAAGCCCTTTTCTCCCCGGGAGCTGGTGCTGAGGGTGAGGGCGGTGCTGCGACGAAGCCAGGGAGAGGAGACCTCGGGGGCTGGTTCGCTGGTGTTTTCCGAGGGCCCCCTTCGCATCGACGAGGAGCGCCATAGGGTCTGGGTGGCCGATGAGGAGGTCAATCTTACCTCCCTGGAGTTCAACCTGTTGCTGACCCTGGTGAAGAGGCGAGGGAGGGTGCAGCGCCGAGAGGTTCTCCTGGATGACGTGTGGGGATACAACGGCGGCCAGGTGACCACTCGCACCGTGGATACCCACGTAAAGAGGCTGCGGGAGAAGCTCTTGAGCGCGGCGGATTGGGTGGAGACGGTGCGAGGAGTCGGATATCGCTTCAAGGAGGGGTAGGCTTCTCTTCCATGACCCTCGCCTCACGCCAGCTCACCAGCCACGTCGCCACCGCCTTGGGGGCCCTCCTCCTGGGGATGGGAGGGCTGGAGGGGGGGCTCCCCCTATGGATTGTCGGAGGGGTCCTCCTGGTGATCGGGCTGGTACAGGCCCGTGGGTTGAGGAAGGATCTCCATGCGGTCAAGACCGGGTTGAGGGGAGCCCTCTCTCTGTGGGAATCTCAGGACGCCAAAAAAATCCATGTCGCGGACAGCCAACTGGGGGAGGCGGTGTCCCAGGCGGCGGATCACGTGGAGAGGCATCAGGCCTCCCTGACGCGGGAGAGGGATCGGTTGCGAGAGGTGCTGGAGGGGATGGGGGACGGAGTGCTGGTGGTGGACCGGGCCTTGAAGGTGGAAATGGCCAACCTCTCGTTTCGGAACCTCTTTTCGGGGAGCGACCCCCAGCCGGGGTGGGAGGTGGGCAGGGCGGTCCGGGCCCCGGGGATCCTGAGCGCCCTGGAGGAGGTGATGTCGGGGAGGGCCCAAAAGGTGTTTCTGGAAGTGTCTCTGGAGGGGGCCCCCCGACAGGATCTGGCGGTTCACTGCCAGGCCCTGGGGCCAGGAGGAGAGGGGGGTGCCGTGCTGGTGCTCCACGATGTCACCGAGAGCCGGCGTCTGGAGAGGCTGGGGAGGGATCTGGTGGCCAACGTCTCCCACGAGTTGAGAACTCCCCTGACGGCGATTCAGGGATTCTCGGAAACCCTTCTGGACGGAGCCCTGGACGACAAATCGGTGGCGCGGCCCTTCGTGGAGCGCATCCACCGCCAGGCCCAGCGGCTCGCCGACCTGGTCTCGGATCTGCTGGATCTGGCCCGCATCGAATCCGGGGAGATGCGCCTTCAACCCCAGCCCCTGGATCTGGTCCAGGGAGTGGAGGAGGCGATGGACACGGTGCGAGCTCGGGCCCAGGCGGGGGGAGTGACCCTGAGCACCGCCCTGGGGGAGGAGGTCTGGCCCCTGGCCGACCGACGGGCCCTGCTGCACATCCTCACCAACCTTCTGGCCAACGCGGTGGAGCACACCCCTCCTTCGGGAGTGGTTACGGTGAGGAGCGGAGCGGTGGGGGAGAGGGTCTGGTTGACGGTAGAAGACACCGGCGTCGGGATTGAGGCCCACCACCACCCCCGACTCTTCGAGCGTTTCTACAGAGTGGAGAGGGGCAGGGAACGCTCGGGGGGACGGGGAGGAACCGGCCTGGGACTGGCCATTGTCAAGCATCTGGCCCTGGCTCACGGGGGAGCAGTGGGAGTGGAAAGCACGGCGGGAAAAGGTTCCGTCTTTCGGGTGGAGCTTCCCCGCTCTTCCGTCCCCCCCGGGTAGGACCCTCCTCCGGGGGAGCGCCAACCCGGTCTCTCAACTGCTTCGGCTCTGTCACCTGATTGTCACAATGGAGGCGTACCGTGCCGCCGTCTTTCTTGTTCGGGGTCGAGGGGGCCGGTTCCTGAGGCTCCTTCCCCGATCTCCTCAGGAGTCGCCGTGCCCACTCGCCGATTTTTCTTGCACTTCTCCGCCCTCCTCGCCCTTTCTCTGGCAGCAGCGGGATGCCCCAGCGCCCCGTCTCCCGAGGGCGGTTCGACTCCGGGCACGGAAACGGCGGCGCCCTCCCGAACTTCTTTGTCGGTCAAAGGCTCCGACACCATGGTCCAGTTGGGTCAGCGGTGGGCAGAGGTTTACATGGGCAACCACGCCGAAGTCTCCATCCAGGTCATTGGTGGGGGGTCAGGTACGGGGATCTCCGCCCTGATCAACGGCACCACCGATATCTGCCAATCCAGCCGTCCCATGAAAGATGCCGAGAAGGCCGATCTCAAGGGGAAGCATGGCCTGGAGGTCACCGAAACCGCCGTGGCTTTGGACGGCCTGGCGATCTACGTTCACGAATCCAATGGAGTGAAGCAGCTCTCCATCCCCGAGATCAAAGACGTGTATCAGGGCAAGATCACCAATTGGAAGGACGTGGGGGGAATCGACAAGAAGATCGTCGTCTACGGGCGGGAGAACAACTCGGGTACTTACGAATACTTCAAGGAGCATGTCCTCTCCAAAGAAGACTTCGCGCCCATGGTGCAGACCTTGCCGGGCACCGCCGCTGTGGCCGACGCCGTGGCCAAGGACCCTGCCGGAGTGGGCTACGGGGGCATCGCCTACGCCAAGGGAATCCGCATCGTGCCGGTCTCCAAGGACAAGGGGGGAGCAGCGGTGGAAGCGACCTTGCAGACCGTGGAGGACAATTCCTACCCCCTGAGCCGGTCCTTGTACTGGTACACCGCAGGGTCCCTCTCCCCGGCGGTTTCTGCCTTCGCCGATTGGATCCTTTCCCCCGAGGGGCAAAAAGTGGTGACCGAGGTCGGTTACTACCCGATTCGCAAGGAAGGACGCTCCGGTTCTCCCTCCCCTGCCTCTCCCGCAGCGGGAGCGCCTCCTCCTCCCGCTGCCGGGGCGGCCGTTGGCCAGTAGACGCCTGGAGGCGGTGGCGGAGAAGGCCATTGCTGCAGTTGCGGCGGTGGTTCTCCTGGCCATTGCCCTGATCTTCGTCTTCGTGGCCAAAGAGGCCCTCCCCATCCTCACCGATCCTGAAATCCAGAAGGAAGCCAATCTCTACGAGTACTTCGCCCTGAGGGAGGATCTTCCCACCGGGGAGGCCCGTTCTACCTGGCAGCCTATTTCCGAAAGGCCCCGCTACGGGGTGTGGCCCCTCCTGCTGGGTTCCCTCAAGGTGACCCTGGTGGGGATGTTTTTTGGAGCTCCCCTGGCCCTGCTGGCGGCCATCTTTGCGTCTGAGTTCGCTCCCCGTCGCTTGCGGGAAATTCTCAAGCCGGCCATCGAGCTGCTGGCGGGAATTCCCTCGGTGGTGTTGGGATTCTTTGCTCTTCTGGTGCTGGCATCGGTGGTCCAGGCGGTCTTCCCCATGCCTCATCGGTTGAACGCGGTGGTGGCCGGTCTGGCCCTGTCTCTGGCGGTCATCCCGGTGATCTTCACCGTGGCCGAGGACGCCCTTCAGTCGGTTCCCCAGGCCTACCGGGATGCCGCCCTGGCGCTGGGGGCCCGAAGGAGCCAGGTGGCCCTGACGGTGGTGCTCCCGGCGGCCCTGCCGGGGGTGGTGGCGGCGATGATCCTGGGCTTCGGTCGGGCCATCGGGGAGACCATGGTGGTGCTGATGGCCTCGGGAAACGCCGCCATCTTCACCTGGGATCCCACGGTTTCGGTTCGGACCCTGACCGCCACCGTCGCCGCCGAGCTGGCAGAGGTGGTGTTCGGGTCGGCCCACTACGCCACCTTGTTCTTCCTGGGGGCCATGCTGTTCATCATCACCTTCACCCTGAATCTCCTGGCGGAGTCCTGGGTGCTGAGACTTCGCCGTCGCCTTTCGGGGGGCTCGTGAGCACCCCGAGCCCTACCAAGGGGAGGTGGCAGGATCGGGGGGTGCCTCTGCTCACCGGAGCCGCCGCCCTGCTCATCCTCCTCATCCTCCTGACCCTCCTGGTGAGCATTGCTTGGGGTGGAAAGAGCCGGATTTCGTGGGAATTTCTCTCCACGCCTCCCCGAAACGGGATGACCGAGGGGGGCATCTTCCCGGCGATCTTCGGCACGGCGGCCCTGGTCCTGGTGATGACGGTGGCGGTGATTCCTCTGGGAGTGACCACGGCGGTCTGGCTCTCCGAATACGCCCGCCCCGGGGCCCTGTGGACCCGCCTCATTCGCCTGGCCATCCACAACCTGGCGGGGGTTCCCTCCATCGTTTTCGGCCTGTTCGGATTGGGTTTTTTTGTCCACTTCATTGGAGACGGCCTGGATGACCTCCTGTACGGGGGGCAGATGGTGTACGGGCAGCCGGCGATCCTGTGGGCGGCCCTCACCATGGCTCTGTTGACCATGCCGGTGGTGATCGTCGCCACCGAAGAGGCCTTGCGAGCCGTTCCCGAGGATCACCGGCGGGCCTCCCTGGCGCTGGGGGCCACTCGCCTCCAGACGGTGTTTCGGGTGGTCCTCCCCCAGGCGGTGCCGGGGATCCTCACCGGGGGCATCCTGGCGGTGGGTCGGGGAGCGGGGGAGGTGGCTCCCATCTTGTTTACCGGTGTCGCCTACTACCTTCCCCACCTTCCCACCCAGGTCAACCAGCCCTTCATGCACCTGGGCTACCACGTCTTCGTGATGGCCACCCAGTCCCCCGACGTGGAGAAGACCCGGCCCATCCTGTTTGCCACGGTGCTGGTCCTCCTGGCCCTGACCTTCTTCCTCAACCTGGCTGCCGTGCTGCTGCGAACCCGGCTCCGGCGCGCCACTCGCCGGTAGGCGTATGATCACTCCCGCCATGAGCAATGACAGCCCCCTCCTGCGTCAGGAACGTTTTGCTGCCCCGATGGCCCCCGGGAGCTTGACCCGCACCCACCTGGATGCTCGGGGGGTCAACGTGCTCTATGGAGACAAGAGGGCCCTCAGGGACATCACCCTGGCCATCCCTGAGCACCGGGTCACCGCCCTGATCGGCCCGTCCGGCTGCGGCAAGTCCACCTTTCTCCGCCTGTTCAACCGGATGAACGATGGTATTGATGGGTGCAAGGTGGAGGGGAGCATCCACATTCTCGATCAGGACATCTACGCCCGTCACTACGATGTGGTGAGCCTGCGGAGGCGGGTAGGGATGGTTTTTCAGCGCTCCACCCCCTTTCCCAAGAGCATCTTCGAGAACGTGGCCTACGGTCTTCGGGTGGGTGGGGGCCACAGCCGCTCGGAGATCGTCTCCCGGGTGGAGCAGAGCTTGAAGGATG
Source organism: uncultured Rickettsiales bacterium (assembly GCA_964426935.1). Taxonomy (GTDB): domain Bacteria; phylum Myxococcota_A; class UBA796; order UBA9615; family JAKLKC01; genus CAYRTW01. The sequence continues at coordinate 5,244 of CAYRTW010000006.1, forward strand.
CGGGTCTGTGGGACGAGGTCAAGGATCGCCTCCACGAGTCTGCCCTGGGGCTGTCGGGGGGCCAGGCCCAAAGGCTGTGCATCGCCCGAGCCATGGCGGTGCGCCCCGAAGTGATCCTGATGGACGAGCCGGCCTCAGCCCTGGATCCCATTGCCACGGCTCGGGTAGAGGACCTCATCGTGTCCTTGAAGGACCGCTACACCATCGTCATCGTGACCCACAATCTCCAGCAGGCGGCCCGGGTCTCCGACTACACCGCCTTCTTCTACCTGGGGGAATTGGTGGAATTCGCAGGCACCCAGGAGCTGTTCACCAACGCTCGGGAGAGGCGCACCGAGGAATACATCACCGGGAGGTTCGGATGAACTGGAGACCCCACACCAGCCAGGAATATGAGCGGGAGCTCGGAGATGTCCGGAGAAGGCTGGCCACCATGGGGGGGGAAGTGGAGGCCCTCATTCAGGCCGCCCTGGGTGCCCTGCTTCGTCGGGAATCGGAGCTGGCCCGCCAGGCCATCCAGAGGGAGGAAATCGTCAACTCCCTGGAGATCGAGATCGATGAGCTGGTCCACCGCATCCTCGCCACTCGTCAGCCGGTAGGGGCAGATTTGCGGTTCCTGACGGTGGCCATCCGAGCCACCACGGATCTGGAGAGGGTGGGGGATATCGGAGTGAACCTCGCCGAGAGGGCCCTGGCCATGGATGGGCATGCGGTGCTTCCCCATCCCGGTCTGCATCGACTGGGGCAGGCGGCCAACTCCATGTTGACCCAGGCATTGAATGCCCTGGTCAATGAGGATGCGGAGACGGCGATGCAGGTGATTGGCCAGGACCCCTCCGTGGACGCCGAAAACGCCCGGGTGTTCCAGGAATTGTTGCACCACATGGGCCAGGAAGGGGCGGATTACGAGGCCCTGCTCGCCCAGCTTTTCGCTGCCAAGCACCTGGAGAGGGTGGCTGATCACGCCACCAACCTCGCCGAGCAGGTGGTGTTCCTGGTGCAGGGGAGGGACATCCGCCATCCCCGCAGGGTCCAGGTGAAGAAGGCCGCAGAATAGCGCTTACTCTTCCCAGGGAACCAACATGACCCCCACCACACCCAGATCGAATCCCAGGTCGGAGCTGGAGGGCTCGAACTGGTGGATCTCCGCAGCCAGGGTGTTGGTTCCCTCCACCAGCAGGGATGGATCCAGGGGGTAGGGAAGGAAGGTGGTCTCCCCCGCGCCCCCAACGCTGGAGAGAGCGGGGGTGTCGGCGGTGAGGTCCCCTGCGGGGAGGTTGTGGCGGAAAAGCTCCTCTCCGTTGAGAAAAACCCGGGCCCCGTCGTCACAAAGGATGTCCATCCGCAGGTCCACCAGATCGCCCGGGGAGGTGTAGACGAAATCCATGCGGACCCAGGCGGTCATGTATTTGGCGTTGGCATTGGGGCCATACTCCAAGGGGGCCATGATGTGGACGTCTCCATATCCCAGGGGGGCAAACCCCACCGCCCAGTGGGAGTCGTCGTAGTCCACCGCCATCCAGTCCGGATCCCCCACGTCCTCCTCGTCAAAAAAGCTCCACAACTGGCCCGGCCCGAGGATGTCGATCTCCTCCTCCACGTCGGGGGTGTTGGTGGCTCCGGGAGTGCCGTGCCATTGCAGCTCCCAGGCGTCCCCCCCATCGGGAAGGCGGGAGGCGGCCACGTCCTCCACCTGGGGGCCGAAGTTCAGCAGATCGATGGCGTCTCCTGACGGATCATAAATCCCCAAGGATTCTCCATCGTTGTTGAGCCCGAAGGCCAGATGAGAGGGGCCAGAAGCGGGGTCCTCATCGGCCCAGAGGAGCAGGAAGCCGTGGGCGGGAAGGAGCAGGTCCCCAGTGAAGAGGTGGAGGGTGGGATTGGCCAGGTTGTCGGTGATGGAGAAGCCGGCGAGGGGGATGTCTTCGCCCCCGTGGTTGTAGAGCTCGATCCAGTCTCCCGCATGACCGGCCTCGTCCATGGCAGCGATCTCGTTGTCGGCCATGAATTCGTTGATGACCAGGGTGGTGGGGACCGGAGCCTCCGAATCGTCGTCGGCCACCGGAGTGGAATCGTCGTCGGCCACCGGAGTGGAATCGTCGTCGGCCACCGGGGTGGAGTCGTCGTCGGCCACCGGGGTGGAGTCGTCGTCGGCCACCGGGGTGGAGTCGTCGTCCTGGACAGATTCCTCCTGGCAAGCGGTCCCCATGGAACCGATGGCCAGGGCCGCGCACCAGGGCAGGAAACGCATCACTCCTCCCAGAAGGCAGCGACCGCCGCCGTTCGACCCAGGATCCAGGCGCGGGCGTATTCCCGAGCCGAATTGACCCCCGGCATGCTGATTTCCCGACGAGGGTCGGCCTCTACGTAGGGCAGGATGAGATCGTAGACCGCGTCCAGATCCTCCTCCAATCCCAGGGAATCGGCAGCGGCCCCCACCTCCGCAGAGGTCTCCCGCCACCCCTCCCGGCAGGCCTCATCCGCCATGCAAAACCGGGCCAGCATCCCGCGGGGGTGGTGCCAGTCCATTCCCCAGCTGTAGTCCTCCAGGAAGGAGTAATCCAGGTCCCAGGGGATCATCTCCATCAGGGCGGTCTCGGGGTTGAAGTACACCCAGTAATTGTTGGTGTTCAAGGCGTACCCGTCGTTCTGTCCGGTCCACATCTCTCCGGCGAACATGGAGAGCAGATTCTCCCAGTCCAGCAGGGTCCCCGTCCCGTCCATCCACTCCTCAGTCAGGGCGTAGGTGGCGATGAGGTCGGTGATGGCGTGGATGTCCGCCAAGGCCACATCCGTTCCCTCATCCAGTTGGAAGAAGTCCTGGTAGGCGTAGGTGAAATCAACGAATTGGTAGCTCCAGTCGTCGTAGAGAACGTATTTGCCATCGTAGAGATTGCCGGAGGGGTCTTCGTAATAACGCTCCAGGTACTCATCGTCCACGGCTTCCACATCGAGATACAGGCCGTAATCGGCACCATTGACGGTCACCCAGGCGTAGCCGGTGCGACAGGCGGGGAGACCGGCGGCGGAAAAGACCTGGTAGGACAGGCGGTCGTGAACGTGGGAGCCGTCCACGATCATGTTGTTGAGGATGAGGTGCTCCAGGCCGAAGAAGCTCTGTCCTTCGACGTATTCGTTGAACTTGACTCGGAAAGAGGGCTTTCCTGAGAGATCCCGGAAGGTTCCCAGCTTTCCCTTGATGCGGATGCCCACGTCAGGAACGGTGAAGCCGTCGATGGTGATGTCGCCAACGACGTATTCAAAGGGCTCGGCATAGAGGGCGGCGATGGATTCGGCGGACAGGTCAATGTCGACGCCAAAGACCTCCTCCAGGGAATAGAGCCAGTCGGTGGGATCCTCCAGACCGGGGACCTCTTCCACGTCCACCGGGGTGGAGTCGTCGTCGGATGAGGCGGTGGAGTCGTCGTCGGGCGGAGCGGTGGAGTCGTCGTCGGACGGAGCGGTGGAGTCGTCGTCGGGCGGAGCGGTGGAGTCGTCGTCGGACGGAGCGGTGGAGTCGTCGTCGGGCGCCACGGTGGAGTCGTCGTCAGGCGGAGCGGTGCTGTCGTCGTCGGGCGCCACGGTGGAGTCGTCGTCTGGCGGAGCGGTGCTGTCGTCGTCGACGACCGGATCCTCCTGGCAGGCCGAAACGAACGCGACCAGGAGAAGGGGCCACAAAGGGAGGTGGTGCAGGCGAGGCATGCTTCCCGTGTAGCACAGTTGGCGGAATGTGGAGTTCAATTCCCAACCTGCCTGGCCGTTCATCCCCGTCGTGTCCCACCCTGATCGAAGCCGGTTCCTCCCCTGCACCCGTCAAAAGCCCTGGGGTTTCAGGTGCGTGGCCGGGGACCTTTATTGCTTGTGGAATCCAGCCAGGTCAGGCGATTCAAGGCTGACGCGCGATCCGTCAAGACGCAGCAAACATCTGGATGGATCGAGCCAGATCCGGCCGGGCCCGAAGGATCGCTTTGTCGGCGGTGACCAGGGGTACGCCCAGGCGTTCCGCCAAGGCGACAAACTGTGCGTCGTATGCGGAGAGCCCGTCTCTCAGAGCAACGGCGAGGACCATCTCACCTTCGGGATCCATCTCGGTGCCGGCAAAGAGAGAAGTGGCCCGGCGCCAGACCAGCAAGGCCCCTTCGCCGTTCAGTACACCTGCGCGAGTAGAGAGGGTCAGCACGCTGAGGAACTCCGCCCTCCACAGCGGTGGCAGCCGCCAATCCGGGTCCACCTGCCAGACCCTTCTCGCTCCCTCCGTCTGTTCACCTTGGATGAGGAGGTAGCTGACGAGGTTGGTGTCAGCAACGATCACGGGTGTCCTGAGCTCCTCGCTTCGTCGAGGAGATCCTGGGTGAGGGGGCGCTTCCCCTGCATCCGCAGGCGATCGACCTCGGCCAGGGAGGGGGGCCCGGCGCGGTCCTCCAGAGCCTCAGCGAGGAGGAAGATCACCTCGCGGCTCAGGCTGCGACCGTTGGCACTGGCTCGCGCCTTCAGACGGAGGTGGAGCCTCGCCGGCAGGTCCTTGATCAAGAGACCAGGCATCTTTGCATTCCCCTGTGTGCTAGTGATTCGATATTGAAAGTATAGTCAATCATCGACCGAAAACAACGGACATCCCCGCGCCACCGAGCATCGCCCTGGCTCGGGGGACTCCCTGAAGGCTCCGGCCTGGGGTAATCCTCTCCATCCACCCGAATCATGACCATGAATAGAAGGGACCTCCGATGCTTGGCTCAGGCTCTGATGGAAGATCTCCCCATTTTGACGGCGGACAACCCGTTTGATCGCTATCTGGTGAACAGGATCGGGTAGCCCGTATCCCTCCCGATTCAAGTCCCCCGGGGAGCGTTTCTCCCTCGGTTTCCCCACCCGGGGAGGAGGGAACGGGCCAATAGAGAGGGGTGACCCTCAGGCTGCTATCATGCCCCCTCCTCTCCAAGGAGCCTCTCCATGCCCCGCCCTCCTTTTTTCTTCGTCCTGTCGGGCCTCGCCCTTCTCTTCCTCCTCTCCTCGGCGCAGGCAGCCACCTCCCCCTCTCTCCTTGAAGCGGTGATGAGCGATACGGGCTGGGTCTTCGTGCGGGATGGGGAAGAGGCGGTCAAGGTCTACCGCAAGACCATTCCCGGCAAGCGCCTCTATGCCTGGAAGGGAGAGAAGCTCACCCCGGCTCCCCCGGATGTCCTCTTCAACGCCATCACCGACGTGCCCGGCGCCCTCACCGTGGATCCCAAGCGCATCCCGGTGAAGGTCAGTGAGGTGCTGGCCAGGAGGGGGGATGGGGTGGACCTGGTGCAGGTGTTGAAGGTTCCCGCCTGGCTGCTGTTCAACGACCGCTACTGGTTTGTCCGCACCACCTGGCTGAAGAACATCGGGGGAGTGGTGGGCAAGCACATGCAGAAATGGATTGGCATCGAAGGCACCAGCGCCTATCCCGAAAAGGCCAAGGTCATCGCTGCCGACTGGAAGGGAGCGGTGGAGTTGGAAGAGAGTGCCGGTGCCTGGGAGACCCTGCCCACCGAAGACGGCAAGACCCGCCTGGTGTTCCGCACCTACAGCGATCCCAGCGGCAACATCCCCACCGGTGGCCAGAACTTCGCCACCGGCAAGACCCTGCCCGACAACCTCAACGCTTACGACCGAAGGGCCCGCAAGATCGCCGGGATTCCTTAGGAGGAGGTCCTTGGGGGTGAGGGCCTGGGAGCCTGAATCTACCCCGGCGGGCTCGCGGGGGTGACGAGCTCAAGCCTGGGGAAGTAGGTGCGATATCGGGTGGAGTCCCGAGTGACCAGGACCAACCCCTCCACGGCTGCGTGGGCGCCGATATAGAAATCGGGGAGGGGCGTGGGTCGCTTCCCCCCGCGACGGCGATACTCGCTGAAGGATCGCCCAGCCAGGAAACCTGCCAACCATGGGAGGGGCAGGCGGATCCAGTCGGGGCTGGGGAGGGAGGCCTCAAGGTCCTCTATCCGAGGGAAACCAGCGGCCAACTCTGCGTAGATGATGGGGTTGATGGCCACCGGACCCTGATCGATGCAGCGCTCCAGTGCTGCCGTGGACCAGACGCACCAGACAGGATCGCGGGTCAGTACGTCCAGGATGACGTTGGTGTCGACGAGAAACCGCTTCACCCCTCTCCCCGAGTGAGGGCCATCAGCTCATCGGTGGAGGGTCCGGTGTATCGCGCTGCCTGCAACGCCGCGACGATGCGGTGGCGGCGCGACGACCCCGTGGCCACCTTGCGAAGCTGTGCGACATTCCCGACGACCTCAAACTCCACTTCTGACTCCGGCCCGATGTCCAACTGCTCGCGAATCCGAATAGGGATGGTGACCTGACCCTTGGTGGTGACCCTCATGATGCCCTCGATGCCGTGGTAAGGTAATACATCAAAAGTAATACTCTTACCGAGACGAAGAGTCAACTGAGACTCAGCCGGCGGGCAGCGCCCGGTTCCCATCGGGGGATGAAGAACCTCCTTATTTCTTCCCCTTCTCCCCGACCCATTCCTCATACCCCGTCGCCACCGTCCCCATGGCCCGGTCCACCCACCCCAGGTAGCCGGCATAATTTCCTTGGAAGCGGGCGTGGTGGAAGTCGTGGTGCCCCTGGGAGAAGAAGGGCAGCAGGCGGGAGGGGTTCCAAGGAAAAGCGTAGCCACAGTGCCCTTCGGAGGCCTCCCACTGCCTCACCACCACCCAGGTCCACAGGGTGAACAGATGGCTCCCCAGCAGCAGAGGCCCCAGCAGCACCAGCCCCGAGGTCACCAGGAACTCCGCCGGGTGCATGTAGTTTCCGGTAATGGCCCAAGGGGTCACCATGCGGTGGTGGACGGAGTGGATCCGCCGATAGAGCCACACCTGGTGCATGGCCCGATGGGTGAAGTAGTAGAGGAAGTCATCCACAAACACGAACAAAAGGACCTGGCCCCCGATCTCCAAAAAAGACGGGGAGGGCCCACCGTGGATGCCCGACAGGCGCAACAGGGGCCACAAAACCACCACCGCGCCCAGCACCCACGCGGTGTTGTGAAGAAAATGGCGCAGGGAGGGAAGGATCACCCGGCGCGGATCGGGCTGTCGAGATTGAATGCGATGCTTTCGCAGGGATTCCGGATCTTTCCACGCTAAAGCGGTCAAGGGAAGGGCGAAGGTGAGAAAGGCCAGGGCCGCCAGCAGGGGGGTGAACACCGAAATGGCCAGGAACAGGGGCTCCTGGTACCACCCCCAGACGGTTTCCCACATCGCTTTCACGGAGAGGTGGCTCCCACCCCCAGGCAGGGGAGACCGTCGTTCTTGGCGTCGCAGGTCAGAAGCTGCAGGCGGAAGGGGCCAGGAACCGCCGCTCGGGAAGAGATGGTGAAGGCGCCCCAGGGATCCTCCACCCAAAGAATTTCTCCACTTCCCGAATTGGCCACCAGGAGGCGGCCGTCGGGCAGGAACAGGGCGTCCCGGGGCTCGTCGAGGACGCCCCACCGGGCTTTGGGGGGAAGGCGGAACACCTCCTGGCCTTCATCGTCCAATCCCACGATGTGCCCCTGCGTGGAGGAGCAGACGAAAGCTCCGCCTCCCGAAATCCACCGAGGACCGTGAGGGGTGGCCAGCAGGGACAGATCGGGAGCTTCGGGGAACTGCCACAGAAACGAGGGCTCCTCCTCCCTCTCCCCCAGGCGGAAGGCCATGACTCCATCCCCAGGGTTGTCGGCCAGGAAGTTGCCCCTGCCGGAGAGCAACAGATCCTCAGAACCGTCCTCGTTGCTCCGCAGAGACAGCCCGTTGGGGGAGAGGAGGCTCTTCCCGTCGGGCTTGAGGGAATCCAAGGTCCACAGCAGGGTGTCGGGAAGGGAGGCGGCGATGATCCTCTGGATCTCGGTGTCCGCCAGGATCAGGTCTCCGGCGGCGGTCTCCACCATGTCGTGGGTGTAGTGCAGTCCTCCCAGGGCCTCCCCGTCGGTGCTCCACACCACCCCTCCCAAAGCGTCCAACTCCTCCACCCAGGCGTCGTGGGAGGTGAAGTCCACCCGGGTGATGAGGGTGTGCCCGTTGTCCTTGCGGAGGAGCCCTTCTGCCACCGAATTTCCCTCGAAATCCACCGTCCACACGGCGCTTCCCGAGGAATCCAATTCAGTGAGGGCGAAGGGAGGTGGCCCGTTCCAACCGTCGCTGGAGATGAGCAGATGCCAGTCGTCATGGGGACCCAAGACGGGCTCGTCTTTCGTCGAATCGTCATCGGTGGCGAGGGAATCGTCGTCTCCTTGGACGGTGCCAAAGGAGGAGAACTCGTCGGAGCAGGCGCCCAAGAGGGCGAGGAGGGGGAGAAGGAACCAGGGAAGGGGACGAAACATGGGGGCTCCCGAAGGCTCATGCAGGGTAGCGCGGTCTCTGCGGGGAGGCCACCGGGAGGGGACGTTCCCGGGAGCACCTGGAAACTCCCTTGTAATTTCAGTACATTGGAAAGCAGGAGTTGAACGGAGCGATGAACGCATCATGGGCCGGCTGGATGGGATGGGTGGGAACCTGCCTGCTCCTCTGGACCCCTCCCGCCTGGGGGGCAGAGGGTTCCACCCAGGAAGAGGAGGAGGAGGAAGAGGGGGGTGACGAAGAAAAAGACTCTCCACCGCCTCAGGACGCCGGGGAACTTCCCGAGGTCCGGGTCCTCGGCACTCAAGGGGACGCATTGAGGGACTCTGCCGGTTCAGGCTCCCTGGTCACCCTCCAGGAGATCCGGGAGGGAAACCCCGCTGACACCGGCGAGATCCTGAGGCGAATCCCCGGGCTGACGGTGGTGACCGAAGAAGGGGCCGGCCTGCGACTCAACCTGGGCTTTCGGGGCCTGAATCCGGACCGTTCCCGCCGGGTCCTCCTCTTGGAGGATGGGGTGCCAGTGGCTCTCAATCCCTACGGGGAACCGGATTTGTATTACAGCCCCTCCATCTTGAGGGTGGAGGGAATCGAGGTGGTGAAGGGGTCGGGGAACATCCTGTTCGGGCCCCAGACCATCGGTGGAGTGGTGAACTTCCTCACCCTGGCCCCCAAGGAGCGTCCCGCCGGCAGGGTGCTGGTGAGCTATGGGATGCGAAACGCCTTCACCCTCTTGGGGAACTTCGGGGCTTCGGCCTCCTCAGGAGACGTGCGCTATGTTCTTCAGGCCTTTCACCGGCGGGGAGACGGCTTTCGGGACATCGGATACGGGGTGACCGACGTCATGGGCAAGGTGGTCTTCACCCCCTCCAGGCGCACCCAGACGGGAGTGCGGATCTCCTTTTCCCACGAGGATTCCCAGTCCACCTATCCCGGCCTGACCCCGGGGATGTTCGCTGAGGATCCCGAGTTTCCCACCTTCACCCCCGACGATCACATGGTCCTGGATCGCTACGACGTCTCCCTGGTCCAGGACGTGGATCTGGGGCGAAACACCCTGGCGCGGGTCCTTGCCTATGCCACCGTCACCGACCGGGTGTGGCGCCGCCAGCGCTATGACCGGGAGCCGGAAGAGGGGGCTTCCTACCTGGAGGTGGTGGGGGATCCGGACCTTCCCGGCGGGGCCATCTACCTGCTGGACTCCTCTCGTATCAACGACCGGCGCTATCGGGTCTTCGGTTTGGAGCCCCGGTTTGAGTCCCTGCAGTCCACCGGCCCCCTTCATCACCGACTTCGCTTTGGAGGACGGTTCCTGCTGGAAACCGCCCGCCGCCGCCAGTTCCAGACCGATGTGGTGGTCTCCGATGCGGGCGATCTTCAGGACGACGAAGCCCATCGTACCGTGGCCCTGGCCGCCTACGCCGAGGACGGGATCACCTGGGGGCCCCTCAGCCTGGTCCCCGGCCTGCGCCTGGAACATGTTCGCTCCCGGAGGACGGTCCTTCGCACCTCGGCCGGAGAAGAGCCGGTGGACGTGTACGAGGCTGGGGAAAGCGTCGTCACCGCCCTGATTCCCGGGGTGGGCGTGTCCCTGGGAGGTTCCGGGGGAGAGGTGTTCGGAGGATTCCATGTCGGTTTTGCCCCGCCGCGGGTGAGCTCCGCCATCAGCGATGAAGGAACCGATCTGGAACTGGAGGCAGAGCGCAGCCTGAACGGGGAAGGGGGAATCCGCTTCCACCCCTTGCCCTTCCTCCATGGGGAAGCCACCGGGTTCGTGTTGGACTTCCGAAACGAGATCGTGGAGGGCTCGGTGGCCAGCGGCGACGCCACCGAGTGGGTGAACGGGGGACGCACTCTCCACCTGGGGGTGGAAAGCGCTCTTCAGTTAGACGTGGCTCGGGCGCTGGGATGGGATGGGCGCCTCCAGCTTTCCGGCACCTACACCTTCTCCCACGCCACCTTCCGGGCCGGTGAGTTCATCGGAAACCGGCTTCCCTACGCCCCCCTTCACGTCGCCACCGCCCGGCTGGACTGGGGATTCCCCTTTGGCCTTCAGGGAGAGGTGGCCTACACCCACACCGGCTCCCAGTACACCGACTCCGCCAACACCGAGGAGGAGGACGTGGGAGGGTTGGTGGGACGGCTGAAGCCCTGGAACGTCCTGGATGCTTCCCTGTGGTTTGCGGTGCGGCGCCTGGGATTGACCTTCCGGGTGACCGGCAAGGGACTTTTGAACCAGGTCTACGCGGGGAGCCGATCTCCAGAGGGCATCCAGCCCGCAGGCTACCGACAGGTGGACTTCAGCATCACTTGGGAAAGATAGAAACCAAGCAGAATCAGAGAGTTGCATCCGACGACCGGAGGCGCGATGAAGGTCCCCCCCGGCTCAATCGCACCAGGAGGCGGTTTCGATTCCCAGGTTGTTCTTCTCATTGCACTCCTGGACGATGCCGGTGGAGGCGCCGGTGTCATCCACCACCACGGTGATGTTGGTTTCCCCGTGGAGGTCCCCCATGGCCAACACGAAGGTGATCCACTCCGACCCCATCGGGTCCAGGGTGAGGGTGGTGGATTTCACGTCGATGAGCTGGGACAGGAGAGGCTGGGAACCTCGATAGAGGGCGACAGGAACTCCCGCCGGGGCCGAAGTCTCCCCCTGGTTGCCGACCTGCACCTCCAGGAGGACCTCGCTGGGGCAGCCTGCCGGGTCGGCGTCAATGTCCATCACCACCAGATCCGCCAGGGGGACCGAATAGGAGCCTCCCGAGCCCAACTGGTTCAGCCGGTAGGAGTTGTGGACCTCCCAGGAGTTGTCTTCGTACAGGGGGATCTCCCCGTCCTCCTCGGTGTTGGTGATGTGATAGGTGTGTTGGTTCCACACCGAGCGGGTAGGCACCCAGGAGTCGTTCAGGTCGCCGATGACCCGAACTCCGGTGGTGGCGTCCAGATAGGGGAAGGCCACGATCACCATCTCGGCGTGGCCGTCGGAGTCCACATCGGCGATGGTGGGATTCTCCCAGGCGGTGCCGTTGGGATTGGTGATTTCGTAGCGAATGGAGCCGGTGACCCCGTCATAGATCCGCACCCGCACTTCGTCTCCGTAGATGAGCTCGGCCGCTCCGTCCCCCTCGAAGTCGAACACCGAGGACCCGGTCGCTGACGAAGAATAGTCCTGCTGGGCCACCTTCCATTTGAGTCCTCCGTCGGTCTCCAGGCACCAGAACCAGGCGGAGCCGGCCACTCCAATCTCCGGATATCCATCGGCGTCCACATCTGCCACCGTGGGAGCGCCTCCGTTCCCATCCACCGGAGTAGGTCCCCAGACCTTTTCGCCGGTGTCTCCTCGAATCAGATAGACCCGGGCGGCGCTCACCAGCACGACGTCGGCGACCCCGTCCAGATCGAAGTCACCGATGGCGGGGAACCCGTCGGGAACGCCCCCTCCCGCCGTCCACAGCAGGGTGCCGTCGGCGGTGTAGGCGGTGTTCCCAGCCACCACGTCCGGCTCCCCATCGCCGCTGACATCGGCCACAGCGGAGATGGCCGCCCAGTAATTGCCCCCTTCCCCTCCCGAAGCCTTCTGCCAGCGCACCGACAGGTCAGCGTTCAAAACGTTGCGCCCGGCGATGATCTCCGGGGTCCCATCCATGTCCAGATCGGCCAGGGCGGGCACCGGGCAGTAGCTGTAGGCGCTGTTGAGGGCCGCCGAGGTGGCCTGCTTGACCCCCAGGTGATCGAAGATGGCCAGCTTCTTGCCGGTCATGCCCGCCACCAGTTCAATATCTCCGTCCCCATCCAGATCCCCCGCCGCCACCGGCGCGTACCCCTCTACATCGGAACCGGTGTAGGCCCACAGCTCCGAGCCGTCGTCCCCCCGCAGCGCCACCAACCCGCCGTAGGTACCCGCAGCTCCCGCCGGTCCGACCGGCACCACGATGGAGGGCATGTCGTCCTGATCGTAGCTCCCATCCCCGTTGTCGTCGGTGAGGTGGGTGACGATGGGAGTGGCGATGACGTAGCTGTACTGGGGATAGGAGGAGACGTGCTCCCAGTGCCATTCCACCACCGGATCGAAGGTGCCGACGGTGGAAGAATCGGTGTGACAGTCCTGGGGAATCAACTCCCCGGTGTCGGGATCGGGCTTCTCTACGGGGGTGGTGTCGTCGTCGGGAGAGGGAGTGGTGTCATCATCGTCGTCCCCGGTCTCCCCGGTGCCCGGGTTCTCGGTCAGGACGTAGTCGCTGCATCCTGCGGCCACAAGCGCCGCCAATGCGAGGAGGGGCCGGCGCAGGGTGGACATGAGAGACCCTCCTAGAAGGTGAAGTTGTAGGCGTACACCAGGGCGGTCAGGCACATCTCGTCCAGGGTTTCTTCGCCCAGGTACACGTCCTTGGGCTCCAAGAGACCTTGATCCTCCAGGGCCTCGGCCACGAAGTCGTTGTCCAGGGTGTTGTCATAGGTACAACGAATCCACATCTCGTCTCCCTCACGAACCTCAGGAGCCTCCTCGATGGGCACGTCGTAGAAGTAGGTTCGCTGCCAGTTGAAGTCCCAGGCCGGGGTCTGGAGCAGGCCTTCCCGCTGAGGCTCTCCGTTGCGAGCCTCCTTGTGGTTGACCTCGGTGAACAGGTCGGTACCAACGTAATGCATGTGCGAGGCCACCCCCAGGATCTTGATGGCGGAGAGGCCGTAGAGATCCACGAAGGTGTAACGCATGGTCTCTACGTGAGCCGCTTCGCCCGCAGGGATGCGGAACTCGGCCTCGGACGTGCGATCATTGACTCCGGGCTGGAGGCCGTCCCCGTCGGCCATGTAGTCCCGATCTCCATGATATTGCTGACTGAAATTGCCGAGGAGGTAGACCCCGGCCTGCCAGGATGGAACGTCGGTGGTGGTGCGAAGCTGCAAGGTGGTGGCGTCTTCTTCCGCAGTGCCCTCGGGGGTGGGATGGTAATGAACCTGCATCACCAGGAGGCTGCCCGCAGGAAGGGGCATCCCCGCTTCGTCGGGAAGGGCCAGGGAAGTCATCCCCGGAGCCCACCCCGCCAGAGGCCCGGCGTTCACCCCCGAAGAGCCGAAGCAATCATAGCTTCCCTCTCCGTCGTCGAGACTCTCGCTCTCCCTCTCGGTGTCCAGAAACACCAGGACGTGGTGGACCACCCGATTGTTGCCGGGCACCACATCCAGGGCCTTCAGGTAGCGATCCTCGGTCAACTGGGGGTCGAGGACGAAGCACCGGAAATCGTCGGGTCCAGAGGTGACCGTGTAGGAGGTCTCAGGGGTGACGGTAATGTCGGCGTCTTCCAGCCCGGGGAGGTTGGGCTCCCGGTAGGGAGGAGCATCGGCCTCGTCTCCCTTGGGGGCGTTCAGCTCGCTCCAACTCTGAAGGATTTCGATTTCGTCGTGGGTGAGGGTGGGATCGTCCTTCCAGGGGAAGCGGGGCTCCCACTCCTCGGTGGCAATCGCTCCCCAAGGAGGCATGGCTCCGGACAGGGCCTCTTGGGCGATGGTGTAATCGTGAGCGGCGGCGTCCTCGTAGGTCATCAAGGAGAAGGGGGCGATGCCGTTGCTGTTGTGGCAGTCCTGGCAGTGCTCCTGAAGGATGGGTTCCACGTCCCGGTGGAAGGTCACCTCCATGGAGGCGCTGGTGGAGTCGTTGTCGTCGTCGTCTTCCTCGACCGCCACCGTGCAACCCACCAGGGGAAGGGAAAGAAGTCCAGCGAGAGGCAGAAGGGGATGGTGCCAACGAGAGAGAAGCATGAAACCCCGAGGCGGTTCCGGTAGGGGAAGACAAGGCGGAATCGCGCCCGGGCATGATACGCGAGAGGATTGGGCCGGCGCCAGTGAGATTTCTTTCAGCAGAATGGCCGTTTGACCCCGCAGGATCCCCATGCTACGTCCCAAGCATGTTCGCCACCCGGGTCCCCTTCCTTTTCTCCGTTCTCCTGGCCGTCCTTCCTCCGTCCGCCTCGGCCGCCGTGGCCCCGTTCTCCTCCTTCGGGAAGCTCCCCGGGGGGAACGGGCACCTGGTGTTTGCTTTTCATCAGGATGACGTCCGGGACGGAGTTTCCGTGGCCCGGTTGAGCCAGGTGTGGGATCACCCTTACGCCCTCCTGACCCCCGAGGCCGAGCCTTCCCGGGACCTGTGTCGGGAAGTGCTCCTGGCGGTGAGCACCGAGGACGGAGCCCTGTTCGCCGAATCCCCACAGGACCTCCAGTCCCTCGCCTGGCTCCCCGGCACCGGCATCGTCGCGGCGGTCTACGATCTGGGGGATTTGCGCCTCACCCAATACCTCTTCGCCCCCTTGGAGTACGAAGGTTCGGTGCTGATTCTCCTGGCCAAGGTGGAGAACCTGTCGGGGAGGGACTTGGACTCCCCCCGCCTCTTTGCCACCTTCGACCTGGAACTGGGGGGAGTGGCCGGCGATGGCAGCCGCACCGCCCAGGAGAGGGCCCGTTTTGATGCCGACACCGGGGTGATTCTGGAGCAGGGGATGACCGAATCAACCTCGGTGGCGGTGATGCCCCTGTCCCCCCTGCGAAACGTGGCCCTCTCTCCCGAGGACCCCAAGGACTCCATCCTCACCGGCCAGGAGTTCCAAGGAGGGGTGGACAGTGGGGTGAGGGAGGATGTGCGAACAGGGATGTCCTTTTCCCTGGAGGACGGCCAGGAGCTTCCCCAGGGAGGTTCTGCCTGGGTGGCCCTGGCCCTGTTGGTGGGAGAGGGGGCCTGGTGGGAGGAGGGGATCGCCGCGTTTCAGGCCCACGCGGACTCCTTCTCCTCCCCCGAGGCGTGGCTGGAGGGAGAGCTTGCCGCCTGGGACCGATTTCACGCCTACGAGCCGGTGTTTCCCCGAATGACCGAGGAGGCCCAGGCCGTTCTCACCCAGCAGACCGCCCTGCTCAAGATGGCCCAGGTGAGGGAGGCGGGGGGCCCCTTTGGGCAGATCCCCGCCTCGTCCATCACCGCCGCCCCGGTGGGGGAGGGAACCCACGTCTGGAACATCACCTGGCCCCGGGATGCCGCCTATGCCACCGTGGCCCTGGCCCGTTCCTGCCACCGGGAGGAGGCCCGGGCCTCCATGGATTTCTTCCTGAACGGGGCGGTGGGGGACTATCAGGACTGGGTGGGAGGACCCTACGCCATCTCGGTGTGCCGCTACCACGGCGATGGCTCCGAGGAGAGCGACTGGAACGACAACGGCCCCAACGTGGAATTTGATGATTTCGGACTGTTTCTGTGGGCGTTTGCCGAGGTGGCGGAGAGGGAAGAGGACTCAGACTTTGCCGCCTCTCGCTATCTGACGGTCAAGGAGGGCGTTGCCGATGTGTTGCTGGCCTTGCAGGACGATCTTGGCCTCATCGCTCCTGACTCCTCCATCTGGGAAACCCACTGGTACGGCCACCAGAAGCACTACACCTGGACCTCCCTGTGGGCCTCCGCCGGGCTCACCCGATTTGCAGCCGTGGCTGACTCCTTGGGTCAGAGCGAGGACGCCGAGACCTTCCGGGAGGGGGCACTGGGGATTGCTGCTGCCATCGCCGAGCACCTGGTGGATCCGGTGGAGGGGATCCTGGCGGGGAATCGAGAGGAACTCCCCGGAGGTCCCTCCACCTACATGGACGCGGCGGTGGTGGAGGCTTTCAACCAGAACGTGCTCCCCTTTGATGACACCCTGGCCCATGCCACCCTGGACGCCTTTGGAGCCTGGCTGCGAACCCCCTCAGGAAATGGATATTTTCGAAATGATGATGGGGACTTGTATGATCAGCACGAGTGGGTGGTGATGGATCTGAGGATTGCCCGGGCCCTTCACCGCGCCGATCGGAAGGACGAATCCACTGCGCTGCTGGACTGGGTGGTGGGCCAGGCCCGGCTGAACTTCGACCTCCTGCCCGAGCTCTACCACCCCGAGACCGGAGCCTATGCCGGGCCCGCCCCCATGAACGGCTTCGGAGCCGGCGCACTGTGGGTCACCTATTCCGACTCCTTTGACCTGGAGACCGAACTTCCTTGCCCGGAAGTCGATGAAATCACGGATGATTCTGGAGATCTTCCCGAAGATCCCGAGGAAGAAGGATGCTCGGGATGCCGGATGGATTCCCGATCCCCTTCTTCTTCCATGGGAACCCTCCTGGGCCTTCTCCTCCTGCTGGGAGGGAGAGGGGGGCGCTGGCTCCAGAGGACAAAGGTGGCGACGGTCCTCATCGGATGTGTGGTTCTTGCTGGCTGCCAGGACGACGAGGAAGGGGACTGCCCTCCCCCCATCGTCGCGGGGACCTCGGTGTTCTCCATGGATCCCGACACCACAGCTTCTTTCTCCCTGGTCCAGTTCTCGGTGTCGGGAGAGCCCAGGAACCTTGACTACCAGGCCACCTCCTCCCCCCGCATCGACGCCCGCGTAGATGGGGAGCTTCTGGTCCTCACCCCCACTCCCGGGTGGACCGGCACCGATCTTGTAGAGGTCACCGCCAGCAACGCCTGCGGGGAAGCCACCGTGGAACTTTGGGTGACGGTGGCGGAAACAAGGCATCGCACCTGCGGAACCACCCTTCGCTACAGCCCACCCTCCCCTCCCGGATCGGTCTACGTGGCGGGGACCTTCAACAACTGGGATCCCCTGGCTACCCCCCTCACCCGCCTCGCCGGTGGATCCTATGATGCGGTTCTGGACCTGGAGGAGGGGGCCCATCCCTACAAGTTTGTGGTGTATCCCGAGGCGTCCGGCGGCGGCGCTCCGTCCTGGACCTGCGACCCGGAAGAGGGTCTGCGCCATTGCGACGCTGGCTACACCTGGGAAGCCTCCTGTGGCCTGGGGCTGTCGGGGTGCAACTCCCTGATGCGAGTGGAGGACTGCACTTCTCCGCGCCTGGTGCTGGAATCGGTGGCTGGGGACCGGGAGGAGGGGGAGTTCACGGTGACGGTGCGGGCGGTGGATGGGGCCGGTCAGGCCGGCCTCGACTCCACCTCCCTGACGGTCACCCTGGCCGGCCAGGAGGAGGTATCGCCGGTCCTGGATGAAGAGACGGGAAAAATCCAGGTCAGCCGCTCGGGCCTCTCTCCGGGTAAACACACCCTTCGCTTGGGTCTCTCCGACGGAGAAGGGAGGCCAGCCGTTCCCCTGTTTCTGCCTCTGTGGACCGGTCCCGCCTGGGATTGGCGCAGCGCCTCCCTCTACTACGCCTTCGTGGACAGGATGCCCAATGGAAATCCCAACAATGACTCCACCTACGGAGCTTCCTGGCCCGCCGAATATCACGGTGGGGACTACGCTGGAGTGAAGCAATCCCTCCCCGATCTGGCGGAGCTGGGGGTGACGGCCCTGTGGATCTCTCCGCCCCAGGACAATCCAGAGGGAGCCTTCCCCGGCACCTGCTCAGAAAGCTACACCGGTTATCACGGCTACTGGCCCGCCAATCCTTACGCCCCCGAAGATCATTTCGGCACCCCAGAAGAGCTTCGGGACCTCATCGGCGATGCCCATGATCGGGGAATTCGGGTACTGGCGGACTTCGTGGGAAATCACGTGCATGAAGACCACCCTTATTATTCGGAGCACCTCGCCGACGGCTGGTTCACCGACCCGTGGATCTGTGGAGAGAACGACGGCTGGAACCTGGCGCCGGAGACCTGCTGGTTTGATTCCTTTCTGCCCGATATCAATTATTACCACCCCGATCCCTTGGATCAGATGGTGGAAGACGCCCTCTACTGGGTGAAGGAATACGACCTGGATGGCTTCCGCATCGACGCGGTGAAGCACATGCCCCACTCCTTTCACGCCAACCTGAGACATCGCCTCAAGCAGGAGGTGGAGCACCAGGGCCAGGAAAACGGTGGCCTTCTGGATGAGTTCTACCTGGTGGGGGAAACCTTCACCGGGGACTGGGGGCTCATCGCCAGTTATGTTTCGGATCAGGAATTAACGGGACAATTCGATTTTCCCTTGTATTACGCCATATTGCAGGCATTCGCCCGCAATGAAATCGATCTGTACTCATTTTCCGATACGGCGGTATCCCTGAAGGATTACTGGGGGCTTGATGGGCGGATGTCGAATTTCTTGGGAAACCACGACGTGGATCGGTTCATCTCCCAGGCAGCGGGGCAGGTGGGGAACCTGTGGGGGTCGAATTTGTGCGCCGACGATGGGGAGGGCTGGCCCGATTCGGCCCAGGTGGTCACCGATCCTGTCGCATACAATCGCTTGATTCTGGCCTTCACCTTCCTGTTCACCTGGGAGGGGATTCCTCTTCTGTATTACGGAGATGAGGTGGGGCTGCCCGGATTTCACGATCCTGACAATCGCCAGGATCTCCCCAGTGAAGACACCCTCACCTCCGATCAGCTTCGTGTGAAACAGGCGGTGACCGCCTTGGGACAGGGGAGAAAGCAGCATCCTTCCTTCTGGAAGGGAAACCGAAACACCTGGTGGGAGGCCTCAGAACAATGGTGCTACAGCCGCGTGTATGGGGACGACGCGGTTCTGGTGTGTCTCAACCGCTCCGGCAGTGAAGTCACCCTCACCAACGGCCTCGCCTGGGCCCAGCTTCCCCTTTCGGGCGCGTATCAGGACCTGTACACCCAGCAGACCGTGTCCCCCGAGGGGGATTCCCTTACCATGACGATCCCGGCCCAGGGAGCGCGGGTCTGGGTTCACATTCCCTGATGAACGCCCGCCCCAACCCCTGAGGCTCAGGAGATCTTCAGCCGATGCCCCACGCCCTGATGGAAAACCTGGACTGGAATCGGGTCCGCGACGAGTCTCTTTCCCTGGTCCAGGACCTGATCCGTATCGACACCACCAATCCTCCCGGCGGAGAGATGGTGGCCTGCCGGTACCTGGAGAAGGTGTTTCAACGGGAGGGGATTCCCTGCGTGGTGTACGAACCCTCCCCGGGGCGGGGAAACATCGTAGCTCGCCTGGGAAGCTCGGCGGCGGCGGCTCCAGTGCTTCTTTCCGCCCACCTGGATGTGGTCCCCGCCGAAGAGCGGTTCTGGACCCATTCCCCTTTTTCCGCCGAAATTCATGAGGGATATCTGTGGGGAAGGGGGGCCATCGACATGAAAAACATGGCGGCGATGGAGGTGATGTGTCTTCTGGCCGCCCATCGGGGAGGGGTGAAACTAAAAAGGGATCTCATTTTTGCCGGGGTTTCCGACGAAGAAGCCGGCTGCGCCGAGGGGTCCCTGTGGCTGGCGGAGAGGTATCCGGAGCTGATTCGCGGGGAATACGCCATTTCTGAAATCGGGGGGTTCACCCTCACCCTGGGCAAGGCCCGATACTATCCGGTGCAGGTCGCCGAAAAAGGCATGTGCTGGCTGACCATTCGCGCCGAGGGAACGCCGGGACACGGCTCGATTCCCAATCCGGACAATGCCCTGGCAAAGATCGGTCAGGCCGCCTCTCGACTGGGGACCCGGATGCCCCCCCTCAAAAAGACCGAGGTGGTGGCGGAATATCTGCGGGGCCTTGCCAGCCTTCAACCGGGGATGCGCCGTCTCGTCATGAAACAGCTACTCAATCCGATGTTTTCGGATCTCATCCTCGACAATCTGGTGAAGGATCCCACCCTGCGAAATGCCTTTCGGGCGGCGCTGCGAAACACCGCCAACCCCACCATTCTCCGGGGTGGATACAAGGTCAACGTGGTTCCTGGCGAGGCGGAGTTGCAGGTGGATGGCCGAATGCTCCCCGGGCAGACCCATGAGGACCTCATCGCTGAAATCATCGACATCATCGGCCCGGGATATCACATCGCTGTAGACCGAACCCTGCCAGCGGTGGCGGGCTCCTTCGACGATCCCCTCACCGACCTCATCCAGGCCTCCATTCAACGCCATGATCCTGGCGCCCTGGCCCTTCCCTATCTGGCCCCCGGGTTTACCGACGCCAAGGCCTATGCCCCGCTGGGGATGAAGTGCTTCGGGTTTTCTCCGGTGAAGATGGGTCCCGATGACAGCTTCGCCCGGTGGTTCCACGGCCACGATGAGCGCATCCCGGTGGAGGGGTTCCACTTCGGAGTGAAGAGCCTGATGGAGGTGGTGCTGGATCTGGCGGGATGAAGAGTCTCACCCGAAATGCTGTTGCACGATCCTCGAAGCGGGTGAACAGCGCTCCGATGGGAGGCCGTCGGGATTCGTTGGGTGCAATTTACCCGCACCCGAGAAGGAGCGTGTGCTCCCTCCCCGGGCGCGAGGTCGTCCCCCCTGAGCGGGAAGGGGAGGCTTCAGCTTCGGGGAGGAACGGGCCGGCGGGCGGCCACCTTGCCATCGACCTGGATGACCAGCTCATCCCCTTCCCTCTCCACGGCGGCCTGCTTGCCGGCAAATTTCGAGCCCACCGCCACCTGCAGATCGTTGACCGACAGGTAGCCATCGGCGCTGACGAAGCCGGGGAGGCGTCCCCGCCGCCAGGTCTGGTAGTGGGCGGCGCAGAATCCCTTGGAGCGGGTGGCCTTGCCGCAGTCGGGAACGCCGCACAGGGCCGGCTCCGACACCCGGGGACGCCCCCTCTTGCCCTTTTCTTCCTCGGAGCGAGCCCCCTTCCTGCGGGAGGGGGTTGCGGCTCGGGGAGTCCGGGGGATGGCGGTTCGGGCCGGTCTCTCCGAAGCTGTAGGGGCATCGGCGGCAACAGCGGCGGGACGAGGGGGGGAGGAGCGGAGGGACTCGGCCTGGGCCAGGGCTGCCGCAGCGTTTTCCCCCGCTCTCTGGGCCGCCTGACCGGCTTCCTGGGAGCGCCGCACCCCTCCTTCAATCTCCGTTCTCAGGCCGTCGAGGGAACCTCCCAGGTTGCGGATGGTCTCCTCCAGTTTCTCCAGCCGGTTCTTGAGATCCCGAACCTCAGCGCGGGTGGGGAGCCCCTTGCGGTCCAGGATTTCGTAGACGATGTCCTCCACGGGGGTCTGGAGAAGGGGAGTCACCTTGTCGGCGACGTTGTTGATGAGAAAATTGGACAGGGTGCTCATGGAACTCTCCTCAGGGCGAGGGTGGAAGGTGACGGGTCAAGGTCAGGTGCAGCCCCCTCAACCCGCAGGACGTTGCGGACGGAGAAGGCTCACTCGGTGACAGGGGGGAAGCCCAGCGAGGCCAGGGAGCCCCGCCGCCATGCCTGGTAATGTTTGGCGCAGAAGCCTTTGGAGCGGTGGGGAGAAGGGCATCCCGGTACCTTGCACAGGGTCGGGTCAACCTTCTCGGCCCTCTCCCCGGTCAACACTTTTTCGGAAGAGGGGGAGTTGTCTTGCTTGGGGGTACCAGGGAGCTTTTCGCGGCGAGGCTTGGCGGGTCCCTGACCGGCAGGGGCGCCATCGAGTCGGGGCCGGCCCCGGGGGCGTCGAGGAAGCTCCCCCTGTGCGGGGGCCGTCCCGGCCCTGGGAGTGCGGGGGGCCTTTTCGGTGCGAGGCGTGGGAGAGGCCCCGGCGGCAGCGTCCTTGCGAGGCCTTCCCCGTGGCCTCTTGGGAGGCGCCCCCTCGGCGGGAGAGGGGGCCGGCTTGGGGGTCCGGAGCGCCTTCTCGGTGCGGGGTGCGGGCGAGGCCCCCGTAGCGGGGGCGTCCTTGCGGGGCCGTCCCCGGGGTCTCTTGGGAGGGGCTCCCTCAGCGGGAGCGGCGGAGGGGGGAACCTTCTCGGCGCGGGGTGCGGGTGAAGCTCCGCCCGTGGCCGCAGCGTCCTTGCGGGGCCGTCCCCGGGGCCTTTTGGGAGGGGCTTCCTCAGCGGGGGCGGCGGAGGGGGGAACCTTTTCGGTGCGGGGTGCGGGCGAGGCCCCCGTAGCGGCGCCGTCCTTGCGGGGCCGTCCCCGGGGTCTTTTGGGAGGGGCTCCCTCGGCGAGGGTCCGATCCTGCTTGGGAGGGGCCGGGACCTTTTTCGACGGGGTTCCGAGGGCGAGCCCGGCGGTCACCGCTGCGGCGACGGTGGCTTCGCGTCGGGGACGACCGCGGGGACGTCGGGGAGGGGCTTCCTCGGCAGCGGTGGGGGCCGAAGCGGGAGTGCGACGGACTTCCTCCATCGTCTCCTGAGCCTGATGAAGGGTCTCCGCAGCCCGGGCCACTTCACCTTCGGCAGCTGCGACCTCCTGAAGCAAGGTGCGAATGAGGCCTCTCAGCTCCTCCACTCCCCTCTCCACTCGCCGAACGTGGTTCTCAATGGTGTCTGCGGTGTTGCGGAACTCCCTGAAATCGGCACGGCTGGGGACCCCTTTTCTCTCCAGGACGGCGGTGGCGATTTCTTCCACCGGTCCCCGGATGGCGGGAATCACCGAGTCACTGAGGTTCGACATGATGAAATTTCTCAAGACGCCCATGGTTCAAGGATCCTCACGCCTCGCCCGAGGACGGCTGTTGCTTCGATCGAACATCGCAAGAACCCTGGTGGTGGGCGACCCCCCGGAGCTTCCAGCGATGATGTTACAGCACCGTGTGTACCCGAAGTCCAGACAAAGACCAGGGGGCGACCCCCGGTCGTGCCTGTCGCATCGACACAGGAAACATGGCATTCCACAAAGGGTTTCCCGCGTCAGGACGGCCAGACAGTAGAGAGCATGGTACAAAGTGTCAATATCATCGAGCAAAAATATGTCGCAAGAATTCAATCCTGCTTTCCTCTCCCCCGGAACTCTGGAAATTCGTCTGTCACAGAGGGGAGACAGGGGCAATCGAGAGGGCGTTTTCCGACGTCGGGCAACTCTGAAACACAAAGGGGGGCGACTCCCCGGCCGTCCTCTGATAGAACCACCGGGCATCGTCGTGTGTGCCCTCTCCGGGCTCAGACCGCCTCTGCGATGCGAGGTGAAACATGGCTCGTTTTTTCTTCCCGTCCCTGTCTCCGTTCAATATTCAGGCTGGCTGTGTGGGGCTGGCAGGGTGTGCGGCGCTGGTGGGCTGCACGGGCGGTGACGACGACGATACGGCTGGGGAGGACACCACCCCCCCAGCGGTGACCATTACCGAGCCCCAGGATGGGGCCGAAATCGGCTGTACCGTGGTCACCGTGCGGGGAACTGCCGAGGATCCCTCCGGGGTGGCCCAGGTGTCGGTGAACGGGGTGCTGGCCACCTCTCTGTCGGAAGGGTTTGCCACCTGGGAGGTTCAGGTGCCCGTCGCCGCCGGCCCCGTCGCCTTGTCGGTGACGGCGGAGGACACGTCGGGGAATGTGGGCGCCGATCTGGCCCAGGCCCAGGTAACCGTCATCGACCCCACCGCCCTCTCCTTGGATCTGGTTTCGGGACGTCTCTATGGAACCGTCACTCTGGACGGCACTGAACTTTTTGACGCCGACTCTGCCTATTACATCATCGTCCGGGACCCCGACGAGGGGCATGACGCCCAGGTGGGGTACTACGCGACGAGCCCCAACTGGCAGCTCACCGTTCTTCAGGGGGAGTACGACGTCCTCATCGAGCCAGATGCGGGAATCGTCGGGGATTCCTCGGTGCTGGTGGAACCCCTTCTGGTGGCCTCCCGTCTGGCGGTGGGGGAGGAGACCCTTTTGGACATTCCCCTCACTCGGGCGACCGTGCACGGAGACATCACCGTAGATGGAGCCCCCCTGGGGTCCGGCAACGGAGTGGGCTACCAGGTCGGTCTGGTGGAGCCGGGAAAGGAGCCCTTCCACTTCTTGTCCTTCCCCTCCGGGGAGACCGCCTACACCCTTCACACCCTGTCGGGCACCTGGGACGTGTGGTTCAAGTTCCCCTACGGCTTCTTCGGTCCTTCCACTCCGGAGGTGGCGGTGAAGGCGGCGGCGGGGGCGGTGCTGGAGGGAGACACCACCCTGCCCCTGGAGCTGGATCTGGCCACCGTCACCGGCTCCCTGGGTGTGGATGGGGCCTCCCTGTTTGGAGGGGTGCTGACCTTTACCGACTCCACCTCGGGCCGCTCCTATTCCTACAGCGTCTCCGGCACCTCCTACACCGCGATGGTGCCTTCAGGGACCTATGACGTGAGCCTGACCACCGCCGAGCAGGTCCTGGGTGGAGACTACTACAGCACCTATCACCCGGTGGGGGTGGTCAGCCTGGGGACCGGCCTGGACCTTGGGGGGGCCGAGACCCTGGACATCCACCTCACCACCGCCACTCTGTCGGGGACGGTGACCCTGGATGGTTCCGCCCCCTCTTCCCCTACGGGAATCTGGTACACGGTGAGGCTTCAGGATCCTGTCTCGGGCAGCTCCATCAGCGTCGATTTTCAGATGTCCTCCAACTATTTTTCCATGATCGCCCTTCAGGGTACCTGGGATGTCTGGGTGTCCCTCCCTGCCGGCACCCTGGACGATGGCCTGCACGAACTGGTCATTCCCACCCTGGGGGCGGCTTCCGTAGAGGTGTCGGGCAACGCCGAGGTGGTGCTCCCCCTGACCTCGGCCATGGTGACGGGAAGTGTCGATCTGGACGGTTCCCCCCTGTCTTCCGCCCCGGATCACGGATTCCGGATCCAGGTTTACGACCAGGCCGACGCCTCTCGTCAGGCGGCCAGCACCTTTACGGGGGTCTCGGGGGCCTACGAACTCTCTGCCCACCCGGGCAACTACCACGCCTGGGTGGTGGTGGACGACTACCTCCTGGGGGGAGACGGGGGAGCCCTGGTGCTGCCGCGTCCGTTGGGGGCCCTGGTGGTGGGAGAGGGCACCACGACCTTTCCCATCGACCTGGTGAGCGCCGACGTGGGGGGGACGGTGACCCTGGATGGGGTGGCCCTGAGCTCCAGCCCGGGGTATTTGTGGACGGTCTCCCTCGTCGACCCGGCCTGGGATCCGGCCTGGGAATCCCGGGTGGAATTGGAATACCCCGCCTCTTCGGGGCAGTTCATGACTCGAGCCCTGTCCGGTTCCTATGACCTGTGGCTGACCCTACCCGAGGAGGTCTTCGGTGGCAGCGCCGCCATCCTGCCCCGCAAGCTGCGGACCGGCCTTCAGCTTTGTGGCGAATAGGGAAACGGGGGCCCCCTCATGACCGAACCCCTGCTGAAGACCGATCTGACCCACCTTCCTCCCGACCCGGGGGTGTACTGGATGAAGGACGCGGCGGGAGAGGTCCTCTACGTAGGCAAGGCGGTTTCCCTGCGGCAGAGGGTGAGGCAGTATTTTCAAGGGAGGGGAGATGGACGCACCCAGGTGCCCTGGTTGGTGCGGCGAGTGGTGACCGTGGAGGTCCAGGTCACCTCCACGGAGAGGGAGGCCCTCCTGCTGGAGAACAACCTCATCAAGAAGTACCAACCTCGCTACAACGTGCGACTCAAGGATGACAAGACCTGGCTCTCGGTGAAGGTGAGCACCCGGGAGGCGTTTCCCAAGGTCTATCTGGTGCGAAAGCGTTCCGCCGATGGGGGCCGGTACTTCGGTCCCTATCTGAGCGACATCAAGGCCCGGGAGGTGGTGGGGCTCATCCAGAAGACCTTTCCCCTCCGCACCTGTACGGACGCCGTGTTTCGAGCCCACAGCGAGAGGCCCTGCCTGGAATACCAGATCGGCAACTGCTCCGGTCCCTGCGCCGGCCTGATCTCGGGAGAGGGTTACCTGGGCCTGGTGAATCAGGTCCTTCTCCTGCTGGAGGGAAAAAATCAGGAGGTGATGCAAGCGGTGAAGGGGGAAATGGAAGCCCTGGCGGCGGAGCTTCGCTTCGAGGAGGCGGCCCGACTGAGGGACCGGCTCCGCTCCCTGGAGAAGGTGGTGGAGAAGCAGCGGGTTCAATCCGGGGGGAACGAGGACCGGGACCTGTGGGGATATCACCGCGAGGGAGACGGGGTGGCGATCGCCTTGATTCCGGTGCGGGACGGTAAAATGCAGGATGCCCGGGCCTATACCTTTCGGGGAGTGGTGGAGGAGGATGCCGAGATCCTCACCCGAATTTTGCTCCAGGCCTACGAGGGGGGCCCTCCCCCTCCCTCCGAAGTGCTCCTTCCCGTGAGCCTGCCCGACGGGGCGGTGGTGGAAGAGCTCCTGGGAGAGAGGGCAGGGAGACGGGTGACCGTCAGCACCCCCCAGAGGGGGGAAAAGACCAGGATGGTGGAGCTGGCCTGTCGCAACGCCCAGGTGCGGCTGAATGCGTCGGACAGCGACGAGGCGAGGCGGGAGAGGGGGCTTGCGGAAATCCAGAGGGCCCTCAGTCTCCAGGAACCGCCCCGGCGAATGGAGTGCTACGACATGTCCAACATCTCCGGCACCCATCCGGTGGGTTCCATGGTGACCTTCCTGGAGGGGGCCCCCTGGAAGGCGGGCTATCGAATCTTCAAGATCAAGACGGTGGTGGGGCCCGACGATTATGCCTCCATGAAAGAGGTCCTCTCCCGACGCTTCGCCCGGGTCGAGAAGGGATGGGACCTCCCCGATCTCATCGTGATTGATGGAGGCCGGGGGCAATTGCGGATGGCTCAGGAAGCCGCCCGGGAGGTGGGGGTGGCCGTCCCCCTGTGCTCCCTGGCCAAGCCGGATGACGGGGAGGGGGAGCGGAACCCCGAAGGAGTGGACAAGGTGTTCCTCCCCGGGCGCAAAAATCCCATAGTACTCCCCTCTCATTCCCGGGGCCTTCACCTCCTGCAACACATTCGCGATGAGGCCCACCGCTTCGGAGTGCATCACCACCGCCAGCAGCGAACCCGGTCCAGCCTCACCAGTCGCGTGGACGCGGTTCCGGGGGTGGGAGAGGAGAGGGCCCGGGCCCTGCTTCGGCACTTCGGCTCCTGGAAGAGGCTGATGGAGGCGGGAATGGAAGAAATCGCCCAGGTAGAGGGGATTGGAAGGAAGACGGCTCAGAAGATCTGGGAGGGGCTGAGAAAGGACGAATGAGCGAAGAGGGGAGGAGGAGGTTCCTTCTAGGAACTCAGGCCAGCCTCTCCAGGGCGGCGGAGACGGCGTTGTTTAGCAAATCTCGACACTTGCGATACTTCCGAATGGACTGGTTGATGGGATCCTCGATCTCCTTCCTGGCCACGAACTCCCCCAGCTTCCATACCTTGAAGGGAGCCCGCCAGTCGCAGGCCTGCACCGAAAGAACCTGCATCTCCTCCATCACCAGGACGTGATCCGCCCAGGCCACCAACTCCGGCGTCAGCCTCTGGGAGCGGTGGGAGTCGATGTCCACCTGAATCTCCCGGGCCACCCTCACCGCTTCGGGGGTGGCGGGATATCCGGTGCGGGCGTGGGTGCCCGCGGATTGGATATCCAGATGAAGGCCCCTCTCCTCGGCCATCTTGCGGGCGATGCCCTCGGCCATGGGGGAGCGGCACATGTTGCCGGTACAGACGAAGAGGATTCGAAGGGGGCGGTCGGTCATGGGGATCGGAGGCGGCCCTCGGAGCTGGAGACGAGGACGACCTGTTGAAGGGGGAGGGGCTCAGGAAGGGTGGGAAGCCCCCATGGACTCATCCAGACGGGATTCCAGGGCGCGCATTTCCTGATACAGGGCCTCGGGCATCCGGTCCCCGAAGCGATGGAACCAGGTGGCGATGGAGGGGATCTCCCGCTTCCACTCCGGCGGAGAGACTCGCATCAGGTGCGCCATGCGCTCCTCGGAGACGTCCAATCCCGCCGTATCGATGGCGCCGGGAGCGGGCACCAGCCCGATGGGAGTGGACGCCGCCTTCCCCCGGCCCATGACCCTCTCGAACACCCAGGCCAGCACCCGGCTGTTCTCCCCATATCCCGGCCACAACCAGTTCCCCGACTCATCCTTGCGAAACCAGTTCACGTAGAAGATGCGGGGGAGCTTGTCGGGCTCGGCCCTGCTTCCCAGACGCAGCCAGTGGGCCATGTAGTCCCCCATGTTGTAGCCGCAGAAAGGGAGCATGGCGTAGGGGTCCCGGCGGAGATTGCCCACCGCGCCTGCCGCCGCTGCCGTGGTCTCCGACGCCATGATGGCCCCCATGAACACCCCGTGCTGCCAGGACCACGCTTCGTGCACCAGGGGGACCACGCTGTTTCGTCTTCCTCCAAACAGGATGGCAGAAATGGGGACTCCCCTGGGATCCTCCCATTCATCGGCAATGGAGGGGCATTGACCAGCCGGAGCGGTGAACCGGGCGTTGGGGTGGGCAGCGGGAGTGCCCGAGGTGGGGGTCCAGGGCTGCCCGCGCCAGTCGGTGGCTCGGGCCGGCGGGGTGGTGGTGAGGCCCTCCCACCACACGTCCCCATCTTCGGTCAAGGCGGTGTTGGTATAGATGCAGTTGGCCGACAGGGTGTGGATGGCGTTGGGATTGGTGCGAAGGCCGGTGCCCGGTGCCACCCCGAAGAAGCCCGCTTCGGGATTGATGGCGTAGAGCTGCCCGTCGGCTCCAAACTTCATCCAGCAGATGTCGTCTCCAACGGTTTCCACCGTCCAGCCCGGGAGGGTGGGCACCAGCATGGCCAGGTTGGTCTTGCCACAGGCGGAGGGAAAGGCGCCGGTGATGTACCGCACTTCCCCGGCCGGCGAGGTCAGCTTGAGGATCAGCATGTGCTCCGCCAGCCACCCCTCGTCCCGGGCCATGGCCGAGGCGATCCGTAGGGCAAAGCACTTCTTTCCCAACAGGGCGTTGCCTCCGTATCCTGAGCCATAGGACCAGATCTCCCGAGATTCGGGGAAGTGGACGATGTACTTGTTGAGGGCGTCACAGGGCCAGGGGACGTCCTGCTGTCCCGCCTCCAGGGGAGCCCCCACCGAGTGCAGGCAGGGTACGAAATCTCCGTCGGGCCCCAGGGCGTCCAGGGCCCCCTTCCCCATGCGGGTCATGATCTGCATGTTCACCGCCACATAGGCGGAGTCGGTGATTTCCACGCCGATCTGGGAGATGGGGGAACCCAAGGGCCCCATGGAGAAGGGCACGACGTAGAGGGTTCTGCCCTTCATCGACCCCTTGAACAGACCCCGAAGCAGGGTCCGCATCTCTTCAGGAGCCCGCCAGTTGTTGGTGGGTCCGGCCTCCTCGGGGCGGGAGGAACAGATGAAGGTGCGATCCTCCACCCGGGCGACGTCGCCGGGATCGGAGTGGGCCCAAAAGCTCCGGGGCCTCTTGGCGGGATCCAGGCGAACGAAGGTCCCCTGGTCCACCAGGAGCTGGCAAAGGCGGTCGTATTCCTCAGAAGAGCCATCGCACCACTCGATTCGGGCGGGGGTGGTCAGGGCGGCGACTTCTTCAACCCAGGCCAGGAGCCGGGCGTTTTGAGTAGGGGGAAGGGAGTTCACCGGATGCTCTCTCCTCGGGCGCGCATGGGCGGCTCGATGCAGTGTTTCACAGAAAGAGGGGCGGGAGGCGGCACACGCCTCCTCGGGCGCGCGGCAGGGTAGCACACTTCCATGGCAGGGGCGTCGTCCCATGAACTTTGCCCCCCTGTTCACTGCCACCCCTGAGGGGCGACAGGGGGGTCCTTCCCGGAAACGTAAGGGATGGGGAGGGTTCCCACCATCCTCCCTCCCCGGTATGCTGCGGTTCGTTTCGGCGGGGGCTCGCCGATCCTTCGGCGCTTCAGCGGGGGCTCGGAGCGGGCTCTTCCAGGGAGGACTCCATGGGCATTCGGCCCGGTTCAGTGATTCTGGGGACCCTTGTGGCGATGGGGGGATGGCTTCCCGGGATGGCTCAGGCCCAGATGATTCCCCGCAGCATGGAGATTGATCTCGTCGGTGGGTACTACTGGTTTGCCGACCCCGATGCCGTGGAGAACTTCAAGAACTCGGGCCTGGGGGGGCTCCGGGTGGGCATTCACTTCAGCGAATACATCGCCTTTGAGGCGTCCTTTGATGTGATCCCCACTACCACCACCTACTCCAACCAGTGGACCTGGTACATGGCTCCCCACTTCGATCTGGTGATGCACCTGACCAACTGGCAGGTGGTCCCCTACATCGTGGTTGGCGCCGGTTTTTCGCGATACGACATCACCAATTCCTGCAAGAACGGGGAGTGCATCGGCACCACCGATGACTGGCCGGTGTATGGGAGGAAGGCCGAGCCCAACATGGACTTCCTCTTCGATGCTGGAGTGGGGGTGAAGTTCTTGCCCCTGCCTCGTTTTGGTCTGCGAATCGACGGGCGCTACATCCTGACCCTGGGGCCTGGCGGGGAGGAATACGGGGTCCCCGATCTCCGCGAGGGGCATACCGGGGAGTACAATGATCAGTTCAATCACGTCGAGCTGACCGGATCAGTGTTCTTTCTGGCCGGTGGGAACACCGCCGGCAAGGACAAGGACGGGGACGGCATTCCCGACAAGACCGACGCCTGCAAGGACGCCGCCGAGGACAAGGACGGGTTCCAGGACGCCGACGGGTGCCCCGACAACGACAACGACAACGACGGGATCTGGGACACCCAGGATAAATGCCCCGGCGATCCCGAAGACAAGGACGGATTCCAGGACGCCGACGGGTGCCCCGAGACGGACAACGACGGTGATTCCATTCTCGATGCCAATGATCAGTGCCCCGAACAGCCCGAGGATCGGGATGGATACAAGGATCAGGACGGGTGCCCCGAGGAGGACAACGATGGGGACGGTATCCTCGACGGCCAGGATCAGTGCCCCAACCTGCCCGAGGAAGTGAACGGTATCAACGATCAGGACGGCTGTCCGGAGAACGACGACGACAACGACGGGGTGATGGACACCGAGGACAAGTGCCCCAGGGACATGGAGGATCGGGATGGTTTTGAGGATGCCGATGGGTGCCCTGAGTTGGACAATGATCGGGACGGGGTTCCCGACCTCTCCGACCGTTGCCCCGATGTGGCGGAGGATCCCGATGGATTCGAGGACGTGGACGGCTGCCCCGATCGGGACAACGACCAGGACGGCATTCTCGACGCCACCGATCAGTGCCCCAACGACAAGGAGACCATCAACTCCTTCCAGGATGGGGATGGATGCCCCGACGAAATCCCCAAGCAGCTCCAGAAGTTCGTGGGCATCATCCGAGGCATCCAGTTCAAGGTGAACTCGGATCAGCTCCTTCCCTCCTCCTTCGGCATCCTCAACGAGGCCGCCTCCACCCTGGCGAAGTTCCCCGAGATCCGAGTGGAGATTCAAGGTCACGCCTCCGCAGAGGGGGATCCCATGCACAACCTGGAGCTGTCCCAGGCGCGGGCCGAGTCGGTGCGAACCTACATGGTCGGCCGAGGAATCGATCCCGCCCGGCTGGTGGCGGTGGGGTATGGGGTCACCGTGCCCCTGGCTCCCAACGATTCCGAGGAGGGACGCTCCATGAACCGGCGGGTGGAGTTCAAGATTCTGGCAGGCGCCAATGACAGGCCGTGAGACCGGGGTCCGATCCCTCCCGATGCGGGTGGCGATGCTGGGAGCGTTGTGGGGGTGGACTGCGGTGGCCCTTTCGGGGTGCGGGTCCTCCTGCGAGCAACTCGCCGACCAGTTCTGCGGCACCTGCGCCGATCTGACCTCGGGGGGAGCCGGCAACCTGGAAGTGGCCTGCCTGTGTGTGAGCCAGGGAAACCTCACCGCCGCCGCCGCCCCCGAGGGGTTCTTCACCAGCGATGAAGACGCCGCCATCGCCTGCGACATCCTGAGGCTGGATCTCCGCTATGTGGGGGAAGACGAGGCCCAGATCTGCAAGGTGGGGCTGGCTCTGTTGACCGACGGTGCCCCTGCCACCTGCGAGGATGTGAGCATCCCCGCCTTCAACCTGTGAGTGAGAGGCCGATGTTGACGCCGGACCACCGCCCCCTCCTCCTGGCCCTTTTCCTGACCCTCTTGGGGACGCTCTCGGGTTGCCAGACCCCCTGCGAAGCGTGGGTGGTGGACTACTGCAACCAGTGCGGGTCCAACGTGGCCGACTACGTGTGTACCTGCGCTGACAAAGAGCGCCTTGCCGAGGGGGACTATCCGGAAGGCACCTTCCCCAGCGAGGAGGACGCCACCTCCGCCTGCCAGGAGTTCCTGCTGGTCCAATCCCTGGCCGACTCCGACGCCGAGGCCTCCTGCCGCGCCTCCGGCGAGATCCTGGGGCTCTACGGCAGCAACGCTTGTGAGGATCTGGCAGGGCCGGGGTTCTGAGGGATTGAGTTGGGGGTGTTGAAGCGCGGCTACAGACCCCGAAGCCAGTCCAGGAGAGTGTCGGGAAGAGCCGTGAGATTTTCATCCTCCGACCCCTGGTGCTCCCCTGTTTCTCGGTTGGTGGCGAACCATTCAAAGGTTCCATCGGGGTGAATGTCGATATCCACGTATCGATCCTTCCGACTCCAAGCGAACTGAAGATCCCCGTCTGCTGTGGGTCCCACGCTCGGGAGGGGCAGGGAAGGTCCCAAGGAGGCGCGCAGTTCGATCCATCGCTGCTGAACCGCCTGGGAGTGAGGAGGGGAGAGGCACACCGGGGCCGTTTCCAGCGCGGCCATGTAACGCTGAAAGGCAAGGAGTTCTGAAGAGTTCTGGGGAGAGAAAGCGATGATTTCGGTCATTCAGCACTCCGGCACCCAGGCAGGTTACAGGACGGGCCCGACAGCAGGTTTTCACCGGATGGAGGGGCGTGATTTATCGCGCCCGAGGAAGTGATTTCAGCCCGCAGTGCGGGCGTCATGAATGTCGTCCCTACCTGAACTCCGCAGAGAGCAGGAGGAACCTGATTCAACCTTCCTGTCAGCAATGGCCCTGCCGGAATAGTACCAACCGTCTCCTGTGGTGAACAACCGTCTCCCTACGCCTCACTTCTCCACCCCCTCAGCCCTCCCCTCCAAAAACCTCACCAGAGCCCGGTTGAACTCCCGAACCCTCTCCAGGTTGGGGGCGTGGCGGGCCTTCTCGATGATGTGAAGCTGACATCCCTCGCCCAGCAGGGTGTGCAGGCGCTCGGCCATTTCCAAAGGAAAGACCGGATCCTGGCGCCCCCACAGGAGGAGCACCGGCCAGGGGAGGGGGTGCGGCGGGTCGGGCAGGGCCCCCAGCAGGCTTCGCAGGGACCCGATGAGGGCCAGCTTTTCTTCTCGGAAGGTGCCATACAGATCCCGGATCACCTGTTTGCGGGCGAAGGCGGGGGCGCGGGGAGGGCGATACCAGGCGAGATCGATGAGGGTCTGCACCGTCTCCTGCCGGGAGGGTACGAACAACTCCTCCGGCTCCAGGTGGGCGAAACGGGCCTTCAGAGCTTCAAAGTCGGCGGGAAGATAGGCGGGGCCGGGGGAGGCCACCAGGACCAGCTTTCCGACTCTTTCCGGGTGAAGGGTCGCCAGGCGCCAGGCCACCATGCCCCCGTAGGACATCCCCACCACGTCGAGCTTCTCCACCCCCAGGAAGTCCAGCATCGCCAGGACCGCCTCCACCTGGGCCTCCAGGGTGAACGCCCCCGGGGCCCCACGGGAGGCGCCGAACCACAGGAGATCGGGGACGATGACCCGGTGGCGAGGAGTGAGGGCGGCGAGTTGGGGCTGCCACTGCCAGACCGACGAGGCTCCAAAGCCGTGGAGGAGGAGTACCGGGTCTCCCCTCCCTCCCTCCCGAAACGACAGGCTTCCCTCTGACAGGGGGAGCTCCCGCTGGGTCAGACCGGCCCGGTCAAAGGCATGGTTCAGTTGGGCCCCTCGGATGCGGATCACGTTGCATCCAGCGGAAATCAGGGCCACCACCAGGAGGACAAGGAGCAGCAGCAGAGAGGGCAGGTTCATGAAGAGGGGGCTCGTCTTGGCGTAGGGAGGGGGCGGGGATGGTACCATCGGTCGGCCGTCTGGTTCTTCCCCCACCCCTCTCGGAGTTCTCCATGGCCTGGTTCCTCCTGGCTCCCCACCTCGGTCCCATCGTGGGCCACACCACCTGCACCTCCGCCCGGGTGTGGATGAGGGCCGAAGCCCCCACCGAAGCGCGCACCGTGGGCGTGGGGGCCCTGTTCAAAAATGGCACCCTGGTGGCCGGCTCGGCGAATTATTTTCGGCTGCATCGCGAATATTTTCGCACCGGAACCATTGATTTTACAGGACTTTCTCCCGACACCCCCTATGAAGCCAGGTTGGGGGCCCTGGAGGTGGATGGGGGAGATCCCCGGTTTCTCCTTTCTGATGAGGAGCTGTTCACCCAGCTTCCCGCCGCCAAGACCTGGGTCAAGGACCTGCTTCGCCTCCCCCAGGGCCAGGCGGTGGCTACGGTGGCCACCTTCCCCGCCGCCTCCTCGTCGTTTTCCTTCCTGTTCGGTTCCTGCCGATACCCAGGCATTTCCCTCCTGAACAAGCGCTCCGACGAGGTGTTCCGGTCGATGCTGGGGCAGATCCAATCGGGAGGTCCGGGGCGCCCTCGCTTTGTGCTCATGGTGGGGGACCAGATCTACGCCGATCCCTACAGCCGCTTCTTTTCAGCGGGGAAGGCGGAAAACTCCACTGAGTTTCATGAGCGCTACGTGGAGGCCTTCGGGTCCCCCTATCTGCGGGATCTTCTGCGCTCCGGCCCCACCTACATGATGCTGGATGACCACGAGATCGAGGACAACTGGGTGGCGGGACGAATGAGAGACGCCTCCAAGAGGGCCCTGTTCTTCCAAGCCATCCAGGCCTACCGGAGCTTTCAGTGGTTGCACGGCCCTCGCCATCCCGACGGCCGCATCCACTACCGGTTCGACCATGGGGGAGTCCCCTTCTTCGTCCTCGACACCCGGACCCAGCGCATCCGCGACGACGAGGACCGGGACCTTTGCGACAATCACCTGCTGGGCTACCCGAGGCGATCCCCCGACGGCCCTCCCGGGCAGGTGGATGAGGTGTGCCAATGGCTGGCGGAGCAGCAGCAGGTGGTGGGGAACCGCCCCAAGTTTGTGGTGTCCCCCTCGGTGTTTGCCCCCAACGAATATGCCACTCGGGGGCAGAACGCCTGGAAGAGCGACTCCTGGCCCGCCTTTCCCGAGACCCGCCGTCAGATCCTCCAGACCATCGTCAACCGGGGCGTCCAGAACGTGATTTTCCTCAGCGGAGACGTCCACTGTTCCATCACCGCCGAAATGGAATTCCGCACCCGGGCCGGCTCCCTGCTGCCCCTCAAAGCCTTCAACATCACCTCGTCAGCGTTCTACTGGCCCTTCCCCTTTGCCGACGGGGATCCCTGGAGCTTCGTCCACGATTCCGCCGCCGATGGGGATGATTTCGACATCGATGGCACCCATCGCATGAGCTACCGGGCATTCGGCTTCCAGCAGCAAGACAACTTCACCAAGGTCACCTGCGACATCGGCTCGGGGCAGGTGGGGATCGAAAACTTCGGGAGGAGGGGAGAGCTTCTGGGCACTTCGGCGCTGCGACTGGGGTGAAGGGGGTGAGACTGAAGGGAAAGGTTTTTCTTGCATGGATTCCCGGTAAACAGGAATCCTTCACCGTGATCCGCAGCTTCAGCGACCCGGCGACCGAGGACCTGTGTCACGGCCGCAGCCACGCCAGGGTGCGAAGGTTTCTGCCTGACATCATGGCTACGGCGCAAAGGAAGATGGACGACCTCCGCCGGGCAGCGAGGCTGGATGATCTAAAAGCCCCCCTGGTTTGAGTTCCCTCCCGGCAGTCCGCACCATCCCGCCCCTGCGCCCGGGAATCTGAGTCTCCAACCCCATCCCTACCGAACCGCCGACTTGCCGGAGGGGCCGAACCTTCCCTCCCACCACAGCAGAAAGATCAGCAGGCTGAACAGGTGTCGGCGCCGATCCGCCCGTCCCTCCTGGTGATCCTTCCACACCCCCTCCACCACCCTGGCGTCCAGGCCACCCACCCGATTCAGGCGAGAGGAAGACAGCATGTCCCCCGCCACTTCCCGCAGGGGTCCCCGCAGCCAGGGCCCGGCGGGAAGGCCGAACCCCTTCTTGGGGCGCTGAAGCACTGAATCAGGAACGATTCCCTTGAGGATTCGCCGCAGGAGGTACTTTCCGGTCCTTCCCCTCAGCTTGTAGCGAGAGGGCATCCGGCACACCAATTCCACCAGCCGGTGATCCAGATAGGGCACCCGGGCTTCCACCGACGCCGCCATGGAGGCCCGGTCCACCTTCACCAGGATGTCGTCCCCCATGTACATCCGCATGTCCAGGTACTGGGCCCTTTCCACCGGATCTTCGGCGTCACAATCCTCCACATGGGCCAGGGCCTCGGCGAAGGGATCGGTTCCCGCCTCCTCCCCCAACAAGGCTGAGGCCTCATCGGGTAGAAAGGCCCCCAGCCACAGGTTGTTGCGGATGGCCAGGGGCTCCCGAACCCCCGCCAGGAACCGCCTCAGCTTGTACTCCCGGGTCACATTGCCGTAATGGGTGGGGAGGCGATGGGCCAGGAAGGAAGCGGCACCGAGCAGAGGTCTCGGCATCTTCCCCACCCAGGCGGCGGCCCGGTGAGCCAGGTAGGTGGGATAGCCGGCAAACAGCTCATCGGCTCCATCCCCCGACAACACCACCGTCACCCCCGAGTCCCTCACCAGCTTGGACAGGACATAGGTGGGCAGCAACGAGCCATCTCCCAACGGCTCGTCCAAAAACCCCGCTACCGTCTGGAGCAGGGAGGGGACATCCTGGGAGCGCACCCGGCCTTCGGTGTGGCGGGTTCCCAGCAATTGGGAGACCTCCCGGGAATACACCGATTCGTCGTAACCCGGTTCGTCAAAAGCGATGGAAAAGGTGCGAAGCTCCGGCACCTTGCGAGCCATCAGCGCCGTGATCGAAGAGGAATCCAAACCACCCGAGAGCAGGCAGCCGATGGGAACCTCTGATACCAGCCGGCAGTTCACCGCCTCGTCCAAGCCTCGAAACACCGCCTTGCTCCACCCCACCTCATCGTCGGAGGCGGGCAGGGGATCCCCTTCCCAAGCCTCCCCATCTTTGCGGAAGGTGGGTCGCCAGTACCGATGAACCTCCACCTTGCCATCCTTGACCCACAGGTAATGGCCGGGAGGAAGCTTGCGGATGCCTCGGTAAATGGAGTGGGGAGAGGGGACGTACTCGAACAAAAGGTATTTTCGAAGGGACTCCCGGTCCATCTCTCGCAGACAGGCCGGGTGAGCCAGGAGGGCTTTCAACTCCGAACCGAACAGGAGATGCCCCCCCATTTCCGCATAATACAGGGGCTTGATTCCCAATCGATCCCGGGCCAGGAGGAGACTGCCCGACCGCTGGTCGTACAGGGCGAAGGCGAACATCCCCACCAATCTCTCCAGCAGCCCCTGGATCCCGAAGGCTTCGTACAGGTGGGGAAGGGTTTCGGTGTCTCCTTGGGTGCGAAGGGTGTGCCCTCTCTTCAGCAGCTCTCCCCGCAAATCCCGGTAGTTGTAGATCTCCCCATTGAACACCACCTGGGTCTTCCCCGACGGTCCCGCCTGGGGTTGATGGCTGCCGGACACGTCAATGATGGACAGGCGCCGGGCGGAAAGACCCACCCCGTTCTCCCACCACGCCGCCCCCTCATCGGGTCCCCGGTGGATCAGCTCATCCCGCATGGCCAGCAGGGTGGCTTCGGCGTCATCCGGGGGTAAAGGATCTCCTCTCAGGGTCAAAAACCCGGCGATTCCGCACATCTAACCACTTACCTCGCCGGGATCCTGGCCTTCCTGATGGGCAGGGAGGTGGACGACGTGAAGGGGGGCCCGAACTTCGGAAGCCCCCTTCAAGCGATAGGGCTGCTTCTGCTGCAACTCGAAGCTCATCCGAATGAGCACTTCGGCAATGAGGCCGAAGAAGAAGCTGTTGAACCCCAAGAGCACCAGAACTCCTGCCAGCACCACCAGGGGATTCTTGTGCATCCAGGTGCCCGCGTCGTATTTCATCCATACGGCACCCGCCGCGCACAGGAAGCCGGCGAAGATGGAGGCGAAGCCGAAGTAGCCGAAGAAATAGATGGGATTGACGTAGAAGTCCCGCAAGAACTTGACGGTCAGCAGGTCCAGGAGCACCCGAAACACCCGACCGATCCCGTATTTGCTGGTGCCCCGGGTGCGGGGATGGTGGTTCACCGGCATCTCCACCAGCCGGGCTCCAGCCCAGGTGACGTAGATGGGAATGAAGCGGTGCATCTGCCCATACAAAGGCAGATCCTCAATGAATTCCTTGCGATACACCTTCAGGGTGCAGCCGTAGTCGTGAAGGGGAACCCGGGAAACCCAGGAGATCAGCCGATTGGCGAGGATGGAGGGGAGCTTGCGGTCCAAGAAGCGATCCTGACGGGACTTGCGCCACCCGCAGACCAGATCGTAGCCCTCCTCCAGGCGGGCGATCATGGCGGGGATGTCCTGGGGATCGTTCTGAAGATCGGCGTCCATGGAGACGATGAGGGGAGCCCGGGAGTGGCGGAACCCAGCACTCATGGCGGCGGTCTGCCCGTAATTCCGCACAAAATGAAGGGGGCGGAACCGGGGATCCTCCGAGGCGATCTTGTCCATCAGCGCCGAGGAGCCGTCCGACGAGCCGTCGTCGATGAGCAGCACCTCAAAGGTGAAGCCGGCGGGCTCCAGGGCTCGGCAGAGAGCCTCCCGGAGATGGGGCAGGTTCTCCACTTCGTTGTAGACGGGAACGACGATGGAAAGGGCGGGAACGCTGACCACCTGGGCGGGGCCTCCTCCCCAGTGCGGGGCGCTTCAGGGACTTCCCAGCATAGCAGCCCCGGGCACAATCCGCAGGCGACAGGAGGGGGTGAGGGTGTTTGAGGTGGATCCCTGGGCCCGGAGTCTATTCTTCGCCCCCTTCCTCCTCGTCCTTTCCTTCCCCCTGAGCCAGTTTCGCCTCCTCTTCAGGCGACAACCCCTCCAACCATCCCCGCAGGCGCACCGCGTCACCGTAGCGAGAATGCACTCCTCGGGCGCCCAGCAGGGCCACCACCACCGTTCGCCCCGCCATGGAGCAGCGCATCACCAGGCAGGAGCCGGCGAGATCGGTATAGCCGGTCTTGGACCCGGAAACCCGCCAATCGGGAGAGTACGCCAGGCGGTTGGAGGAGCGGGCGGTGATGCGAATGCCCGAGTCGGTGCGGAGGTAGGGATACTCGGTGAGAACCAGGATCCGACTCAGGAGGGGGTGCCGCAGGGAGGCGGCCAGCAGCAGGGCCACCTCCCGGGGGGAGGCTGTGTCGGTGGGATCCAGCCCGGTGGGGTCACCAAAGTGAGCGGTGGGAAGCCCCAGCGCCCGAGCCCTCCGGTTCATGGCGGCAGCAAATTGCTCTCGGGTCAGACCGGTCTGGCCCATCAGCATCACCATGGCCCGGTTGTCCGAGGACAGGAGGGCGGAGTGGAGGAGGCCGTGGGCGGGGTATTGGCCACCCACCCGCAGGCGAGAGCGAGTCACCTGAAGGTAGTTCTTGTCCTCCTGGGTGAGGGGGAGGGAGGCCTCGGGATCCGCCCCGGCGTCGGCGTAGATCAGTCCCCCCATCAGCTTGGCGATGGAGGCAATGGGGAGAGGCTGGGAGGCGTTGTGGGCAGCCAGCACCGTCCCGGAGCTTTCTTCTACCGCATACCACCCTTGGGCCCGCAATCGCGGCCCTCCTTGGAGGGGAACATCGGTCAAGGCCTCTGGCCAGGCGGGCAAGGGATTTTTCGCCTCTTCCGCGTCCCGGGCATCCAGGCGAGTCAGGGTTTCCCGGGCGGCGTCGGTCAGGGTCTCATCCGCCAGCCAGGGGGGAGGAGTTTCGACCTGGGGAGGGTTCGCGATCGGGTTTTTGCTTCGACCGCTCCACAGAAGGGCCATGAGTCCCAAGACCGCTGCTGCGCCACCCAAGGCGAGAGCCTGCCAACGGGTGGGACGCGGAGTTCCCCGTGGAACAAACGGCGGAGGCGGAGGCATGACCAGAGGGTAGGAGGGGCCCGCCAACCTCGCAAGCCCCGCCTTCACCTTCCACCCTCTCCCCCCTACACTGCCGTCCATGGTGGACTTTGCAACCCGAGTGGCTTCCCTGCCCCGCCTGGGGGTGGGCCTTTCCCAGGAGTTCGGTGCTTCGGCCACGGGCATCGATCCCCGGGAGTTCCAGGCGGCTCATCCCGGCCTCCTTCACTTCGTGGAATACGGTGGAGATCTGGACAGGGGCGTGGACGAGGCGATGAGGGCCTGGGTGCGGGAAGGGGGTCCAGCCACCTGGCACTTCCTGGACATCAACCTGGAGGAGGGGGAGGACCTGACCCGGGGATGGGCGAGGAAGACCGCCGCTCTGGCTGAGGAACTCCGCGCTCCCTGGCTGTGCGGAGACGGGGGCCTGTGGCACTGGGGGAGGAGAGAGAGGGGGCAGGGGCTTCTTCTGCCCCCCATTCTGACGGCGGATTCAGCTCAGGAGATGGGGGAGACGGTGGCCAGGCTGCAGGCCTGGAGCGGGTTGCCGGTGCTCCCCGAGAACCCACCCGCTGCGATCTACCTGGGGAATCTCCACATCCTGGAATACTTCTCCCGAGTAGCGGAGTTGGCCGACGGGGGTCTCCTCCTGGACTGCGCCCACCTGGCCATCTTCCAGGCTTCCCGGAACCTTCCCCTGCTGGCAGGAGTGGAGGATCTGGCGGTGGACAGAGTGGTGGAAATCCATGTTGCCGGAGGAACGGTTCGAAATCACCAGGGATTTTCCTACATTGATGACGATCATGGCCCCGAGCCCCTTCCCCAGACCTGGGCCCTCCTGGAGCACCTCCTTCCCCGCTGCAAGAATCTCAAGGCGGTGGTGTACGAGTGTGAACGCAACCCGCCCCAGGAGTGCGTGGAGAATTTCATTCGTCTGAATCGTCTGTTTCCCGCCTCCCTGGACGCCCGATGAGTCACGCTTTCCTTCAGAGGGTGCTGGTGCGTCTCCTCCATGATCCCGTGTTCCAGGAGAGGCTTCAGCGGGAGGGAAAGGGGGCCCTGGCCGGGGAGGAGCTGACCGACGAGGAGAAAGGCTGGTTGGTTTCCACCGACTCCCGGGCCTTCGGGATGGATCCCCTGAGGCGTCACCGCATCCTTCACACCCTGTCCGACGAGTTCAAGGGTTCCATCGCCCTCCTCCTCCAGGAAACCCGCTCTCTGGCCGAATTGGAGGGGTTTTTCTCTTCACCGGAGTTTCACCGGGAGGTGAAGGCCCGAGGGTCCCTGGCGGAGGGATTCGCCCATTGGTTGGGGGACCTGGTCACCCGAGGAAGGGTGGTTGAACCGGTGTTTCCGGGGATGGTGGCCCTGGAAGCCGCCATGGCCCGATCCCGCCGGGAGCACGCCCGTGCCGAGGAGGACCGGGATCCCCATCCTCCCCCCATTCCTCCCCACCGTCGCTGCTTTGGCCTTGCCCGAGGAGTGGAGGTGGGGACCTTCTCCGCCCGGGTGGTGCCCGCCCTGCAGGTGGTGGAGACATGGCTGTTTGAGGTGGGCTTGATGCCGGCGGTGGCCCTGTGTGACGACGCACCCCGGCTTCCCATCCTCCCCCCTGGGGAAGGAAAGAGTCATTACCTTCTGGTGCCGGCTTCCGGACAGGTTCATCTGGTGGAGGTGGAGGAGGAGGCCGCCGGGTTGCTGGAGTGGTTGAGGGCTCCCCGCCGTCCCGCCGCTTTTACCGCTGAGGCCGCCCGCCGGGGGATCGAGGTCGCCACCGCCCGGGAATGGTGGCGGGGATGGGTGGAGGGGGAGATTTTGGAGGCTGGAGGGGAATAAGGAGGGGGGCGTGACGGGCGCGGGGGATGGGTGGCGGGAATC
>CAYRTW010000007.1:0-47102 GCA_964426935.1 uncultured Rickettsiales bacterium
CGCCAGCCGGGTGGCCACCCGTGTATCGGTGCCTCCCCCCTCCAGGAGGACACCCACCCCCTGGTTGCGTCCCGCCCCCTGCTCTTCCTCTCCCCCCACCATCCTGTCTTCTCCCTTCACGTCCAGGAGGATCCCCAGACCGTACCAGCGCCCCCAGCCTTGGGCCTCTCCCCGAGCCAGGTAGAGATCTTCCCCACCCCGATCCACCAGCAGCCCGATCCCACCTGCCGCAAAGGGACGCCACCCCTCGCCGGCCCCTTGCATTCCGTTTCCTCCGTCCCCGGACACCTGCCAGGCGTCCCCTTCGTCTCCTCCGTCCCAGGCCACGCCCCATCCCCCCGGCCCTCCCCATCCCTGGCTCCTGCCCGCAGCCACCCGGAGATCCCTCCCTCCCGAATCCCCCAAAACCCCCGCTCCGAACGCCGCCGCCCCTTGGGTCAGGGCCCCTCCCCGCATCTCGTCATCGCCTCCTCCGTCCCAGAAGAGGGCCACCCCGGAGAAGGCCCCTCCCAGAGCCAACGGCCCCGTCCTGTACAGGTCATTCCCACCTCCGTCGTAGAGGAGAGAGGCGCCAAACACCGCTCCTCCCGGACCGGGAGCCTCCCCTCCTTCCCACACGTCCCCGCCCTTCCCCAGGTCCACCGCCACCGCCGTCGGCCTCTCGGGACCCAAGGCCGCCGCCGCCTTTCCGCCCCAGTGGTCGTCTCCCCCAAGATCCACGGTCAGATCGGCGGGAGAGTCCCACACATCCGAGCCGATTCCCCCGATTTTCACCGTGCCCGCCGTGGACCGGGGAGGAGGGCGAGAGGCCAGCGCCACTTTTTCCGCCGGCGTGGCCAGGGCGACCGCCGCATCGAGGCGCTCACAGGCGGACAACAGCTCCAAGGCCGCCGCCGCCACCGGGCGGGAATCCAGGGCCAGGAGGGGAGGCAGAACCACCTGGGCATGGGCCACGTCCGCCCGGGTCCGAACCTCATCCAAGGCGAAAAGGGGGGCTCCCGACAGTCCCCCTCGGGCCAGCATTTCCTCCCCAGGGACCCCAGGAAGAAACACTCGGGACAGCAGGTGCAGACTTCGCAACCTCTCTTGTTTGGAGAGGGATCCGTAGGTGGAAGTGGTGATTCGATGGAGGGATTCCCAGGAAGCCACCACCTGGTTCAGGGCCCGTTCCAGGCCCGAGACGGGTGCCGAAGGCGAAGCCGGCAGGGCTCCTCCTTCCGTTTTCACTCCTCCAAGTTCCCGCATCAGGGCCGGCAGTCCCGTCGCCGCCTCCAGCCGGGCCCCCAGGGAAGGGAGGAGGAGGGGGTCCTGAAGGGCGGCATCGGCCAGGGGATTTCTTCCCAAAGTGGAAAGCAGATCTCTGGGCATTCGCAGATCCACCTTCCCGGCTCCCGCCGAGGAAAGGGCCGCCGAAAGGGCGTCCTCATCAAAACGGTCCAGGGCCAGGGGGGCTCCGTCCAGGCGAAGACGGGGAGGAGAAAGGGGAGCGGCCGCAGGCGCCGGGGGCCAGGGCAGGGGTTCGCTGGGGGGTGCACCCAGGGCGGT
Organism: uncultured Rickettsiales bacterium; assembly: GCA_964426935.1. Classification (GTDB taxonomy): domain Bacteria; phylum Myxococcota_A; class UBA796; order UBA9615; family JAKLKC01; genus CAYRTW01. The sequence goes on from CAYRTW010000007.1 coordinate 1,546, forward strand.
CATGGCCTTTTCTGCTGCCCGCCTCACCGAAGAAAACTCGTCCTTGAGGAGGGGCAGGAGGGGGCGAATGGCTCCCGGATCTCCCAGGACCCCCACCGCTTCGGCGGCCACCGTACGCAGCCGGGGATCGGAAGAGCGAAGGTGAAGGAGAAGACCGGGAAGGGAAGCCTTGTCCCCGGTCACCGCCACCAGGCGAAGGGCGGACAGGACCACCAGAGGGCTGGAATCGTTCAAAAGAGGGCGGGCAGCAGGGAGGAGGGCGGGAAGGGGTGCCTCGGCGGCGATCCGCAGGCAGGCATCCCGCACCCTGGGATCCCGGTGAGCCATTCCTTGGGCCACCTCCTTCTCGGCCGCTGCCCCCAGCCTCACCAGCAGGGACCGGGCCAGGGCGTGGCTGGCCGGATCGCCCAACGCCAGTCGACGCAGCAGAAGGGGAGCCGCCGCCGGACCTCGGGCACACAGGGCCTCTTCTGCCGCGCTGCCCCCGGGGAGCCCCTCGGCCAGCCCGGAGCGAGCCACATCGAACAGCGCTCCCAGATCCTCGGGGATGCCCTCCCGGGAATTCACGACCGCCGCCTCCAGGGACGGGGGGATCAGGGGCTCGGGAGGGGGTTCAGCCGACACCCCCACCGCCGACATTCCCAGGAATCCCCAGACTCCCAGGAGCTGCGCCCCCCTCCTCAAGGAGAGCCCTCTCGGCGGGCCAGATCCCACGAAAAGGCCACCGCCGGCACCATATAGAGGCCGGTGCGATGACCCGAACCCACCTCCCCCGCCACCGGCTGGAATCGAGTGGCTCCCGCTTGAATCTCCACGAAGAAGGCCGGAGTCTGAAAGTTTCCGGTGGAGGGAAAAAGCCCCAACCCCAGGAATCCACCTCCCCGGGTGAGAAGGCCGGTGTCCTCCAATTGGGTGCCGGTGAGGCGAGGCCCGAAGGTCACCTGGGGTCCACCATAAAACGACACCTGCCCCCTTCGGTACCGCACCAGAACGAAAACCCGGGCGGTCGCCCACACCGCCCTCTCCTCTCCCGTGCTCCCCGAGGGGTCGGCCCCGATCCCCACGCCCGTGGACAACGAGGCGGCAAACCCTTCTTTCGAGTACATCAACCCCTTGAGATCCCATGAGAATTCCAACGGGGTCAGCCGCAGCCCGGTGTCAAAGCCCTTCCCCAGACCAAGGCGCAGGTCCACTTCGGGCACCACCGCTCCTGAAACGTCCTCCCCCACATCCAACATCGCCGCCAACCCTCCTCCTCCCCGCACCACCCCTGGGGCAACGGGCTCGGGGTCCTGGACCACCGCCACGGTGGCACAGGCGGAGAAGAGGAGGAGCCCGGCCATTGCCAGGAGACGAGTCGGGCGCGTCCAAAAAGAGGATGGGGGCACTTGTTCATCGACTCCAGCTTCGGGAACAACACCGGCGGAGAAGGTATCACGCACGTTACCGAGAAGCCTTTCCTGCCCCTGAGGTTCTGGTAGAAGGGAGCACATGATTCCCTGTTTTTCCAGGTCAACCGGGGCCTTCTTGTCTCTTCTGCTGGCCCTTCTGGGGGCTCCTAAGCCCGCTTTCGCTTATGGAGTGAAGATTCATCAGTCCCTTGCCGACCTGGCCTGGGCCGAAGACCCCCCCTTCCTGGCGGATGTGGTACCGGGAGGAAACCCCGCCGACCTGCTCCTTCTGCGGGTCCACCTCTACACCCTCCTGGCGACCAGTTCCGACCCCTCCCTCAAGGCGCGCTTCCTGGCCCGTTATCCTGAGGAGGCGTCCTTCACCTCCCCCGCCGCCTTCAAGGAGTTCCTGTCCCTGAATCCTGCGGCGACGGTGTGGGGAATCGACCGTCTCCAGGAGGAGCCTCTCCCCCGGGGTCTCCTCCTGGGAGAAGCGTCGGCCCATCCCGATCTGGATCGCCGCAATCAGGATCGGTGGTGGAGAGGAGAGGGGGGAGTCCCCCGAAGGGACGCCGCCGGCCGCCCCCTGCCGGCTGACCCTGCCATTTTGTGGCTGGGCAGTTCCCAAGGACTCTCCTCCCAGGCCCACGCCCATTACGGCCTGACCCGGCGCCCCCACTCTTCGGATCCCGCTGCGCTGAAGACCGATCCGGTGCGATTTACCCTCCCCGAGGAGGCGCGGGCCTTCGGGGACGACATGGCCGAAAGCTACACCGCCCTTTCCTGGCTGGCCTCACGTCTGGCTCTCCCCTCTTCCCCACACCTGCGGAGCCTGTTCCAGGGGGCGGCTTTTCATCACCTTCAGGACGTGTGCAACCAGATTCATACCGTGCAGGTGGGGCTGTATGACTTCTTCGTCTCCGCCAAGATCCAATCCCTGGTGGAGGAGGGGCTCACCGGCGGGGGCCTGTGGGGAAAGAGGCGGGGGTTCAAGGGAATCGGGCTGCGGATCCTCTCCAATCACCACTTGATGTCGGAGCAGCTTCTCGCCAAGAGGGTGGGAGAGGCCCTTTCCGGACGTTCCTCGTCCGCAGTGATTCAACAGGGGATCGGGGCGATCTCTCGGGACCTTTCTCCGCCTCCTCCCTGGAGAAAGGAGGTGGCCGCCGCCCCGCCCCAGGACTTCGCCCGAACCCTGTTCCAGGCCCTGGTGGAGGAGGGAGGAGCCGAGGGAGTCACCACCTACCGGCTGACCCGATCGGTGGCCGATTCTCGCCTCTCGTCTCGAAACGTGGAGTTCCGGGATGAAGTGGACAACCCCGACGCCTTTCTGGACACTGGTGGGGCGACCGGGGAGGACTCGGAGCTGAACGCCTTGTATCGAGTGCAGATGGCCGGGATGATCCGGGCGGGGGAGGCCATGCGCCTTTGGGAGCGGGAGGCCCAGGCGTTTGAATCCTCCCGCCCGGAACCGGGTTCCCCCGACCCCTCGCTCCAAGCGGTGCTGAATGCCTTTGCCTTCCGCCGCCTCGACGCCCTGGATCAGGAAGAGACCCGCCGGGCCGCCTTCACTCCTGAGAACGAGGGAGAAGCCCCCGTCGCCCTTTGGGTGTGGGGGGTGTACCCTTTGCCCCTCATCGCCGTGGTGGCGCTCCGAGCCCTTCGCCGCCGCCAGAGAGCCACCCCATGAGAGTCCGACTCCTCCTCCCCGCCTCCCTGGTCTTCGCTTCGGCGGGGGCCCTTTCCCTTTCCGCCTACGCCTCCGGCTCTCCCCCTTCCGCCGCCGCTGGCCAGGACCTGTATGCCCTCTCCGGACGCTCGGTCATCCTGGACGGGACAGCCTCCCAGGATCCCGAGGGGGATCCCTTGAGCTACGTGTGGCGGCAGGTGGACGGCCCCCCGGTGGACCTGTTGGATCCCACTACCGCCAACCCCTGGTTTGAAGGGTCGGAAGCGGGGGGCTACGTCTTCGGTCTGGTGGTCAACGATGGCCTCTCCTCCTCAGGGGAGGATACGGTGGAGATCCACCTCTTTCCCGACGCCGACCACGACTTCTACCTGGAGGATGGGTGTACCGGCTGTGGGGACACCGGCCTGGGGGATGAAGAGGCCACCGCCCTGGCTCTTCTCCTTCTGGGATGGCGGCGGCGGCGCGCTCTTCGCTGACCGCCCCTTCCCCATGCCTGCTCCCCACACCCACCTCGCCCGGCTGGGTTCCCTGTTCTCCAGCACCGATCAACGGGCCCGCATCGCCCTCGACCCGATCCGCTTTCCCAAGCGGTTCACCTCACCTGTCGACCAGGAGGTGGTGGCCTTCCTGGCTGCTTCCCTGGCGTTCGGTCGCATCGCCGCCTTCTCCTCAGTGCTGGAATCCCTCCTCCTTCTGCTGGGCCCCTCTCCGGCCTCCCACCTGCAAACCGGCCTCTCCCCCTCCTCCCAGGAGGCGGTGCGCCGCCTGTACTATCGATGGATCACCGGAGACGACCTGGTTCGGTTTCTGGAAGCGGTGGGAGGGATCCTCTCCCTGAGGGGTTCCCTGGAAGGAGAGATGGAGAGGCACACATCCCCCGAGACCGACTCCGGCGCCTCTCTTCCCCCCTTTCTGGACGCCCTCCGGGACCAGATAAACGGCCCCCTGACTCCGGGTCTTCGCTTCCTCCTTCCCGATGCTCGAAGAGGGGGGGCCTGCAAGCGGCAGCACCTCTTTCTGCGGTGGATGGTGCGAAGCGCCGAAGACGGAGTGGACCTGGGGCTCTGGCGCTGCCTCTCCGCCTCCCGCCTGTTGATTCCGGTGGACACCCACGTCTTCCGCATCTCTTCGGCCCTTGGCCTCACCCAAAGGACCCATCCCGATCTCCGGGCGTCCCGAGAAATCACCGCAGCCCTCTCCCTGTTGGATCCCGAGGATCCCGTCAAATACGACTTCGTTCTCTGCCACCTGGGGGTCTCGGGGCGATGCCTGGGAAAACGGGTGGAGTCCCTGTGCTCCCCCTGCGCCCTCCGGGATCTTTGCCGCCTGGGAGGGTCGATGCCCTTCCATCCCCTCCTTCCCGCTTGAGCCTTCCGCCCCATCCCGCCACAATGGCCCCCCAAGGAGTCCCTGCCATGCCTCGCTTTCTCTTTCTCCTCGCCTTTCCCCTCCTGTTTCTCGCCGCCGGGGGATGCACGGTTTCCGAGGGAGATGACGACTCTGCGGTGGGAGGCGATGACGACTCTGCGGGAGGAGACGACGACTCCACCCCCGCTTTGGACGAGTGGGGACCCATCGCGGATTTTGACTGGCGCACCCCCTGGTGGGACGACGACCCCTCGGGGGATGGGGCCGAATTGGACATCCAGAACTTCCGCTACCGCACCAACGGCCGCCTTCTGGAGTGGATCACGGTTGGATATGGGGGACCCGATGCCGAGAACGACTGGGCCACCCTCACCTGCTACGTAGGGGGGCACATCATGGTCTTGGATGGGCAGGGCCCGGTGTTGACCGCCTACCGCTACGACGCCGAGGGGCTCCTGGAAGATCAGTGGGAACCCCAGACCGCGTATCCCGTGGTCACCGACGAGGGGACCGGCTTCGGGGCAGAGATCCCCGATGTCTCTTTCCTGGATGATGTCTCCGGGACCACCGCGTCAGGATGCTCGGGGTGGATCGTCGCCGACGGGGGCTACGGGGACTTCTTTCCCGATCTCACCGCGGGGGCCTATTACTACTACTACCAGCCCTTGACCTTCCTGATGGGCCCTCCCGCCCCGGACCTGGTGCTGGATTCCCTGGTGATCACCGACGATTACAACGGCGATGGCTTCCTCTCTGCCGGAGAAACGGTGGGCTTCGCCGCCGAGCTGACCAACCTCGGGGACAAGGAATCGGGGGACGGGGTGGTGGCGGTGATCTCCATGGTGGGTAACTCCACCGCCAAGGCCTCCTTGGACACGGACACAGCCCTGGTCAATGGCGGCGCCTCGGTGGGAGTGCATGAGTCCGCCGTCACCGACACCCCCGGCTTTCAGGTGACGGTGGATCCCTCTGCCACCACCGATCAGTTCATCAGCTTTTCAGTGATCACCCTTTATCCCGACGGCACCAAGGCAGGTATGGGCACTGCGTTCTTCACCATCAACTGAGAGTCCGATCCTCGCGACTCAACCACCCCGGGGGCTTCCCGGCCCCCCTCTGAGGCTCCGTGTCTGACCCGACTCCTCCCACGACCTCTCCTCCTTCCCCCCCTCCTCCTCCTCCGGCATCCTCCCCCGCGTCTCCTTCCCCACGCCGGCTCCCCCAGACCCTCGCCGTGCTTCTCCTCCTGGCGGTGGGGGCCTTCTGGTTTCTCAGGGCCCGAGCTCCGGAGGAGGGAAGTGACCTATGGCAGTCCGGGGGCCTGGATGGCCTGGGCATCGGCACTGGAGAAGCGGAGGATCTTTCCTCCGAACCCCTGTTCAACGAGGCCTTCGCCCTGACCCGGGCCATTCTCTCCGGACAGACTCCCTCCCCCGCCGAGCACTCCAAGCTCCAGGATTTCGAGGGGAGACGGGTGTTCCTGACGGTATACGGGCTGGCTCATCCCCCGCGCAGCACCACCGGCAAGGGGAAGACCTTGATGGAATCGGTGACCCAGGCTGCCCTGGCCCTTCGGGAGGACGGCAAGGTGTCGGACGCCAAGGAAGCGGTCCAGAGTGGAGCCTATCGCCTGAAGGTGGAGGTGGCCGCCACCGCCCGTCGCAAGGAAATGAACCGGGCCAAGGACGACAAGGGCAAGGAGATCCTGCTGACGCCCGACCGCCGTTCGGTGGGGCTCAAGGGCTTCTACATGGAGGTGGACGGCAGGCCCACCTGGATCACCCCCACGGAAGTCATCGAACAGGACATCTACTTCATCCGAGAAGCGGTCAAGGAAAAGGGGTTCAAGCCCTCGGACATCCGACGCAAGTTGGAGTCCCGGGCGGACTCCGAGGACATGCCGATGCAGGTAAAATTCATGGAATTCACCACCGAGTCCTGGGTGGAGGGGGCCACCGCTCAGGACCCCAAGATCCGCCTGTATCGCGGCCGCCCCGACCCCCGCTACGGCCCCACCGTCACCCCCGACTCCCTGCTCCAGGCCTCCGTCGGCGCCGCCGATTACCTCGCTCGTATCATCGAGGACGACGGGCGTCAGCTCTACCTCTATCACACCACCGAGCACCGGGAGAGCACCAGCTACAACATGCTCCGCCACAACGGCAGCACCTTCGCCCTCCTTCAGGCCTACGCCCGAACCCTGTGGCCCCGGTACCGGGAAGCCGCCGAGCGCTCCTTGAAGTACACCCTGTCCCAGAGCAAGGAGGAGAAGAAGAGGGGCCCCTGGGGGGAAGACATCCTGTTCGTCCTGGACGGTAAGGATGCCAAGCTGGGAGGGGCAGGCCTGGCGCTCATCGCCTTTGCCCAACACCTGGAGGCCTCCGGGGACCGAACCTGGCTTCCCCAGATGCGCGCCTACGCCCGGTTCATTGTGATGATGCAGAGGGAGAACGGAAGAATGGAGAGCTTCTATGCCCACGAGCCGGGGATGGCGGTGGACGATGAGGAGAACATCTACTACCCGGGAGAGGCCCTTCTGGGGTTGATGCGCCTCCACGCCCTGGAGCCCAATCCCCTGTGGCTGACCACCGCCAAGAAGGCCGCTGATTACATGATCCTGGAGAGGGACGCCGCCAAGACCGAAAAGGACATCCCCCACGATCACTGGCTGATGTATGGACTTTCCTACCTGTATCACTTCACTCACGAGGCGAGATACCGGGACCACAGCTACAAGATCGCCCGGGCCATCTCCGCCAAGGTGCGGGGAGAAGACCACGCCGACATCGCCAACTACCCGGACCTGGTGGGAGGGTTCGGCACCCCGCCGGGGGTCACCCCGGGAGCCTGTCGCATCGAAGGGCTGGCGGCGACGGTGGACCTGGCCAGGGAGGCCAAGGAAGACGTGAACTGGCTGTTGGACACCGCCAAGGCCTTGGCAGGTTTCAACCTGCGGATGCAGTTCACCCCTCGAAACAGCTACTTCGCCGAGCACCCCGCTCAGATCCTGGGCGGCTTCCCCGAGAGTCCCATCGCGGCCGACATCCGCAACGACTACGTCCAGCACACCCTCTCGGGCCTCCTGGGCACCGAGAGACAGATGCGAGCCGAGGCGGGGGAGGTTCTTCCCGGCGGCCCATCCTGGCCGGAGAGGCAGCGGAGCGGACCCCCCTTCCCGGGCATTCCCGAGGGCTCGGTGCCGCCTCTGCCCGCCAACGTTTCTGGGGGGTTGTGAGACGAGCGAGGCTGATTTGAATCACCCGCGACCCTTCCCCCGGCAAACCTCCAGCAGCTCCCCGGCCGGTAACGTGTTCACCACCTGCCCCCGGGACAACCCCGCCCGCCGGGCCACCCCCACTCCGTAAGAGGTGTCCTCCAGACCCGCCAGGGAGTGGGCGTCGGGGCTGATGGCGAACCGGGCTCCTCGGGCGGCGGCGGCACGTACCTTCTCGGCGGCGAGATCCAGGCGGTGGGGGTTGGCGTTGATTTCCAGGATCGTCCCCGCCTGGGCGGCCGCTTCCCACACCGCCTCTTCATCGAAGGAATAGCCCGGACGTCCCAACAGCAAGCGACCGGTGGGGTGCCCCAGGACCGACACCAGGGGATGATTCACCGCCTTCAGCAGACGCCGGGTCATGTCCTCTCGGCTCTGACTCATGGCGGAATGGACCGAGGCCACCACCACGTCCAGCTCCCCCAGAATCCCATCGGGCAGGTCCAGGGAGCCGTCGGAGAGGATGTCCACTTCGATGCTGCGAAGAATGCGGAATCCCCCTCCCATCCGGGCCTCCACCTCCCGAATCTCTTCCCCCTGGGCCCGGAGCCTCTCCTCATCCAGCCCATGGGCGTACACCGCCACCCGGGAGTGATCGGAAATGGACAGGTAGCCAAGCCCCATGGCCCGCGCCGCCTCGGCCATGGCCTGGACGCTGGCGCTGCCGTCGCTCCAGGTGGTGTGGTTGTGGAGGACCCCATGGAGGTCGGTCTCCTCAAGCAGGTCGGACACCTCCGGGTCCCCGGCCCCCTCCCGCAGCTCGGCGGGAAGGAAGGGCAGTCCCAGCCGGGCGTAGAGGGATTCCTCATCGGGCAGCGGCCAAGGAGCCCCGTCCCCCCTCATGAGGCCTCGCTCAGACAGGAAAAACCCCATGGATTTCGCCCGGTTCTCCAGGCAGGCGACGTGTTCAGTGCTCCCGGTGCGGCAGACCAGGGCCGCGACAAAAGCGGCGGGATCGGCTCGATGCAGGTCCATGGGAAGTTGAGAGCGGAGGCGAAGACGGAGAAGGGAATCGCCAGAAGCGGACACTTCGGCCACCTGGGGATGGCTGGCCAACCTCTCTCCCAGCGACTCCCAATGGGAGGCCGGCACCGCCACCACCACTTCGGCACCGGTCACCACCTCCCGCCGCCGCCGCACCTCTCCGGCCACCGCACACCCCTCCACTCCCGAACAGCCCCCCAGAAAGGCCGCCAACTCCCCAGCCGCCGGGAGGGCCTGGCTCAGCAGGAACCTTCCCTGGTTGGAGGCCAGAAACCGCACTCCGGAGAGGGTCTTCTCCTGGCTCTTCTCCCCGAATCCTGGGAGAGTGACGAGCCTGTTCTCGGCGCAGGCATATTCCAGTTCCCCCAGGGAGCCCACCCCCAGGTTCTCCCACAGAACCCTGACCTTCTTGGGTCCCAGACCGGCCACCCGCAGCAGTGAAGAAAACCCCTCCGGCAGGCGAGCCCGCAGCTCCAGGAGGTGCCGGGAGGCTCCCGTCGCCCCCATCTCACCGATCTCAATGGCCAGGCTCTTTCCCACCCCGGCCAGGGCGGTCAGATCCTCTTCGTCAAACACGCTGCGGGGGTGTTTTTCCACCACGCGGGCGGCGGAGCGAAAGGCCCGGATCTTGAAGTCGTTCTCGCCACAAACCTCCATCAGATCGGCGGTTTCAGTGAGGAGATCGGCCACATCGTCATTGCTGAGAACGGTCTTCATGGCAGCACCTTGTGGGGGTTGAGGAGTCCCTTGGGATCCCAGGCGGCCTTCAGCGCTCGCATCAACCCGATCTCGGTCTCCCCGTGCTCCCAACCGAGCAGGTGGCGGCGGGTGGAACCGATGCCATGCTCCCCGGTGAGGGTTCCCTCCAGGTGAAGGGCCTGACGGTAGACCCTCTCGCTCACCTCCCGGGCCTTCTTGAGGTGGCGCGGGTCATCGAAGAGCAGGTTGACGTGAAGGTTGCCGTCGCCGAGGTGACCATATACAGACACTCGCAGGGAAACCCCGTCACAGACGTCGTCCAAGAAGGTGCACAGGGCCGGGATCCTCTCGGGGGGAACCGCCACGTCCAAGGTGATCCATCCCGCCGCCCCCACCTTCACCGCTGCGCTCATCTCCCGCCTCACCGCCCACAGCCGGGCGACCTCTGCGGGATTCCTCGCAATCTCCGGCGGTCCGACCGTGCCGGGGAGAAGCTCGGCGAGGCGGGCCACCGCCGCATCACACCCCTTCTCCTCTCCATCGAACTCCACCAGAAGAACGGCGCCCCATCTCTCGGGAACCCCCCCCACACCGGCTCGACGCAGGGCGGAGAGGGCGTGTCCATCCAGAAGTTCCAGCACCCGGGGCGACAAGGAGGCCTCCCAGATTCGAGCCACCGAGGACGCCGCCTCCCCGACCGAGGCAAAGGGCAGGAGGACCGTTCGCACCGCCTCCGGCTGGGGGCGCAACCGCAGGGTCAGAGACGTCAACACCCCCAGGGTTCCCTCCGAACCCACCAGGAGAGAGGTCAGATCGTAGCCCGACACCCCCTTGAGGGTCTTCCTGCCGGTGCGAATCACCCTTCCATCCATCAGCACCGCCTCCACCCCCAGCACCTGATCCCCAGTGACTCCATACTTTACCGCCAGGGGGCCGCCGGCGTTGGTGGCCACGTTTCCCCCCAGGGTGCAGGTGGCCAGGGAGGCAGGATCGGGGGGGTAGAAGAGGCCGGCGTCTTCAGCGGCCTCTCGAAACACTCCGGTTATCACCCCGGGCTCCACGATGGCGAAGGCCGACCTGGGGCGCATGTCCAGGATGCGGTTCATGCGAACCAGGCTGAGGACCCATCCTCCCTCCAAAGGAGCGCATCCCCCCACCTTGCCGGTGCCCGCCCCCCGGGGAGTCACCGGAATCCTCTCCCTGTAGGCCAGGGCCATCACCTGGGACACCTGGGAGGTGGAGGTGGGAAAAAGCACGGCGTCGGGAGGGGTGCGGGTGTCCTCCCCGCCGTCCCCCAGGAATCCCGGCGGGGGTGCGGCAGAGAGGGCGTCCCCGGTGAGGACCTGACGCGCTCCCAGAAGGCGGGTCAGCTCCCCCCGCAGGGACGAGGTCAACGCCATGGGACCTCTACTTCGCGGTCGGCTTGGGGGGAGGAGGGAAGATCACCTGTACATAATCATAGGCAGGCCGAGCTGCGGGGGTCCCCCCTTCCATCTTCTCCAGCACCACCAGAGCCTTGCGGGCATCCGCACCCCGGGCAACCCCGGTGGGTCGGTACCCCAACCACCGCTGCACCCACCGAAATTGTCCATCCTGGCGATTCCACAGCCACAAGGTGCCACCCGGCTGGCCCGCTCCCTCGGGGGTGGCGGTGGTGAGCAGCATCCACGGCCCCTGAAGTCGATCCAATCCGGTGATTCCCTGAGGCCCCAGGCTGGCTCCCGGCGCCGAAGCCACCACCGGATCGAGGGGGGCCAGGGTCTCTCCCAGAAGACTTCCTGAGGCATCGCCCTTTACCTTGAGGAGGAGGGCCCGCCCCCCCTCTCCCAGGGGGCGCTCCAGCCCAACGATCCACTCCCCCTCGGCAGTCGAAGCCATGGCTCCCACCCGCACCGCCTTCTCCGCCTCCACCTGGGGCTGGTCGGGATCGGCGATCCCGGCGGCCACCAGGGCGCTGACCAGGTTCTTGCTGGGAGATTCGGCGGCGCCCCAGGTGGCCCCTTCTCCTCGGGGCACCCACACCACCCCCCGGGCCTGGGCCTTCTTGGCCGCCACCACCGGTTTGCGATCCTTCTTCAGCACCCCCTCGTGGGAGGCCATCACCGTCAGGGCATCCCCGGATTCCGTGACGTCCACGGTGGCCGGGTAGAGAAGAGGTGAGCCGGTGGGCCCCTGGAACTGCTGGCTGGCTCCAGGAAGAGTCCTCCCCGGCACCGGCCGAAGCACCCGATCAAAGGCGTGCAGCCCTCCGTCCGAGTCGGAGGCCACCCAGTAGACCCCCGCCTTTTCGTCCCAGGAAACCCCGGTGGGGTGGAAGGGGGCTCCCTCGGTCACCGGACTTCGCAGGATCCGCTGAGGAGAAGAAAGCACCCGCACCTCGGTGCCAGGAGGAGAGATTTCCACGAAGACCTGCCGGGCCGGTCGACCTCCCCCCTGAGCCAGGAACACCGAAACCTTGCCAAATGCCGCCGCCCGGGCCACCCCCTCCGGCCGCCCATCGGCAAATCGGGTCAACAACGCCGGGGACTTGCCGTCCTCCCAGTACCACAGCCCCCCCTGGGGAGATCCGTCCATCGGCGCCGAGCCCAAGAGCCAACTGTGCTCGTCGTATCGCTCCAACGAGACAATCCCTTCTCCTCCAAGCTCCACTTCCCCCGCCTTGGTCACCGCAGCAGGGCTGGCACCGGAAAGGACCTCGCCCGGGCGAGAGAGTCGGACCACGACCGCCTTCCCCTCATGCAGAGGAGAGAGGAGGCCCAAAAGAAGGGAGCCGTCCCCATCGGCCCCCAGCCCTCCCACCAGGAGCCCCTCCACCCGAGGTGCCTGGGGAACCAGGGGGGGAGGAGGAACGGGAGGCGCAGGTGGGGGTGGGGCCACCGCTCCATCGGTGGTTCCAGGAGTGGCAGGAGAGGACGGCGGAGGGGGGACCAGGGGCAAACCCAGGACAGGGGCCGCTTCTCCGAAAGCGTCATCCAGGGGCAGGGGAGGGCTCAGGGTGCCGTTCTCGAAGCCCCCCTCGGGCAGGTCATATCCGAACAAGACCCAGGGGCCGGGTTGGTTGCGTCCTTGCTGGGGACCTCGCGCCACCGCCAGGACCTTCTTGCCCACCAGGGTGATGCCGCTGGCTTGGGAATAGGGGCGATCTCCGGGGAGAGTGACTCCCCCGTCCATCGACAGATCGGGGCCCATTCGCAGGATCTGAGCCTGGGGCAGCAGGTTGATCTGGAGGAGTCCCTGGCCATCCCAGGCGGCCCCGCCCGGATCTCCGTAGACCCCCAGGGAGGCGGGGTTTTCAAGAAGGGGGGTGGGAGGGGGCTCCACCCCTTGGGCCAAGGCGGGAAGCAGGAGGATCGCCAGCAGGGCGGCGCTGCGGCCCCGCAGGACCCCTGGGAAGGAAATCACTTGAAACATCAGCAGGATTCCTCGTTCGTCCGGGCCCAAAAGGTGTCCCGAACAGCCCCGCTACCCGCAGGGTCAGGGAAGGGTCCCGTCCGAAGGATCTCCGGCAACGGGGGATGATGGCGCGCCCCCTCCTTCTCCTTGGGGGAGGCAGAGGGCGAAGGATTTCAGATACCCACTCTCAGGGTGATCGGGCAAGACGGGATGATCCACCGATTGCCCGCCCCGAAACAAAAACAGCGGCTCCCTCCCCTGGCGGCGGCCCGCCCCCATCGCGATGGAAAACAGATCGGCCTCGGGGAGGGCGTGGGAACACGAGGCGGAGAGGAGCACCCCACCCTCACAGACCGCCCGGGCTGCCAGTTGATTCAACCGATGATACCGGGCCTTTCCCTCTTCCAGATGGCGACGGTTCTTGATGAACGCGGGGGGATCACAGATCACCACATCGAAGGCTCCCCGGGGCAGGGCCCGAAGGTACTCGAACACGTCCGCCTCCACCACCTGATAACGATCTCCCGCTGAGGACCGGGCCCCTCCCTCCCGGGCGAAGGCGCAAGCCCCCTCCGAGCTGTCCACCGACACCACACGCTTCGCCCCCTGAAGGGCAGCCCTCACTCCCCATTGTCCAACGTAGCTGAACAGATCCAGCACGGTCTGGCCGGATACCATGCCCATCAGCCGATCTCGGATGTCCCGCATGTCGAGGAACAACCCGGTTTTTTGCCCCTCCCAGGGGGAAAAAACCACCTTTGCCCCCCCCTCCTCCACTTCCATTACTCGGGGAACCTCCCCCGCCACCCCCTCCACCCGGGGAGAAAGCCCCTCCATCTGCCGAGCCGGGCTGTCCGCCCGAACCAGGACGCCGGTGACCTCCGAATCCTGGTTGAGGGCGTCCAGGACGTGGGAAAGGATCCTTTCCGCGAAGGCGGAATTGGGCTGGACCACCGCCAACGGACCGTAGCGATCCACCACCAGCCCGGGAAGACCATCGGGCTCTCCGTGAACGTGGCGAAACGCCTGCCTCCCGGGAACCCATCGGCGCCGAAGCTCCCGAGCCCTCTGCATCCGGTGGCGTACCACGGCTCCGTCCACCTCTCCTTCCCGCCTGGACAGGATCCGACCGGCGATGAGGGCGTGGGGATGATAGGCCGCTACGGCGAGGAATCCGCCCCGGTGGTCCAGCACTCGCACCGGCTCACCGGGGGGAATATCCCCGGGAACCTCCCTGAGCTCATTGCTGAACACCCAGAGGTGCCCCGATCGGAGGCGTCGGTCTCCCCCCTTCTTCAGCCAGACCTCTCGCACCTATCCGGGCTCCCTCACCCGCGCCGCCCGATCCAGGACGATGCCGTATTCGGTGAAGGCCACCTCCTCGGGGAGAGGGAGAGGGGTTTCCACATCGTCCTTTCCCTGCCAGACCTCCGGAGTTTGAACAACCTTGCGAAAGGCTCGATCTTCCGGAAAGCCCCCCAGGGTGGCCTGGAGGAGGCCCAGCACCGCCTGGAGGTTCCGCCAGGCGCTCACCCCCCGCTCCGGCCCCAGGCAGTGATAGTCGAAGGCGTCGGCGCGAAGCCTCAGAATCGGTGGCCCTCCCTTGAGGAACAGATCCATGATCCAGCTCGCCCCCTGGATGTCACTCAAGGAGCGGCTGGAGAGGGAACGCTGGGGACGGCCCAGAAATCCTTTGGCTTCTATCGTCTGGGCTCCCCCCGGCGGGGGGCGGATCTCCCCCAAGACCGCTCGTGCCACCTCCCCGGTCAACACCTCCCTCTCCCCCTGACCGGTCTGGAAAATCATTTTGTGGATGCCGAGGCGGCAGGAGGTGATGGGAACGGGGGGGCCATAGGCCAGCATTCCTTCCGGCGTCAGCAGGCAGGTCCGGATCCCCAAAGACAGGAGGCGTTGGGCCTTGGGCTCGGCCTCCTCGGTGGAGGGGAATTCCTTCAGGAAGGCGGGAACGTCCCGCTGCAGCAGCATGGCGGCAGTGTAGGTGTCCAGGGAAAGGGTCTCTGACAGGCGGATCCGCAACCAAGGGAGGGCGCGCAGATAGGAACGGTCGGGAACGAGAAGGAGACGAGCTGGGGCGGAACGCTTGCCGAAGGTGCCCCTCCCCCGAACCAGATCGTTTTCGGTCACCGGGGGAGGCAGAGCAGCAAAAAGTCCTGAGCTGCGGCCGTAGACCCCCGAATCCGAGGGGGAGGGGGAAATCTGGGAAGAAACGATGGCCTCAGGCGAAGGGGGAAGGGTGGGATCCCCTGGGGTGGAGGCCTTGGGCCCTTCCTTGCTCTCGGGAACCCCTTCTTCCGACGGGGGAGGCAGGGGGACACCGCAGTACAAGCAGACAGCTCGCACTCCGTTCCAACGATGGCAGCGTGGACAGGCGATCACGGCATTCCCGGTGGGACGCACCGCCGTCCCGGCGAACGCCGTATGATATCGCCTTCCGAGGGGTTTCGGGCCCGTTGGCTCTCATTGTCACCATGGAATCCCACTTCCCCCTGCAACACCGCGTCGCTCCTGGCTTTTCCGGCCTTCGCCTTGACCGGTATCTGCACCTGCGCTTCCCCTGGCACAGCCGTGCCCACATCCAAAGCCTGATCCAGTCGGGACGGGTCGAGGGAGGGAGACCCCTCAAACCCTCTTCCCGGGTTCTGGAGGGGGAAGCGCTGACCTTGTGGGTGGAAAAGAAGGAGAGGCGGGAGGAGGAATCCGTCTCCACCGACCTTCCCGTGGTCTACGACGACCCCTGGTTGATGGCGGTGGACAAACCGGCTGGGCTCCTTTCTCATCCGGTGCGATTTGATCGAAAGGTCGCGGTGGTGACCTTGCTGCGGGAGAGGTTCTCCCGGGAAGGCTCGGCGATTCGCCCCACCCTCTGCCACCGGTTGGACCGGGAGACCTCGGGCCTTCTCCTTCTAGCCAAGGACCCGGTCACCGACGCAACCCTCAAGAAGGCCTTTGTCCTCCGTCGAGTCCACAAGGAATACCTGGCCATCGTCCACGGCTCGCCTCCCTGGGAAAAAATCGTCTTGGACGCCCCCCTTGGACCCCATCCCCACTCCCACATTGGCATCCTCCAAGGGGTTCGTTCCGACGGAGCTCCCGCCCGCACTTCCTTTTGTGTAGTCAACCGATACCCCCCTTATTCCCTGATCGGGGCGCGACCCGAAACCGGCCGGATGCACCAGATCCGGGCCCACCTGCATCACCTGGGGTTTCCTCTGGTGGGGGACAAGCTGTACGGGCCTCCTCCGTCCCTGTTCCTGGGCTGGCTGGAAACGGGGATGACCCCTGAGGTTCTGTCGGTCCTGCACCTTCCCCGTCACGCCCTGCACGCCACTCGTCTGACCTTGACCCATCCCCGCAGCGGCGCTCCCCTGTCCCTCCACGCCCCCATGCCTGCGGACATGAGGGCCCTCCTTTCCTCCTCTCCCCTCCAGGAGCCCATCCTTTCATGAATCCCTCCCTGGACCCCCACCTTCCCCTGTCCCGGCTCCCGGTCTTCCCCCTTCCCCAGTCCGTGTTCTTCCCGGGGACCCCCCTGCCCCTCCACGTCTTCGAGCCCCGGTATCGACAGATGATCGAAGACACCCTGAAAGGAGACCGGCTCTTGGCTGTGGTGCTCCTCGCCCCGGGTTGGGAGCCCCATTACCACAGCTTCCCCCCTCTTTACCCCATCGCTACCGTCGGGCGCATCATCCACGAACAGCGGATGGAGGATGGGCGATGGAACATCCTTCTGCGGGGACTGGCTCGGGTGCGCCTGGAAACCGAGATTCCATCCGGAACCCCCTACCGCACCTTCTCCGCTCGAATTCTGGAGGACAAGGAGGGGGCGGGGACCACTCATCTGGAAACGGACCTGGCTACCCTGCGCCATCTCTTCCTGCAGGCGGTCTCCTTCAAGGGGGAAGAAGGTGAGAAGGCGGCCTCCTTGCTGACTTCCCCGGGGAGCCCGGGTTCGGTGACCGACCGGCTGGCGGCGGTGCTTCCCCTGTCCCCGCAAGACAAGCAGAGAGTTCTGGAATGTCTGGATGTTCCCCTGCGGGTCCGCACCCTCATCGACCTCCTGGCGGAGGAGGTGGACCACTTTGGCCTGGGGGACGAGGAGGCCTCAGAGCCGGGCGTCAACGGGGACGGGGACGTTCACTGAGAACAGTCCCTTCTGGGCCCGCCCCGCCCTCTGCGCTCAGTTCCCGGCGCCGGCCCCCTCCCGGACGGGGGGGAAGATGTCGATGGCCAGATAGTCCTTCATGCCATTGATTTCGAAGAAGCGATTGTCGAAATAGGTGGTGTCGTTGACGCCGAAGCTGATGTAGCCATTTCCGGGGGCGGTGAACTCCAAGCTGGCGCCCATCGTCTGGGTGCTGACCTCGCCGGAATCCTCGTTCTCAAATCGCACCACCAGGGCCCCCAAGGGGCACTCCGGACACGGATAACCCTCCCCTGCCCGGGGAACGGTGGGGTCCCCCATCGAGGTGATCCACTTCTGCTGCTTGGGATTGGGGGCCTCGGAAACGGCGTACTTGCTGGTTTCCGTGGTTTCCAGAAGCACCTTGTCCCCCGCGCACATGTGCCTCCGGACCTGCCAGTCCTTCTGGATGTCCAGGTAGTCATGCAACTCATACATCAAAGGATTCTGGCACTCCCCCTTTTGGGCTTCCTTGGGGGCCTGGGCCAGGAAGTAGCGATAGTCGCTCATGGACATGGAGCCGTTGGCCACCTGCTGGCAGCTCTCCCAATTTCGGCGGGCAAACCCTTCGATCTTCTCCGGCCTCCCCAGGAAGGCCACTTCAAAGGCCTCGAACTCCTCGGTACGAAAAGAGATCTCGGAGATCTTCTCCCCCTGGAGAAGGCGGGTCAGCTCGTTCCAGGCGGTCTGACGGGACTGACGCCGTTGAACTTCGCTGATCCCAGTGAAGGCCGGCGGGTTGTAACAGACCAGCCCCTTGCCCATGTCCACCCATCCCACCTGCGGAGGGGGCGGCGGCGCTTCCTCCTTGGGCTTCTTCTTGGCCAGGGCGGTGGAAGACAGAAGAAACAGGCTGAGGACAAGAAGAGGCGGCAAGAGACGACGATTCATGAGAACTCCCCCGCACAGAGGCGGATAGGAAGGGGGCGAGCATAGCGACGCAGAAGAGGCCCTGTCAATTCAAGCCCCTTCTGCGGCACACATCCTTCGACCTCAACAGGAGAACCTCATCGTCGCCCCCCAGGCGAGGGTCCCCCACCAAAGCGGGGCTGCGGCGGGGGACGCCAGGTCCGGCTCAGATCTTGCCGTACAAGAGGAAGGCGATGACCAGGCCGTAGATCACCAGGGACTCGATGAGGGCCAGGCCGATGATCATGGGGGTGAAGAGCTTGTCCGACGCCGCCGGGTTCCGGGCGATGCCTTCCAGGGCCGCAGCAGCAGCCCGGCCCTGACCGAACCCACCCCCCAGCGCGGCCAATCCCACCGCCAGGCCGGCGCCAACGGCGACCCAACCCTTGTAGTCGTTCCCGCCTCCCCCGTCCTGGGCAAAGGCCAGGGAGGGAAGAAGGGTGAGCAATGAGGCGACGAGCGCCACGCGAATCGAGGAGATCTTCTTCAACATCGTCGGATCCTCCGGAAAAGCCCCAGCCGCCCCGTCATCAATGATGATCATCGTGGGCGACGGCCTGGGAGACATAAATGGTTGAGAGTAGAGTAAACACGAACGCCTGAACGACACAGACAAACAGGCCCAGCGCAAGGAAAATCACAGGGAATCCGAACGCCAGGGCCTTCACCGTGGCATTGGGAAGCTGGTTCATGAAGATGTCCAGCACGGTGTGGTCGCCGGTCATGTTTCCATAGAGACGAATGGACAGCGAGGCGGGTCGCGCCAGGTGGCCCAGGATTTCAATGGGAAACATGAGCCAGGCTAGATACCAGACCGGACCCCCAAAGTGCTTGATGTACTTGATGGGCCCCTGTCGGATCATTCCCGAGAGGTTGTAGACCAGGAAGATGGTCACTCCCATGCCGATGTTGGTGTTGATGTCGGCGGTAGGAGGAGAGAAGCCCGGCACCAACCCCAGAAGGTTGCTGAACAGGATGTAACAAAAGATCCCCGCCATCAGGGGGTAGTACCGCAGGGTGTCCTTATGGAGATTCTGGCGGCACAGGCCATACAGGGCGTCCCCCAGCAACTCAAAGACGTTTCGCGGACCAAAGGCTCCCGACGGCACCAGGGATTCGGGTTTTGAAAAATCGGTGGGGAGGGTCGCCCGGGCCATCAACGCCAGAAGGAGCATGACCCCCACCGCCGTCATCGACAGGAAGAACGATGTCAGCTCCGGGTGGTCCTTGAGTCCGGGGATCAAGGCAAACCAGGTGAAGGCATTCTCGGAAGCGAGGAGGCCGAGCATGGTGGTTCCCTACGCGCCTGCGGAGACGGGGTGAAGGTTCACGGAGAATCCCCAGAAGGCCCCCCCAGAACCGCCTGAAGAAGGGCGGCTGGGAAGAGAGAGGACAACCCCAAGAAGAAGCCCAGACGGTTCACCTCGATGGCGAACAGAAAGAAGGCAAAGGCTCCGGCAAGAATCGCGTATTTGGCAAAAATCCGGGCCAGCAGGGGGGCTGCTGACGTTCCCCCGGAGCGCACCACCCTCCAGGCAATGCGGGTCAGCATCCACACGTTGGCAACACAGAGAGCCCCCCCGATGCCGACCCCCAAGGCCACCTCCCGGTCTGCCCAGAGCGCGGCGGAGACCACTCCCACCCCCACGACCAGCGCCAGCAGACGAAGAAAGGAGAAGGCTCCCCGCATCGTTTCTGGACCCGGCACAGCCGCCACCTGGGGCCCCCCCAAAGAGGACTCCGAAGCGGAAGGAGAGAGGGCGGCAAGAAGAGCGTTCACGGCGAAGTACAGCGCCCCGACAAGGGGTCCTGAAAGATGGCGGCCTTCTACCAGGAAGCCTCCTCGGTGTCAACGCTGGGAGCCCTTCAGCATTCCCCCGCCTACCCCCGGGCCGCTTCGCGCAGCGCCGCCCCCACCGCGCCTGCAGTGCGCTCCAACTCCTCTTCCCCATGGGCGAGGGAGAGGAACGCCGCCTCAAAGGGAGAAGGAGGGAGAAGCACGCCTCCCCCCAAAAGGTGGGCATAGAACCTGCGGAAGGCGGTCACATCGGAAGCCTTGGCGTCGGAGAAGGAGCGCACCGGCTCCTCCCGAAAGAACAAGGTCCACATGGTCCCCACCCGCTGCAGGACCAGGGGCAGCCCGGGGGGGAAGCTGGCCCGGATCCCCGCCTCAAGGCGAGACCCTCTCTCCTCCAGGGCTTCATAGACGCCCTCCTCCTGGAGAAGGCGGAGCTGGGCCCTCCCCGCCGCGACGGCCAGGGGGTTTCCCGAAAGGGTTCCCGCTTGATAGACGGGGCCGGATGGGCTCACCAGATCCATCAGGTCGGCCCGACCCCCATATGCCGCACAGGGGAGGCCGCCGCCTACGATCTTCCCCAGGCAGGTGAGGTCGGGGCGGATGCCATATCGTGCCTGCGCTCCCCCCAGGGCCACCCGAAACCCGGTCATCACTTCATCGAAGATCAGCAGCGCTCCGTGGGCCCGGCATAACGTGGCCACCGCCTCCAGGAACCCTTCGTGGGGGGGAACACACCCCATGTTTCCTGCCACCGGCTCCAGGATCACCGCCCCGATCTCCCCGCCCCTCTCGAAGAACAAGGAAGAGAGGGCGGGGAGGTCATTCCAGGGGACCACCGAGGTCAGGGAGGCCAGGCCCTTGGGCACTCCAGGAGAGTCCGGGGTGCCCAGGGTGGCCACTCCTGAGCCGGCCGCCACCAGGAGGCTATCGGCATGACCGTGGTAGTGCCCTTCAAATTTGACGATGCGTTCCCGGCCGGTGGCTGCCCGGGCCAGGCGGAGGGCGCTCATGGTCGCCTCGGTTCCCGAGCTGACCAGGCGAAGTTTCTCCATGCCGGGCATCACCCTGCGAATCTCTTCGGCGAACAGCACTTCTTCCCGGGTTGCCATGCCAAAACTGGTTCCCCGGGAAGCGGCCCGATGAATGGCCTCCAGGACGATGGGATGGGCGTGCCCCAGGATCAGGGGCCCCCAGGAGCCGATGTAGTCGATGTACTGCCGGCCTTCCGTATCCCACAAGAAGGGACCCTCCGCCCTTTCGGCAAAGAGGGGGGGAAGGCCCACCGACCGAAACGCTCGCACCGGAGAGTTCACCCCTCCGGGGAGCACCGCCAGGGCGCGGTCGTGAAGGGCGGCAACGCGCTCTTGTGGAGAGGAATCAGGGGGGGGGTGTTCCATGGACCAGCTCCTGTCGCCCGTTCAGCCGGGTGATGTGGTGAGCAATGCGATCTGATTCGGGGTGACTGGCGACCATCATGGCCCGCCATTCGGCGAGGGCTTCCAGGGGGTGACCCTCCCTCTCCAGTAGCTGCGCCTCCGCCTCCCAGGCTCGAAACCGCAGAGCATGACTGGTTCCTGCCTCCTTTCGCGCCTGTCGATAGAAGCGGAGGGCCCCCTCTCCGTCCCCTTCCTGCTCCGCCGCCAGGCCGATTCCCAAAAGGGCCTCTCCCCGCCAGGGGCCTCCTCCCTCCTCATCCTCCAGAAGGGCACGCCACTCCACCTGGGCCTGTTGGAACTCCTCCAAGGCCAGATAGCAACGACCGATGCGAAACCGCGCCTCGACCCGCTGGGGGCTTTGAGGATCTCCCGCCACCGGACGAAGGGCTTCGATAGCCTTTCGGGGGCGTTGAAGGTCTTTTTCCAGAAGGTCTCCAAGGAGAAACAGGGCCCTCCCTGCCTCCTCCGAGCCGGGGTGCCGAGTAATCACTTCCCGGCAGAGGGAGGCCGCTCCCTGGGGATCCCGCAACGCCTCTCGCTGGATCCGCGCCGCCCGAAGCAGGGCCTGCGCCCCCACGCTTCCCCCCTCCTCCTTCTCCAGTTCCCGCAGCAAACGGATCGCTTCCTGGGGGTTTCCCGCCAGAAACGCCTCATCGGCTCCCTCCTGAAAAGAGCCCCCCGGCGGCCCGCAGGCGACCAAGAACAGGAAAACCAGCGTCCCCCCTCTCATCGCGGCCCTACTCTTCGTCCTCTTCAGGCAGCGGTGGGTTTTCACCATCCTCTTCTTCCCCTTCTCCTTCGCCCTCCCCCTCACCCCAGGGCTCCTCCTCTGCCGGCGGCGGTATCTGGAGGCCGACCTCGTCCTCTTCGCCCCCGTCCTCCTCTTCAGGAGGATCGGCGATGCGGGCC
The DNA here is from genome assembly GCA_964426935.1 of uncultured Rickettsiales bacterium. GTDB lineage: Bacteria > Myxococcota_A > UBA796 > UBA9615 > JAKLKC01 > CAYRTW01. The sequence goes on from CAYRTW010000007.1 coordinate 23,598, forward strand.
AGCCCCACCACCTTCTCCCCTTCGGCAAGGGAGATGAGGCGAACCCCCATGGTGTTGCGCCCCACCACCGAGATGTCTCGCGCCCGCATCCGGATGATGGTGCCCCCGTCAGTCACCAGGATGACCTGATCCTCCTCCCTCACCGGTACCGCTCCCACAACCGGGCCATTGCGCCCCCGAGTCTTGATGTCAAACAGGCCGATCCCACCCCGGTTCTGCATCCGATACTCGGGAATCTCCGATCTCTTCCCATACCCGTTGGCGGTGGCCGAGAGGAGATGATCCCCCTCCCCCTCCAGAACCACCAGCGCCACCACTTCATCTTCTCCGACCAGGGTCACCGCCCGAACCCCTTGGGTGTCCCGCCCCATCTCCCGAACTTGCTCGGCATTGCCGGGGAAACGGATGGCCTTGCCCTCCCGGGTACACACCAGGATGGACCGCCTGGACTCCATCCCCTCTCCCTCAGGGTCCTGGTTCTCCAGGAGGCTGGCGGTCAACAAGGCATCCCCCTCCCTCACCCGCACTCCAATGATTCCATTGGCCTGGATGCGCCCGAAGGCCGACAGGTTGGTTCTCTTGATCATCCCCTTCCGGGTGATGGTCAGTACCGACCGGCTGTCATCAAAGGCCCTTACCGGCACCACCGCCTGGGGAGTGTCATCGGGGGCAATGGGGATGAGGTTGACCAGGGGGCGACCCCGGGCAGCGGGGCCGGCGGCGGGAATCTCGTGGACCTTGATCCGGTAGACCTGTCCCTTCTGGGTGAACACCAGCAGGTTGTCATGGGTCGATGCCACGAAGAGATCCTGGACGAAATCCTCCTCCCGGGTGGACATCCCCGTCCGTCCCTTGCCTCCCCGCTTCTGGGCGCGATAGACCGACATGGCGGATCGCTTGACGTATCCCAGACGACTGACGGTGACCACCATGTCCTCTTCGGCAATGAGGTCCTCAATGGACAGCTCGGCGGTGTCCTCCATGAACTGGGTTCGCCGGGCATCCCCGTAGCGGTCCCGAGCCTCTTCCAACTCCTCCCGGATGAGACCGAAGATCCGGGCTTCGCTGGCCAGGATCTCCTGAAGCCGCCGGATGGTGGCCATCACCTCTTCGTATTCATCCCGGATGCGGGCCTGCTCCATCCCGGTGAGCCTCTGGAGACGGAGGTCCAGGATGGCCTGGGCCTGGACCTCAGAGAGTTCAAACCTCTCCACCAGGGCAGCCCGGGCCTCAGGAGGGCCTGCCGCCCGCCGGATGGTCTCGATGACCTCGTCCAGATGATCCAAGGCCTTGATGAATCCCAACAGGAGATGGGCTCGCGCTTCGGCCTGGCGCAGCTCGAAGCGGCACCGTCGCACCGTCACTTCCTTGCGGTGGATGAGAAACTGCTGGAGGGCCTCCTTGAGGTTCAAGACCTGGGGGCGCCCGTCCACAATGGCCAGATTGATGACCCCAAAGGTGGATTGGAGGGCTGTGTGTTTATAGAGGTGGTTGAGGACGATGGTCCCCATGGCGTCCCTTTTCAGCTCCACCACGATTCGCATTCCGTGCCGGTCGCTCTCATCCCGCAGATCGGAGATCCCCTCGATCTTTTTGTCCTTGACCAGCTCGGCGATGTGCTCAATCAGGCGAGCTTTGTTCACCTGGAAGGGGATCTCGGTAATGATGATCTGCTCCCGGTCCCCCCGAGGCTGCTTCTCAATCTCCGCCTTGCCACGGACAACAATCCGCCCCCGTCCCGTTTCCGCCGCCTCCTGACACCCCACCCGACCGTAGATCATTCCCGCCGTTGGGAAATCCGGGCCGGGAACGAAGCGCATCAGATCCCGCGCCGACAGGGTGGGGTCCTCGATGAGGGCGATGGTTCCGTCCACCACCTCCCTGAGGTTGTGGGGAGGAATGTTGGTGGCCATGCCCACGGCGATGCCCGAGGATCCGTTCACCAGAAGGTTGGGAATGCGGGTGGGGAGGACCTTGGGCTCTTCGGTGGCCCCGTCAAAGTTGGGCTCAAAATCCACCGTCTCCTTGTCGATATCGGCAAGAAGCTCCTCGGCCACCTTGGTCATCCGGCACTCGGTATATCGGTAGGCGGCGGGGGGATCTCCATCTACCGATCCGAAGTTCCCCTGTCCATCCACCAGGGGGTAGCGCAGGTTCCAGGGCTGGACCATGCGAACCAATGCGTCATAGACGGACGCATCCCCATGAGGGTGATATTTCTTCAGCACCTCCCCCACCACACCGGCGCACTTGGAGAAGCGCCGGTTGGACAAGAGGCCCTCCCTGAACATGGCATAGAGGATGCGGCGATGCACCGGCTTGAGCCCATCCCGGGCGTTGGGAAGAGCCCGGCCGATAATTACGCTCATCGAGTAGTCGAGATAACTCGACCTCATCTCGTCTTCGATGTTGATGTCGATGAGGTGGCGGGCGATGGGAGTTTCGGACATCAGGCTCTCTGTCGCTTTGGGATTCGCAGGGGAACGCTCTTCCGCACCCCCCGCTCAAGAAGCGGTGCAGGGTATCGCAAATCCGGCGCCGGGTCAAGACGGACCCCCGACGCAAGTATGCGGAAACCGTCAGCTTTTTCGAGGCCTTGCCTCGCCCTGGCCTTGGATCAGCGCCTCTCCCAACAGAAGCAGGGAGGCGAAGTCGTGAACCTCCTGGGGAAAGCGGGGAATGGTGCGAATTTCCGATCCCTGCCCGGCGAATCCTCTCAAGGTTTCGATCCTCTCTGCATCGGCCGCCGAGTGTTCCCGGGCTTCCTTCAGGGCGGAGACCGCCAGAGAGGTAAAGGCCCGAGCCTCATCGGGAGTTCCTCCCAGCCTGAGGGGAAGGGCATCTAGCGCCTCCCTCTCCATCGCCGACAGCAGGGTGCCGGGGAACGCCTCGGGGATCTCCTGGAATCTCCCCATCTGATTGACGATGAACAGGCCCCCCGGCATCCCCTTCTCGCGAAGCTGGGCCGTGAAGAACAGGGCCTCCTCCAGGGTGGTCGGTTGGGGAGAGGTCACCACCACGAACCGGGTGGTGACGGGGTCCCGGAGCAAGGCAGAGACCCCCTCCGATCTCTCTCTAAATCCTCGATACAACTCTCTAAATGATTGAAAAAACTCGGAAAGCTCCTCCAGGAATTCCTTTCCGAAGATGTTCCCCAAAAGACGAAAGGCCAGGGCAGAGGTGCCCAGGACCAGGCGCTTTCCCAAGACCATCCCCTCTTCATAAGGGGTCATGAACCATTTCATGATCTTGTCGTCCAGAAACCGGGTCAGCCTTCCTGAGGCCTCCAGAAAGTCGATGGCGTTTTTCATGGGCGGGGTGTCCAGCACGATGAGGTCATACTTTCCGCTGTGATGGGCGTCCCACAGGGTTTCCGAAGCCATGTACTCCTGAGAGGCGGAAAGGCTCTCCGACATGTGCCGATAAACCCGGTTGTGGAGAACCCTCTGGCGGGTGGCCTCATTGGGGCTGACCCTACGGATCACCTCGTCAAACGCGGTACGAGTATCCAGCATCATGGCGTGAAGAGAGGCGGCCTCCGGGTGCCCGGCGGCAACGAACAGCTCCCGGGGAATGGCTCTTTCCTCATTCCCCAGCTCTTGAAGCCCCAGGGAGTTGGCGAGGCGGCGCGCTGGATCGATGGTGATGACCAGGGTTCGCCTTCCCATCAAGGCTCCCTGGATTCCCAACGCGGCGGCGGTGGTGGTCTTGCCCACCCCTCCCGAACCCACGCATACCAGGAGGCGTTGTTCCCTCAAGGCCTGGTCCAGACGGGGCGGCGGCGCTCCCATCACGCTCTCCCGCTAGTAGAGAGCCAGGCGGCCAGCCTCCGACAGATTTCCACTCCTTCTCCTCCGGGAAGAAGGGGAAGGCTCAACAGGGGGACGCCCACCTCCTCGGCCAGACGACGGCGGGCGATGCTCCCCCGAACGGCGGCGTCTTCTTTTTCCCGCAGCGCCTCCACCGCGCGCAGGCTTCGGGAGGGGAGGGCCGCAGACTCCCGTTCCAGACTTTCCAACCAGGTTCTTTCCTGGGGAGAAAGGGCCGGGGGAGGGGCTCGATTGAGCAGGACCGCCAGCAAGGGTGGGGCTCCCAACCGACGGAAGTTTCCCGCCGTTTCCACCGCTTCGTTGACGCTCATCTCCTCGGGGATGGAGAGAAGGAGAAGGCCGGTTCGGGTGGGATCCCCCACCGTTGCCATGATCTCCTCCCCCCGGGCCCGCAGGGGGCCCACTGGAAACAACCGCCGGATGGTGTCCAGGGTCCCGAACAGGGAAACCGCGTGGCCGGAGGCGGGCAGGTCCACCACGATGTGATCATAGTGTCCATGAGCCATCAGGGTCTGGATTCGGCTCAGGACCACCAGCTCCCGGGCGCCGGGGGTCGCCTGGAGAAAGTACTTGACCACCCGGTTCTTGAGGATCATCGACACCACCCTTTCCACCGGGATCACGTCGGCCAGATAGGCATGAAGCGCGTTGGAAAAGTCGATGTTGGCAATGTCCAGGCGAGGTGCTACCGGCTGTGGCTGGAAGGAGGCCGGACGGGAGAAGTACCCTTCCAGGGCGGGGCGGGCGCTGTCCACTTCCAGAAGGAGGACCTTCTTGCCCCGGGAAGCCAGGGCCAGGCCCAGGGCGGCGGTCAGCGAGGTCTTGCCGGTTCCACCCTTGCCGGTGATGAGGAGAAGGCGGCGAGTGGCGATGGCATCGAGCATCCGGTCCTACCGGGGGAGGAGAAATCCCCGGAGGGGAGAGGGGGATCCTTATAGCCGACTCCCTGGTCCCGGGCAAACCGGGTGGCGCGCGGTCAGGGCCGGAGAACGTCGAAGCCGGCAGCTTCGATGCGGGCTACCACCGCTTCGGAAACAAGCGCCTCGCCTCCCCCACCTCCTCGCACGATGACCCTGCCCAGATGATGGTCGGCCAGAACCTCCTCCACCCCGGGGAGGGCCGCCACCGCTCTTCGCACCGAGGTCTCACATCCTCCGCAGGTCATTCCCTGGACGGTGAGGATGATCTCTTTTCGTTGTTCCATGATTTCTCCTTCGTCCCGCCACCTTTACGGTTTCCCGGCGGGGAGTGGAACGAATCGTCACGCATTGGATGGGGCTGCGGCTCTTCCTTGGCAAGAGGGGGAGGAGGAGAGCCGTCAAGATCTCCGGGAGGCACCAGCCCCTGGGCCAGACGGCGAGGATCGTCTCCCCCCGGCTCTCTCCCCTCTTTCGCCTCGGTGAGCAGGCTCCCCAGGGCCGTGCCTCGGAGTCCGGACGGAAGGGGGCCTCCCCGTAGGAACTCCCAGCCGGACAGCAGAGCCTGTCTCTGCCAGAGGAGCCGAGAACGATTTCCCTGCCCCAGGACCTTCCCCTCTCTCCCGGGGCTCCCTCCCCACATCCACAGGGTGGCCCTCCTTCCCTCCCCATCCACCGAGAACGCCCCTGGATCCCCCTGAAGAAGAGCCGCTTCCACGTGCAGAGACAGCTCCTCTGCCTTTTTTCGCGCCGCGTCCCCGGAGCCCACCTCCACCACCGGCACTCCGGAAAGGGCCAGGGTCCAGAGATCCCCGCCCCCTCCTTCCTCGGGGGGCAGACTGCGGGGAGCCACCCTCACTTCCGTGGACCGCTGCGTCAGCGACGCGGCTTCATCCCCTTCTGGGAGGGCCGAGCGCCTCATCACTGCCATCCCTCCCCCCACCAGGGCCAGGACCAGGGCCCCTGCGATCCACCCCCCGGCTCTCCTCCTCTCCCTCCTTTCCCCCTGGGGAGGAGAGGGAATGGGTGCCCCCAGATCCCACTGTCGGGCCAGATCCGGCTCCCCGGCAAAGGAATCCCTGGGGGCGTGCGCCAGGGGGGGAGGCGTCCTTTCGGAAGCCTTGCTCTCCTCCCTCACCTCGCCGGGAAACAGGGACTCCAACCAACCGCCCAGGGAGTGCCCCCCCCTCTCCTGCTGGATCAACTCCAGCCAGGAAGCGGCAACCTCTCGGGCGGACGAAGGTCTCTCCTCCCTTTCCCGACTCAGACATCGGGTCAGCAAGGGGAGAAGGCGGGGAGCCCTTCGCCCCACTTCTTCCAGGATCTCCCCCACATCCCCTCGTTCAATGCGGGTCAGGGTCTGGCGGAAGTCCTTTTGGGGAGCAAAGGCCGGGCGGAGAAGAAGCAGTTCCACCAAGACCAGAGCCAGGGAAAACAGGTCGCTGCGGCCGTCCAACTCCTCCCCTCGGGCCTGTTCCGGACTCATGTAGGAGGGGGTGCCTTTGGCCTTGCCGCTCCCTGTGGTGTGGAAGAGATTGGTGCGGGCCTGGGCGATGCCAAAATCAGAGATCTTGATGATCGCGTCCTGCCGCACCAGGAGATTGCCCGGTTTCAGGTCCCGGTGAACGAGGAGCAAGGGTTCCCCGTCGTCGTCCACCGAGTCATGGGCGTGGGCGAGTCCCGAGGTGACCTGAAACCCCACCTGGGCGACCGCCAGAGGAGACGCGGGCTGACCCTGACGACCCGCCTTTTCCAGAACCTGGGCCAGGGACCATCCGGGAACCCATTCCATGGCCAGATAGAAGGTGTCCTGATGGCGGTCAAACTCATAGACCTCCACCAGGTGCGGGTGTCTGAGGAACCCACCCACCCGGGCCTCGTTGATGAAACTCTGGAGTTTTCGTTGATCCTGGCCCGGTTCGGCGGAGAGGATGAGCTTGACGGCCACCTCCTTGCGGAATCCCATGGGCCCGGTGCGAACCGCCAAGTACACCCTCCCCATGGCTCCTTCGCCCACGCATTCCTTCAAGACATAACGCCCGAAGGGCTGGGCCATCTGCCGGGAAGCTGTGCTCATCCAAGCCCTCCTCCCCCAGGGACGAAGAAGCCCTTCCCCGCCTTCACCAGCGCATCAACACGCTGCCCCAAGTGAAACCCGAGCCGAACCCCGCCAGCAGGATCAGATCCCCTGGATGTACCCTCCCCTGTTCGCGGGCCTCGTCCAGGGCGATGGGGATGGATCCGGCGGTGGTGTTCCCATAGCGCTCGATGTTGTGGACAACCTTTTCGGGAGGAAATCCCAGTTTGTGGGCCACCATCTGGTTGATCCTCATATTGGCCTGGTGAGGAATGAGGAGATCCACTTCCGAGAGATCGTGTCCCGCTTGAGAGAGAACGGCGTGGATGGCCTCCGGCAGCCTTTCCACCGCGTGCTTGAACACCGTTTTTCCGTTCATCTGGGGATACTGACGACGCCCGGACAACATCTCGGCATCCACGCGCTCGGGAAAAGAGGAAGAGGAGGGAGCATCCACCCATAACTCCCGGGCAAACCGACCATCGCAATGGAGTTGATGGGAGAGGATGCCTGCGGATTCCTCTTCAGAGGGCCCCACCACGGCCGCTCCCGCCCCATCCCCGAACAGAACGGTCACATCCCTGCCCTGATCGGAAAAATCCAGCCCCGTGGAGTGAACCTCTGCGCCGACCACCAGGATCCGCCGGGCCACTCCCGCCTTGACGTAGGCGTCTGCGGTAACCAGGCCATAGAGAAATCCGGTGCACTGGTTGCGAATGTCCATGGCGGGAATGCCGGGAATCCCCAGCAAGTCCTGCATGAAGGCTGAAGATCCGGGGAAACAATGATCGGGGCTCAAGGTGGCAAACAGGATGAAATCCACCTCTTCCTTCTCTACCCCGGCATTGGCCAACGCTCTCTCCGCAGCCCGGCACCCCAGAACTGCGGTTCCTTCCCCGGGGCGGCTGTATCGGCGCTCCCGGATGCCGGTTCGTTGATGAATCCATTCGTCCGAGGTGCTGAACCTCTGGGCCAGATCGTCATTGGTGACCACCTGCTCGGGGAGGTAGCGCCCTGTTCCCAGGATCCGAGAGCGGGCTGATGCGGAACCAATCATGGCTTCCCTCCTCAGATGTCCAGATTCCGGACGTTCAGCGCATTGTTCTGGATGAAGTCCCGGCGAGGTTCGACCTGATCTCCCATCAGGACGGTAAAGATTTCGTCGGCTCCCACTCCGTCTGCAACCCGAACCTTATGAAGGGTGCGGGACTGGGGCTCCAAAGTGGTTTCCCACAACTGCTCGGGGTTCATTTCCCCCAGGCCTTTGTATCGCTGGATATCCCACCCCTTCTGGGATTGCTGCTGAACGTGCTGGAACAGGCTTCGCAGGTCGGAAAAAGAGACTTCGCCAGGGGCGGTGGCGGTTCCCAACCGACAAGGCATGGGAAGGGTTTCGTAGAGGGTTCTCCTCTGGTTTCTCAACTCCCGAATCTCCAGGCTGGACAGGAGATCTTCTCCGATATGGGAGTGCTGTTCCTGACCGTTTTCCTCGGTCCAGAACAACACATCGAAGCTGTGATACTCCTCGTTGGCGCGAATCTCCCTTTTCTGCACCCTCATTCCCGCCCACAGGGAGAGGAGGCGCTTCTCTACCCTCGCGGAAAGGTTCTCCGCTTCCCTCTCCCCCTTCAGGTCGCTGTCGTCAGGGGAAAGTTCGGCGAAGAGGGCGTCCAGCACGCGGGGATCCAGCCTCCTCCCCAACTTGTCTAGCATGTGATGATGGGCCTCCACTCCCCCCAGGAACCGAAGAAACACGTCGCCGGTCAGCGGGACGTTGGCCCCCTCCCCCCAGACATGGAGGTCCGAGGCGCCCGCTCGCATCAAGAACGCATTCAACGCTCTCTCGTCCTTCAAGTAGGTAATGCTCTTGCCCTTCTTGGCCTTGAACAAGGGAGGTTGGGCGATATACAGATGCCCCCCGCTTACCAACTCCGGCATCTGCCGGAAGAAGAAGGTCAACAAGAGGGTGCGGATATGGGATCCGTCCACGTCGGCGTCCGTCATGATGATGATGCGGTGGTACCGCAGCTTTGCCAGATCAAAATCCTCGGTCCCTATCCCGGTTCCCAAAGCGGAAATGAGAATCCGGATCTCCTGGCTGGAGAGCATCTTGTCAAAACGGGACTTTTCGACGTTGAGGATCTTCCCTCGAAGGGGAAGAATGGCCTGGATGCTCCGATCCCTACCGTTCTTGGCAGAGCCTCCTGCGGACTCTCCCTCCACCAGGAACAACTCGCATTTGGTGGGATCCCTTTCCTGGCAATCCGCCAACTTGCCTGGGAGGTTTCCCGAATCCAAGGCTCCCTTGCGTCGAGCCAGATCTCGAGCCTTTCGCGCCGCTTCCCTGGCCCTTGATGCCTCCAAGGCCTTCCCCACGATCTCCTTGGCAGTGCGGGGGTTTTCTTCAAAAAACACCGATAGATGCTCGTTGATGATGGTCTCCACCATCCCCTTGACCGCTGAGTTTCCCAGCTTGGTCTTGGTCTGACCCTCGAACTGAGGGTTGGGAAGTTTCACCGAGATCACCGCAGTCAATCCCTCCCGGATGTCATCGCCTGAAGGCATCTCCTTGAGTTTGGCGAAGAACCCCTCCTTTTGCCCATAGGCATTGATGGTTCGAGTCAACGCTGCTTTCAGACCGGAGAGGTGGGTCCCTCCTTCATGAGTATTGATGTTGTTGGCAAAGCTGAACACCGTCTCTTGATACGAGGTGTTCCACTGCATGGCTATCTCTACTTGAATCCCTTCCTTCTCTCCGGTGAGATAGATTGGGGTCGCATGAAGGGGGCTCTTGGCCTTCGAGAGATGCTCCACAAAAGAGACGATTCCCCCTTCGTATTGAAACTCGTTCTTCTTGCCCGTCTCCTCATCTTCAAGAACGATGAGAATTCCCCGATTGAGAAAGGCCAACTCTCGTAGCCTCTGGCTGAGAATCTCAAAACTGAATACATTTACTTCGAAAATTTCCGAGTCCGGTCGAAAGGTCACCTTGGTCCCCCTTCGGCTGGTCTCCCCCACCGCCAACAAGGGTGCCTGGGGCTCTCCCCGGGCATACTCCTGGGTAAAAACCTTCCCATCTCGGCAGATCTCCAGACGTAGTTTTTCCGAGAGGGCGTTTACCACCGACACCCCTACCCCGTGCAATCCCCCGGAAACCTTGTAGGCGTCGTTGTCGAATTTTCCGCCGGCATGAAGAACGGTCATCACCACTTCAGCGGCAGATCTCCCTTCGGTGGGATGCATGTCGGTTGGGATGCCTCGCCCGTTGTCCTCTACGGTGACCGATCCCTCCAGATGCATGGTCACCCGGATGTAATTGCAATGACCGGCAAGAGCCTCGTCGATGGAATTATCCACCACTTCGTAGACCAGGTGATGAAACCCCCTGACCCCGGTATCACCAATGTACATTCCCGGTCTCTTGCGAACCGCCTCCAGTCCTTCAAGAACCTTGATGCTGGAGGCAGAATAGTCGCTGGAAAGACTCCCTCCTGCGTTCGGGGCATCCTGGATCGTGCTCATACGGAAAACCACCTTGATGAAAGTAGCCCCCCTCCCCCTGACCCCTCTGGGGGGCGCATTCTACACGCCTCCTCCTCCTTCGGGCAAATCCTTCGCACGTTGGCACCGCCCTGGAAACACCCGGTACTCCATCCACTCCTGGGGGGGCAATTGGATGTGAAGAGAGTCGGTCGCGGTCATGAACACCTGGCTTCCCATCCTTTTCAACCTTTGAAGAAGCCTGCCTCCCCGCTCTTGATCCAATTCACTTCCCCAGTCATCCAGGAGGAACAAGGGCCTGATCCCCACTTCATCTCTTATCATCTCCACCTGGGCCATCTTCAACGCCAGGGCTGCCGCTCTCACCTGCCCTCGGGAACCAAACACTCTTAAATCCACCCCCTCCCTGGCCACCATAAAATCATCTCGGTGAGGTCCCACCAGGGTCTGTTTTCTTCTTTTCTCCTCCTTCTCTCTTTCCAGGAGAGCGGCAAAAAGAACTTCCTTCAGAGCTTCAACAGATACATCCCCCTCGGTAGAGACAGGGAGAAATGTACGGTATCTCAGGTTGATCCCCTCCGCCGGAACCCCAGTGATCTCTCCATGAACTTTCTGAAAGCGTTTTTCAAATCGATGGAGGAAGGCCAGCCTTTTTGACAAGACCCTTGAACCCAACTCCGCCAGCCTCTCCGTCCAGGTACTGAAAAGCAGACCATCCACTCCTCGGGGAGACTTCAGAAGTTCCGTTCTCTGAGCCAAAGCTCCCCCATACGCCCGCGCCAGAGCCAGGTAGGATGGGTCCAGATCAAAGACACCCCGGTCGAGAAGACTCCTTCTCCCCGAGGGTGGGCCAGCAATGGCCACAACGTCCTCCGGAGTAAAACAGACAGCTTTGATGCCAGTGAAATACTCTCCGAGAGTTCGGGGAGCCTTTCCATCCATCCTCGCTTTTTTTCCCGAACTCCCATGAATCATCAAGCTGTATCGCCTTTCCAGGCCCCCTTGACTCACTTCCCCCTCTATCTCGGTGGAGCCGCTCCCCTCCCTCATCAACTCGCGATTAATCGCTCCCCGAAAACTCTTCAGGGTTGCCAGAAGGAACATCCCCTCCAAGAGATTGGTTTTTCCAACCCCATTGTCTCCCAGAAAAACATTGAATTCCCCCTCAAAAGAGAGATCCACCTTTTCCCAGTTGCGGAAATTTCGTAGTTGGAGCCGATGAAGCCGCACGGAAAATCAAATATTTTGGGAAGGTGCGTAGCGCAAAGAAAAATCTTTCAACCTCACTGTTCTTCACCTTTTCGGCACGCTCACAGCCTCACCGGCATGACCACAAACAGCCTGTCCCCCCCAGTTACCGGTTTGACCAGGCATGGAAGAAGGCTGTCACCAAACTCCAGGATCACGGCCTCGTCGTTCATCACGGTAAGTACTTCCAGAAAGTACCGAGCGTTGAACCCGATCTCCAGTCCTGCTCCCTCTACCTGAGCTTCCACCTCGTCCGTGGCCGATCCTTGTTCGGTTTGCCTGGCATCCAGATGCAAGAGCCCATCTTCCACCTTCATGGAAACGCTGCTCCCTTTGTCGGAACTGAGCAGACTCACCCTCCTCAATGCATCAGCAAGGGAGGCTCGATTCACGACCACCCTCGTCTTCCAAGACTCGGGAATCACCTGAGGATAATCCGGAAACTCCCCCTCCAGGAGACGCATGGAGAACGTCAAAGAACCTCTGCGAAACACCGCCTCGCGAGGCCCGAAGTACACTTCAAACAGGGATTCCGCTTCATCGCACAGCTTTCGCAACTCCCCCATACCCTTCCGAGGAAGAAGAAGACCTGGGGGAGCCTCAAAATTCCCCTGAAAAGGGCGGTCACAGAGGCTCAGCCTATGCCCATCGGTACTGACCATTCGAACACACTGAGAACCGTTCCATCCCTCCACACTCTGAACGCAAGCCCCGTTCAACCCGGTCCGGGTTTCGTCGGCGCTGATGGAAAACAAGGTGTTCTCCACCAACTCTCTCAGAGATTCTGAGGTAACCAGAAATCCCGGAGAGGGCAGGGACTCTACAACGGGAGGAAAGTCTTGAGCGTTCATCCCCCGAAGTTGAAACCGAGACCTTCCCACTCGAATCACCATCTCCAGAGTGGCCGAATCGTGCATCTGAAGGTGAAGAGAATCCCCTGCGGCGGCACGAACGATGTCATGGAGAAGACGAGCGGGAAGAGCCACTTCTCCTTCTGTCTTGACTGCAGCCAGGTAGTCTCCCACAAAGGAAACCTCCGTGTCCGTCGCGACGATTCGAAGGCCTGACGAAGTCGCTCTCAGCAACACGTGAGAGAGGATGGGATTGGTGCTTCGCTTTTCGATGATTCCTTGGATCTTGCCAAGGGCGCGGCTCAATTCGTCACGAGCAATATGCAGTTCCATGAGGCTCTCCCGGGTGCGCTCTTCTGTTCTTGTGAAGGAAGGGGGTTTATGATTGTTCTAGAAACAACAGTAGGGGATGTGGATATCTGGAAAGAAGGGATAAGTCTTTGATAAAGATGAAGAAAAAGCTGTGGGTAACTCAGGGTCCTTTCTAAGGAAAAGCTGTGGATAAGAGAAGGGGGAAAGAAAAGAGGATTTATCCACAGACCATCCACAGAACAATCCCCAGCTTTTCCCCATGTGATCCTTGTTGATTCTGTGAAGGCTCATCCGAGTAGATTTCTTTCAAGGGTCGAAATTTTTCCATGAAGATCTTCATCGTGGAGGAGATCGCTTTCAATCTTTCGAAAGGCATGAATGACGGTGGAGTGGTCCCTTCCTCCAAAGCGGTCCCCGATCTCTGGAAAGGAACTGTTGCTGTGCTTTCGGCAGAGGTACATGGCAATCTGGCGGGGAAGGGCTTGGATCTTGGTGCGTCGCTGACCCTTCAAGTCTGTCACCTTGAGGTTGAAGAAACGGGCCACGGCTTCTTGAATCCGCTCGATGGAGGGGGGCCCTTCGGAAGGACGGTCGGCAAAGCCTGAGAGGACTCGTCGAGCGAAGTCCACGGTCAGGGCTTCTCCGTGGAAGGAGGAAAGGGCAATAAGACGGGTCAGCGTTCCTTCCAGCTTTCGAACATTGGCGCTGATTTGACTGGCGATGAAAAGGGCCACGTCATCGGGAAGACGGATCTGCTCTGCGTCGGCCTTCTTCTTGAGGATGGCGACTCGGGTCTCCATCTCGGGAGGTTGAATGTCGGCAATAAGGCCCCATTCAAACCGGGTGCGGAGCCTCTCTTCCATGCCCCCAATGTCCTTGGGTTTTTTGTCGCTGGTGACGGCAATCTGTCTTCCCGAGGCGTGAAGACTATTGAAAGTATGAAAGAATTCTTCCTGAGTACGGTCCTTGCCCTCCAGGAACTGGATGTCGTCTACCAGCAAGACTTCGCAGCGCTGTCGATACTTTTCCCTGAACTCTTCCATCCGCTCATATCTGAGGGAGTTGATCATCTCGTTCATGAACTCTTCCGCAGACAGGTAGACAACCCGGGATTTTGGGGAGGCTTTGCGAATGCGGTTGCCGATTGCATTCAGGAGATGAGTTTTGCCAAGCCCCACGCCCCCGAAGAGAAAAAGAGGGTTGTAGTTTCGAGCGGGGGCCAAAGAGACGTTTAGCGAAGCTGCGTGGGCGAACTGGTTGGAGGGACCTACAACAAAGTTTTCGAATGTCTGCGAGGGATTCAGTCGGAAGTGACCAGGAAACTCCAAGCTGTCTTCCGAGGAGGAATCTGAAGGAGGGGTTTCATCCAGGGGGTCGGCGGTGGAGAACGAAAGGGAGAGTTTTCTACCCACCTCCTTCTCAAGCTCTTCCTCCATCAGCCTGGTGTAGTTGTCCCGAATCCAATCGATGTAGTAGAGGTTGGGGACCGTCAGGGTGCAGATGTTCCCTTGAATACCTACAAATCGAATGTGCCGAAACCAGGTGTCCATCGTCGAGGGACCCAACTTGGCTTCAATCGAGGCAACAGCGCGTTCCCACGGACTGGACATATCTACCTTGCAAGGGGACTCGGGAGAAAGGGTAGCCCCATCCATCCACCGGGGGGTAGCCTATCAACAGGAGAGGGAGGCAGGCAAGCAGGAGGAAGGGGGGGATCGGACGGACCTCTTTGACAACGTGGGTCGGCATATATACACTCCCGCGCCTTCCGGAGGTGCGCGCAGGCCTCACCTCCGGTAAAGGGCCTTGCCCTGACAAACTTCTATCCCCCTCCTCTCTGACTTGAGGGAAGCGGGTTTCCCTAAACGGAGAAGACGATGAAAAGAACCTTCCAGCCCTCCAACGTGTCCCGCAAACGGACGCACGGGTTTCTGGTGAGGATGCGAACGAAGGACGGCAGGTTGGTGATCAACCGCCGCAGGGCCAAGGGGCGGAAGCGCCTCGCCCCGTCGATTCGCACCAAGAAGAATTGAGGAGACTTGACTCCCTTCTCCTGCAGGAAAGCCTACGGGAGAGAGAATCTCGCTTTCTGGCCCCCAGCCGATCCTCCTCTGGTGGAGAGCGCAGGAGAAGAGCTTGGAGTCCTGGAAAGAGGAGGGCTGGGAGTCGGGAGAAGGCTGATCACTGTGGAACATGGCCTTCCTCCCCAACGCAGGATCCGACGGACCGGCGAATTTCGCTTTCTGGGAGGAAGGGCGAAACGGTTCCGCACCCCCCACTTTGTTGTTCTCTATTACCCGTCTCCTGTGGAGGAGGGTTCCCGGTTGGGAATGACCGTCAGTCGAAAAGTAGGGAAGGCGGTGATCAGGAATCGAGTCAAGCGCCGGGTGAGGGAGTTCTTTCGCCTGCATTGGGGACGCCTTCGGGGGGCGTGGAAGTGGGTGGTCATCGCTTACCCAGGAAGCGGCGAGATGGAGAGCAAGCAAATCTGGGAAGAACTCCTCCCCGTGATTGATTTTCTCAATCGCCAGGGAGGTTCTCTTCGTCCCCGAATCTCCCCCACCTGATCTGCCATGGCCCCCCGCAACCTCCTTGTTTTCCTCATCCGTGGATACCAGAGATTCGTTTCTCCTCTGCTCCCCCCCGCATGTCGGTTTGAACCGACCTGTTCCCATTACGCCATCGGTTGTCTGCTGCGATTTGGCGTGTGGAAGGGAAGTGGACTGACGGTATTGAGGTTGCTCCGCTGCCATCCGTTCCATCCAGGCGGGTTCGACCCCGTTCCCCCTCCTGAGGAGAAATTCAGGTAGTGACAGGAAATTCCCCAACCATGGACAGTGAAAAGAGACTCCTTCTGGCAGTGGTCCTCAGCATGGGGGTCTTGTGGGCCTACCAGGCGTTGTTTGCTCCATCTCAGAGTTCAGAGGGAGAAGAAACGAGAGAGGCCACTGAAGAAAAGGGAGGCGCTCCAGAATCTTCCCCATCTTCGCCTGCGGCTCTTCAGCCTCCCACGAAGGAAGTTCCTGGGTCTCCCTCCCCAGAAAGCGGAGAAATGTCATCGTCGGCACCGGCCATCGGCGTTCAGACGGTTTCATTGGAGGGGAAGGAGTGGACGGGGACCTTCTCCAACGAAGGAGGAGGCCCCACCGACGTTCTGCTGGGCCGGTACGATCGCCCGTCTCGTCTGGCGGGGATCGTGGACTATGTGATCGGGTGTGTACGTGGAACGTGTGGTAATTCTCCCCTCAGTTGCTCGGAAGAAGATCCAATGGATGTGTTCAATCGCACCCAAGGGAGCGGGATCCGGTCCTGGTTTCAGGATGACATTCCGTCCTCTACTCCTCCCCGAGAGGAAGTGACGGAGAGTGGGCCGGGAGGGGTGGAGTTCCGGAGAATCGAAGGAAATCTGGAAGTGGTCACTTCCTGGAAAGTGCCGGATCAAAGCCAGCAGGGAAATCGCTATCGGATGAACATGAGTGTCACTGCTACCAACAAGGGAGAAACACCCATCTCGGTGTCTCCACGAGTTGGAGTGGTGGATGTCGTGGAGTACCAGGATGCGGGGCAGTATGACCTCGTTCGCAAGCCCTATGGAATGGTCGGGGGGACTCTGGAGCTGTTTGAGCCCAGCAAACTGGACAAAAAGGGACGGCAGACGGCAGAGGGACCGGTCACCTGGGTAGGAATGGGAGACAACTATTTCCTTACCGTTGTGGCCCCCCAGGGAGAGCAGGGAGGGAGTTTCATCGGAGGAAATCTTCAAAATGCCAACGGGGAACCAGGGCACGAATATTACTCAGGGACGACTCTTCCTTCGTCATCCTTGCCTCCTGGCGGGGTAAGAAAGATAAATCTGGCCGTATACATGGGCCCGAAGGATCTTGAAGAACTCAAGGAAGCGGGAATGGGTCTCCCAGATGCCGTGGATTTCGGATGGTTTGGAGCGTTTGCGAGGCCGTTGTTGTGGCTCCTTAGAACCCTCCACGGGGTGGTGGCAAACTGGGGGCTTGCCATCATCTTTCTCACGGTCATTGTCAAACTGGCGGTATTTCCTCTGGATCAACGGTCCTATAAGAGCATGAAGGCGATGCAGGTTCTTCAACCCCGCATCAATGAATTGAGGGAGTTGTACAAAGAAGATCGAGAGAAAATGAATCTGGAGGTGATTCAACTCTATCGTCAACATCAGGTCAATCCCCTGGGAGGGTGCCTTCCGATTCTGATCCAGATGCCAATCTGGTTTGCACTCTATCGAGTCCTTTGGCACAGCATTGAGCTCTATCACAGCCAATTTCTATATTTTTGTGACCTGACCCAGAAGGATCCTACTGGAGCCCTCCCGCTGTCCTTGACGGTGGCCATGGTTCTTCAGCAACGCATGACCCCCATTCCTCCAGGACAGGATCCCGCACAAGCAGCGGTCTTGCGGTACATGCCCCTTATCTTTGGAGTGTTGATGTTTCCCATGCCGGCGGGATTGGTTCTGTACATCTTCGTAAGCACGGTGTTGAGAATGGCGCAGCAGTGGTATGTCCAGAGGGGCACCACCACCCCTCCAACCCAGGAAGCAGCAGCCTGACCCAACACGACTCCCATCACACGCGCCCGCTTCCATGAGAGGCGTTGGAGAGGACGAAAGAAACAATGAACGAAACCAGGACATCGTTGAACATCGAAAGCGAAACCGTGGAACAGGCCCTCCGGGAAGCGTGCTCTCAGTGGGGGGTGACCCGAGAGGAAATCGAATACACCCTGGACAGGGAACACCTCCGGTCCGGCGCAAGCACCATCCGCATGGAGGTGCGCCGAAAGGATCCCCGCGTTGTTCAAGCCCTGGCGTTCGGCCGAGACTTCTTGGGGGGGCTTCTTCAGCGGGCAGGGATCGAAGGGGAGGTGCAGACCCAATTGCATGAGGGGAAGCTGAGTCTATCCATTCAATCCGAACAAGATGGAAACCTCTTGATCGGCAGGGATGGCAGGACCCTCGAAGCCCTTCAACATCTGGTGTCCAAGGCGGGGCAGCGCGTGGATCCCGATCTCCGAGTGACGGTGGATGTGGAAGACTATCGAGAGAGGCGAGAAGAGGGAATTCGAGAAATGGCGTTGGACGCAGCCCATGAAGCCCGACGTTTCCGAAAGGCCGTCACACTGCGGCCCATGAACTCGTATGAGCGTCGAATCGTACATATGGAAGTCTCAAAGATTGAAGGGGTCTCTTCCGAGAGCGTCGGAGAGGGGCACTTCAAGAGAATGCAGATCTTTCCGGCGGCTCGAAAAGGAAGTTCGGAATAGCGAGGCGGAAGGGCGGTCACCGCCGAGCCCCTCCAGGGAGGGAATGTTCCCCGTGGAACATATTTGTAGCGGCGACGGGATATGGGACGACGACAAGACCCAACAGCAGCAAGGGGGGTTCTCGATACTTCTCAGGTGATTGAGGATGCGCTGCGGATGCATGCCCAGAGCGGTGGGAGAGAGGTTTCTGGGGAGGGAAGGAAGAAGCTGCTCGTATACCTGGAACTTCTCCTGCGCTGGCAAGGCCGGATCAATCTTACCGGCTGGACCGATAGTGCATCCCTTTCGTCCGCTCTGGCGAGCGGTCTGGTTTTGGGGGATATGATCCCGCCCGGGAAGGTTGTGGTAACGGATGTGGGTACCGGTAACGGGATCACCGTGTTTCCAGCTTCCCTGGTTCGTCCCAACGCCGCCTGGCATCTGCTGGAACCGCGACGAAAGCGGTACTCGTTTCTACGGGAGGTAGTACGGGCCTGGGGAGAAGGGGAGCGAATTCACCCGAGCCTGGAGAGTGACGAGACCTGCTCCCCAGAGGCTCGAAGCGCCGCAGGGGTTATCTCCCGGGCGGTATGGCCTGCGGAGGTCTTCCTTTCTCGCGTGTTGCAATGGTTTCCAGCTGCGAAGTGGGCCATCACGGCATCTTCCTGGGAGGGGCACGATGTCGATGGGTGGCGCCCCTCTGTTCCCTCTGGGGTGAGGGGAACTCCCGGGCGGAAAGAAGGCGCCGTCCTCTGGGAAAAAACTTGAAGTCGGCGCGGGCCTTCCCTATTCTGCCGGCTCTTCGTCCGAAATGGTTGTCTCCTCCTTCTCCCGAGTCGCTTCATGTCCCGCGTTATCGCCATCAGCAACCAGAAGGGGGGCGTGGGCAAGACCACGACCGCCGTAAACCTCTCTGCGGCGCTGGCCGTGGCAGAAAAGAGGGTGCTGCTGGTGGATCTCGATCCCCAGGGAAATGCGACCTCCGGGCTGGGAGTCGATAAGGAGGCCGTCCCGGGAACGACCTATGAGCTGTTGAGCCAGGGTCGGTTTCCAGAGATGACCCGCACCGAAATCCCCCATCTCCATGTCCTTCCGGCCACGTCAGACCTTATTGGTGCGGAAGTGGAGCTGGCGGACGCGGAGAGGCGGGAGTTTCGCCTCCGGGAGGGGTTGGCGGGTTTGCGCGACAGCTTTGATTTCATCCTTATCGACTGCCCTCCTAGCCTGGGGCTGTTGACCTTGAACGCGTTGACAGCAGCAGATTCGGTGTTGATTCCGTTGCAGTGCGAATATTACGCGCTGGAGGGGCTGAGCGAACTGACTCGTACCCTGGCTCTTGTGCAGCAGCGGCTTCATCCTGCGCTGATCCGGGAGGGGATTCTGCTCACCATGTTTGACCCCCGAAATCGGCTGAGCCATCAAGTTGCCGAAGAGGTTCGCAAACACTTCGGCCAGGAAGTTTTCGATACAGTCATTCCCCGAAATGTCCGCCTTGGAGAGGCCCCCAGTTACGGGCAGCCGATTCTTCTCTATGACGTGCGCTCCTCGGGGGCGGTCAGCTATTTGCGCCTCGCCAAAGAACTACTTCATCGCCAGGCCGCTCCTCCCCGGGCGGCTTTGCACATCTGAGAGCATGATACAGAATACCACTGAGCGGCCGGATCACTGCACCACGGGTTCCCTAGGAAATACTCGTAACACACTGCGGTTACTGCGTTTTTGGGGTTCTTCCGCCGCCTATCCTTGCGGCGTCGGTGCTGCTGCGGCCGTTCGGTCGCAGCGGTACTCTTTCTGTGGGGTGACTCTCTGAGAGGGGATATCATGGCTATCAACAAACGGAACTCTCTTGGCCGCGGATTGGCCTCACTGATCCCAGAAGCAACCTCTCCACGGGGAGGCAGCACCCCAGGGGGAACGAGCCCGGCCGGGGGTGTGCAGCACATTGCTCTCGATCAGATCCGCCCCAACCCGCGACAGCCGCGAAAGCATTTTGATGAACGAACCCTCACCGGCCTGGTGGAAAGCATTCGCTCTAATGGGGTGATCCAACCCATCCTCCTTCGACGAACGGACACGGGTTTTGAAATCATCGCTGGAGAGCGGAGATATCGGGCGGCGGGTCGAGCTGGCCTCCTTTCGATCCCGGCGATTGTTCGCGATGTTGATGGGGACGGGGACTCGCTGGAATTGGCGTTGATTGAAAACCTCCAGCGCGAGGATCTCAACCCCATCGAGACCGCAGAGGGATATCAGAGGCTGATCGACGAATATTCGTACACTCAGGACGAATTGGCGCGACGCCTTGGCAAGGACAGATCCTCCATCACCAACGCCCTTCGCCTTCTTCGCCTACCCGAAGAGGTGCTGGATGCTCTCGCGGCGGGAGTCATTTCTTCGGGCCACGGCAAGGCTCTGTTGGGCATGGAAGACGACGATGCTGTCCGCCAGGCGTTTCAGAAGCTGGTGGAGCGACAGCTGAATGTCCGACAGACGGAGCAGCTCATCAAAAAGCTCCGAGAAAAGCCCGTTTCGTCTTCTGTGGAGGTGTCTCTGGAGGTGGTGGAGGGAGAGGTTCGAGCCCTGCGGTCGGTCGCCGAAAGGCTCAGTCGTTATCTGGCAACGCGGGTGACCGTGGAGCCTGGGCGGCGTGGCCGGGGGGGGACCCTTCTCATCGAATACTATTCGGAGGAAGATTTGTCCCGACTTGTGGATCGAATTGAAGAGGGACTTTAGGCCAGAGGGCTCTTGAACCCCGGGGGGAGACTCCAGCGAGAGGGGGGAAACGGCCACTTCAATATGAAATCACACGCCGTTCAGAGCGTGAGAGAAGGGAAAAAAATGAAGGAAAACGGTGAGTTGAACGCCTTTCTGGGAAAGGGGTGTGTGTATGAAGGGAAGCTGACCTTTGAGGGGAGGGTTCGCATCGACGGTCGATTCAGCGGTGAAATCTTTACCAACGATGTCCTGGAAATTGGCAAAGGGGCCGATATTCGCGCGGAAATCGATGTGGCAACCGTCATCGTTTCTGGCGATGTGTCGGGAAACATCAACGCTCGGACCCGGGTGGATCTCAAGGCTCCCGCTCGGGTTCGGGGAAACATCCTGACACCTGTGCTGACCATGGAGGAGGGGGCCCAGTTTGATGGCAATTTACGGATGGATCCCAATGTTCCTGCGGGCTCTCGCTCCACGGCGACGCGCCCGAGTGCGGGAGCAGCATCCGGGGCGTATCCCTCCTCTTCCGCTCCCGCCGCAGGGAATCTGACAGCGGATCCCGCCCGCCCGCGCCCGACCTTGGGATTGAAGCCGGTGCCATGAGCGACGGGGAGCCGCAGCATTTGGGAGAGCTGCGGGCATGACCCTCCGCCGGTCGGTGGGCCGGGGGGCGTGGCTGGGGATGCTGCTGCTTGCACTGGTATTTGTCTGGGATTCGTGGGTTTCCAGCCCCCAGCTATCCCGAACCCTGCTTCGCTTCGGGGAGTCTGGGGAGGGGCGGGATTGGGTGCGGGCGATTCTGTGGGATGCGGGGTGGAGGGTGGCCGTTGCCTATCTGTGCATCGGTGCCATTGGCGGAAGTCTGGCCGCTCTGCATGGGAGGGCTGCACATCTGGCGCTGTGGGGGCGAGTTCCGAGAGGAGGAGCAGAGGCCCTGTGGACGGCGGCGACCCTGGCAATGGCCTATCTGGGCATGACGTCATGGACCATGCTGACCTGGCCTGGCCTGTATCCACACTTGGAAGGCCTGCCCTGGTGGACCGATTGGGCCTCCCCCGTCTGGGTGGAATGGTGCGCGCGGCTGCTGGTGGGAGGGGTCGGGGTGGCCTGGCTGGTCCGGTGGGGGCGTCAGCGGCGGGCGGGTCTATGGATTGGGGTGGGCCTCGGTGTGGGATTGGGGGTGGTGTGGAGCCTGGGGGGAGATTCGGGGCGGGTGGCGGGCCCAAGTTCCGAGCCATTCCCATTGCGCTCTCTTCCTGACGCCCGGCCCGGCCTCCTTGTTCTGGGTCTGGATGCCGTTCGACCGGACCATCTCGCCCGAAATGGCTATCGGCGGGACACCATGCCCCACCTGGAAGCCCGCATGAAGGACGGATGGTGGTGGGACGCGACCTACACTCCTCTAGCCCGCACCTACCCCTCCTGGATGACTCTTCTGGCAGGCACCCTCCCCCACGAGCACGGGGTCAGAGATGATCTGCCGCCGCCTGAAGCCCTGCTTCCTCGGTCAAAAACCCTGGCGAAGCATCTCCAGGAGAAAGGATGGAAAACGTTCTTTTACACGGATGACTCTCGATTTTCGTATATGACTCAAGCGCACGGATGGGACAGGATCCGACAGCCGCCACCCCACGCGGCCAACTTGCTTCTATCCACCTACCCCCTTTCCTTCCCGACCCTGTTTTTTGTATTCAACCGGTCACTTGGGCACCTTGCATTCCCAATTCTAAAGCAAAATCAAGGCTTTGCGCGAACCTACTCCTCTATTTCCTCCGCAGATGCCTTGGGGCGAGACCTGCGCGAGCTCGCCAGGACCGCACCGTTTTTTGCGGGGGTTCACCTCTGCCTCGCCCACGCCCCTCGGGATACTCCCTGGCCGTACTACAACGAGTTTGGCATGAAGGGAACCCGGGGAAAGGGACGGTACCGCTATCGCACTGCGGGCTCGCTGGAGGGGGAGCTTGAGGGGGGGAGGCACGCGGATCCCACGGAACAGCTTCGCGCGCAAGCAGAGCACAACCTCGCCCTCTACGACGCGGGCCTGCGAGAACTGGACGAGCAGGTGGAGAGGATCTTTGGGGCCCTGGAAGCCGCCGGAGTTCTCCAAGAAACCCTCGTTCTGGTGTGGTCAGACCACGGGGAAGATTTCTTTGAGGAGGGGCAGCCCTATCAGTATCGGGGCCCCAATCACGGCTTTCATCCCTATGGAGAGGGACAAAATCGAGTGCTCACCACCGTTCTGCTTCCCGGTGGACGCGGTAAGCAGCATCCCTCTCCGACCCTGGCGAGCCTTCGGGACCTGGCCCCCACCCTGCTGGATGCGTTGGGAGTGGCCCCCTTGCCGGAAGCGACGGGACAGAGCCGGGTCCGCTCCCGGTCCGCGCTCTCCGCCGGGAAATCCCCACCGGAGTGGGTGTACGGGGAGACAGGCCTCAGCAAAGAAAACTACTGGGATGAAGGACACACCACCTACTCCTTCGGGACCCATCGTGACGCCCATGGGGTTGAAGGCGTCCGGGGGAGGGTGTTTCTACGGCCGGAGTTCTATCCAGAGGCCGTGGTGGCGGTGAAGGATCGATGGATCAGCGACGGAACCTGGAAGCTGGTGGCCCGTCCCCGCGCTCGGGGGGGCTGGCGATGCGAGTTGTTTCACCTCCCCACCGATCCCACCAACATCCAGGATCGCATCCACGACATGCCGGCCTCCGGGGAAAAACTGGCGGCCGTTCTGGGGGACGTACTCACCGAGGATCCTGACCTGAAGGGGGTCCATCCGTTTTCAT
>CAYRTW010000008.1:0-42564 GCA_964426935.1 uncultured Rickettsiales bacterium
CGGCCACCACCATGGGCCCGTCGGTGTCCCAACGCCAGATGGAGAAGGTGCTGTCCTTTCGCCAGATCGCCGAAAGCGATGGGGCTCGCCTCGCCTTTGGAGGACAACGGCTCGTGGAGGGGAATCTTCGTCACGGATTCTTCCCCGGCCCCACCGTCTT
Organism: uncultured Rickettsiales bacterium; assembly: GCA_964426935.1. Taxonomy (GTDB): domain Bacteria; phylum Myxococcota_A; class UBA796; order UBA9615; family JAKLKC01; genus CAYRTW01. Next base: position 161 of record CAYRTW010000008.1, read on the forward strand.
TGATGAGGTCTCCCCCCACGCCCGGGTGGCTCGGGAGGAGATCTTCGGGCCCTTCCTCTCCGTCATCCGGGTGGGCACGGTGGACCAGGCCATCGTCGCCGCCAACAGCGTCGAGTTCGGCTTGACCTCCTCGGTGTTCACTCGAGACCTCCATCGGGCTTTCCACTGCGTGCGCCATCTGGAAACGGGAATGACCCAGGTGAACGCCCCCACCGTGGGAGGAGAGGGGCATCTTCCCTTCGGGGGCACCAAGTCCACCTCGGTAGGGCCCAAGGAGATGGGGCCCGACGCCTGGAAATTCTTCGCCGAGAGCAAGACCGTCTACATCAACCACGGAGGAGGAGCGCGAACTTCCCGAATCTACTGAGGAATCGCCCCTTCCATTCCTTTCCCTGCACAGGAGTCTCCCATGCCCCGTATCGTTCGCGTCGGCCTCATCCAAGCCAGCAACCCCGTCAATGACGAGTCCCTCCCGGTCAGTGAAATCCAGGAGGCCATGTTCCAGAAGCATCTGCCCTTCATTGAGTCTGCCGGTGAGAAGGGGGTCCAGATCCTCGGGCTTCAGGAGATCTTCAACGGTCCCTATTTCTGCCCTTCCCAGGACAAGCGCTGGTATCGGGCCGCTGAACCCATCGACGGACCCACCGTGGAGAGGATGCGACCCTACGCCCGCAAGTACCAGATGGCCATCATCGTCCCCATCTACGAAGAGGCCATGCCAGGGGTGTACTACAACACTGCGGTGGTCCTGGACGCCGACGGCACCACCTTGGGGATCTATCGCAAGAACCACATCCCCCAGACTTCGGGATTCTGGGAGAAGTATTTCTTCAAGCCTGGCAACCTGGGATATCCCGTCTTCCAAACCCGCTACGCCAAAGTGGGGGTGTATATCTGTTACGATCGCCACTTCCCGGAAGGAGCCCGGGCCCTGGGGCTTCACGGCGCCGAGATCGTGTTCAACCCCTCCGCCACCGTAGCCGGACTGTCCCAGTATCTTTGGAAATTGGAGCAGCCCGCCCATGCCGTCGCCAACGGATATTTCGTGGCCGCTTCCAACCGGGTGGGCACCGAGGCCCCCTGGGGAATCGGCCGCTTCTATGGCACCAGCTACGTCTGCGATCCCCGGGGCAGCCTCCTGTCGGTGGCGTCGGAGGATCAGGACGAGTTGATCACCGCTGACTGCGACTTGGAGCAGATCGCTGAAGTGCGCCAGGTGTGGCAATTCTTCCGGGACCGTCGGCCGGAGACCTACGACTCCCTGGTCAAGCAGCTTCCCTGAACATCCCCCCTTCGTTCCCATCTCCCTCCTCCTCCTCACCCGGCGAGGCCTTCCATGACCGCTCCTTCCTCCACCCTCCTCATCAAGAATGGACGAATCGTCACCGCCACCGACGATTACTTCGCTGACATCCTGGTGTCGGGGGAGCGTGTCTCCCAGATCGGCGCTTCCATCGACGTTCCTGCCGACCGGGTTCTGGACGCCTCGGGCAGGCTGGTGATCCCCGGTGGGATCGACCCCCACACCCACCTGGACATGCCTTTTGGGGGCACCACCTCCGCCGATGACTTCGATTCGGGCACGGTGGCAGCGGCGTTTGGAGGCACCACCACCCTCATCGACTTCGCCATCCAATCCAAGGGGGAATCCACCCTGAAGGGTTTGGAGGCCTGGCACCAGAAGGCCGAGGGCAAGGCCACCATTGACTACGGCTTCCACATGATCGTCACCGACATGGCGGTGTCCCGCCTGCCGGAAATGGCTCGACTTCGGGACGAGGGAATCACCAGCTACAAGCTGTTCATGGCCTATCCGGGGGTGCTCTACGTCGATGACGGCACCCTGTACCGCACCTTCCGCCAGGCGGGGGAGAATGGCACCCGCATCTGCATGCACGCCGAGAACGGCATCGTCATTGACGAGATCATCCGCGAGGCGGTAGAGGCCGGCCACACCGAGCCCCGCTGGCACGCCCTGACCCGTCCCACCCGGATGGAGGCCGAGGGGGTCCACCGTGCCATCGCCATTGCCGAGGTGGCCCGAGTGCCCCTGTACATCGTCCACCTTTCCTCCCATGACGCATTGGAGCAGGTGAAGCTGGGAAGGATGCGGGGGGTGGACGTGCAGGCGGAGACCTGTCCCCAGTACCTGTTCCTGGATCAGACCTGGTACGACCGGGAAGACTTTGAGGGAGCCAAATGGGTGATGACCCCGGCCCTGCGGGAAAAATGGAACCAGAATTCATTGTGGCAGGGGCTCCGCTTTGGGGATCTGTCGGCGGTGGCCACCGATCACTGCCCCTTCTGCTTCTCCGGTCAGAAGGATCTGGGCAGGGACTCCTTCACCCGCATTCCCAACGGCGCTCCCGGGGTCGAAAACCGCCTGAGCCTGATGTATCACGGCGGAGTGGTGGAGGGACGCCTGTCCCTCAACCGCTTCGTGGAACTGACCTCGACTTCGGCGGCCAAGACCTTCGGTCTCTTCCCCAGAAAGGGCACCGTTGCCGTGGGCTCCGACGCCGACCTGGTGATCTTCGACCCCGACCGCAAGCGGACCATCTCGGTCAACGACCCCCTGACCCACCACATGCGGGTGGACTACTCGGCCTATGAGGGGCGAGAGGTTCAGGGCTGGTCGGAGACGGTCATCTCCCGGGGGCGGGTGGTGGTCCACAAGGGCACCCTGGAGACCCGGGGAGGCGGTCGGTTCATCAAGAGGGCGGGGGCCGGCGAGCTTCTTCGCTGACCTCTTTTCTTTCCTCTTCACTCGCCACTTTTCATTTTCAGCACCAGAGGTTTTCATGTCGTCCCAGGAAATCCGCAACAAACACAGGGAGTTCCTCTTCCCGGCCACCCTTCAGTATTACCAGGAACCCTTGGCGGTGGACCATGCGAAAGGCTGCATGGTGACCGACGCCGATGGCAAGGACTACCTGGATTTCTTCGGGGGCATCCTCACCGTGTCCCTGGCCCATGGGGAGGAGAGGGTCAACCGGGCCATCCACGTCCAGGTGGATCGCTTGTGCCACCTGTCCACCCTCTACCCCAACGCTCCGGTGGTGGAGTTGGCGGAGATGCTGGCGGAGCGGGCCCCTGCCGGGGTCACCCAGAGCTTTTTCGTCGCGTCAGGGACGGAGGCGGACGAAACAGCGGTGATGCTGGCCATGAGCCACACCGGCTCATCGGAGCTGATCGCTCTTCGCAACGGCTACTCAGGACGCTCCCTGCTGGCCCAGACCCTCACCGCCCATGCCCCCTGGCGCATCCTCCCCACCCAGGTGCCGGGGGTAAAGCACGCCCACGCCCCCTACTGCTACCGCTGCGACTTCGGGCTGACCCCTGATTCCTGCGGCCTCGCCTGTGCCAAGGACATCGAAAACCTCATTCGCTACACCACCCAAGGGCGCATTGCCGGCTTCCTGGCCGAGCCGGTGCAGGGAGTGGGTGGTTTCGTCGTGCCCCCCGAGGGGTATTTCGAGATCGCCGTGGAAATCACCCGAAAATACGGAGGGTTGTTCATCGCTGACGAGGTGCAGACCGGATTTGGACGCACCGGTGGCAAGTTCTGGGGTCATCAGCACTGGAACGTTCAGCCCGACATCCTCACCATGGCCAAGGGAATCGCCAACGGCATGCCCATGGGCAACTGCATGGCCCGCCCCGAGATCGCCGCCTCCCTGAAGGGGCTGACCATCTCCACCTTCGGGGCCAACCCGGTGTCCGCCGCCGCCGCCAAGGCCACCTTGCAGGTCATGGACGAGGAGGACATCCCCGGCCGTTCCCAACGCCTGGGGGCACGGCTGCGGTCTGGACTGGTGGATCTGCAGAGGCGATTCCCCTGCAACATCGGGGAAGTACGGGGATTGGGGCTGATGCAGGCCATCGAGCTGGTGGTCGATGAAACGACGGGGGATCGCACCCCCGAAGCCGCCCTCACCGCTCGGGTCTTCGAAGCCAGTCGAGCCCGAGGTCTCCTCATCGGCAAGGGGGGCATGTTCGGCAACGTGTTCCGCATCGCCCCACCCATGCTGATCTCGGAGGCCCAGATCGACGACGGCCTGCGCATCCTGGGAGAATCCCTGGAGGTCTCCGGGGCCCGGTAGAGGGGTTCACTCCACCGCCCCGGCTCCCCCTCTCTCAAGGGAGGTACCGCACCGCCCGGAACGCCGCCCTCCCCGCGTCCCTCCAGGCCCGGAAGAAGCTCCAGAACGAGTCCACGTCGGTCACCTTGGTGTGATCGGGCAGGGCGGTGGCCCCCGGTGGCACCGGCTCCACCAGGGCCGCCAGGAAGATGGCCTTGTAGGGGGTGCCCGCTGCCGTGTCGGGGTCGGGAATGGCCGGCAGGGTGAAGTCGGCCAAGGCGTTTCCCTCGGCAGGAATGGAAAGGGGAAGGACCGCGGCGTTGGCAGGCACCGCCGTCCACTGAGAATGAAGGACAGGTTGGCGGTTGGCGTCGGTGGGATCGATGGGGAGGGAGGCCCGGGCCCAATACAGGGTCACGTTCACCTGCACCACGTCCGTCTGGCGGTTCCATACCCGGACGTACACCAGATTGGGGCCCGCAGCGCTGACCCCATCCTGGGTGCGGGGATCGGCGAGATTTCCAAACTCCGCCCCCATGTCCGCAGGAGGGGCTCTGACCACCGCCAGATCCGGACTCCTTCCTCCCCACACCACCGCCCCTCGCCCTCCCCGGTCGTCCACCCCGTCTCGGATATACACCTCGACCCCGTTGACGGGAACGACTCGCAGGATGGCCCTCCTCTCGTTGAACACCAGATCATCGATGTCGGTGGGAGGCAGGGGCGCGGTGGTGATGAGATCTCGAGGGCTGGAGCATACCGCCAGGAGGGCCACCGAGTGGTTCCCCAGGCGGGACGGGGGCTGCCATACGAAGCGCACCACCTCCGGCTCCAGGGGTCGGATGAAGCTCAGGGATTGGGCCGTCCCCGCCTTCCGCCAATCCCCCGTCGGAAGGTCGGCGTCGGTGAAGTGGGCCCAGAAATCAGCGGGAAGGTCAGGGACTCCTTCGTCGGAGGCGTTGGTGACGGGGGCGGCCGCCGCCATGCCCAAAGGTGCGTAGAAGAGGTGAACGGTGACGTCCCGGGCTGCCTCCACCCCGCGGTTGTGGACCTGAACGTAGACAAAGGCTGGCTCGGCGGGGGTCAGGGGTTCCACCTGCATGTCCTCGTCAAACTCCACCCCGTCCACCCTCTCCGCCGCGTTGAAGCGATCCCCCGAGTCGGTGCGAAGGTCATAGGCGCGGTTGGCCACCAGGGGGACCGAACCGTTGGTGATGGCCGGGGCGATGATGGGGGAGGAGACAGCGGGAAAGCGAGGGTCTCCATCCCACTGCCAGGGATAGGTCAACGGAGTGCCGTTGAGAATGGCCAGGGTGGGCCGAGCATAGCTCATGCCGTCTTCTACGACGTATTGGCGCATGAACAGGCGTTCCCGGGGAGGGTTGGCAGGATTGGAATCCAGGTCACATTCCCACACTCCCCTCGAATAGGTGCCCGCCCTCAGCTTGTGACGAACGGCGGTGGGATAAGGGTCCCGGGCCACATCGGAGGCGGCCGGTTGGCGGGGGTAGGACACCGGGATCAGGTGGTTGATCACCGTCATGGGGAGCTGGTTTCGAGGCATCTGGCCGACCCGGGGATCTCCCGCGGCGATGGCCGTCCAATTTCCAAAGCTCTTCCAGTCAGCGGGGACCGCGGGAATGGCGGTGCCGGCGGGGAGATCCGCCCGGGGCAGGGCCTCCATCTTCCACACGCCCACCACGGTGCCGATGTAGAGGATCTGGGACTGGTTGGCGGTGCGGGTGGGATCGAAGCACAGGCAGGAGACGGGACCGGGAGGAATGGGACGGGGTCGATTGGCGGCGGTGGTTCCATCCCTCCCCGAGATGTCCACGAAGGTCATGCCCGCGTCGATGCTGAGGAGGACCCTCCCCTGAGCGCTGATGGCGTTCCAACCGCCGTCCCCGGCCAGGCTCACGGCGATGTAGTGCTTGTTGAGGGGGTGAACGGCAACGCAGGAGATCCTCTTGCCCACCAGGCCCAGGGCGGAGGTGGCTGCGGGGACCACTCCGGCGGGAAGGGCGGCCAGGAGGTTGGCGGTGACGTCGGTATAGGCGGCCAGGACGGGGATGGCCGGAGGCGCCCCCGAGCGCATGACGAACAACTGCCCCTGATCGGTCCCCACCCACCGATCGGTGAGGTTGTCAGGAGGGACAGCAAAGGCCAGGGCGCTGATCTCAGGGGTCGCGGCGCTGGTGGAGATCAGGGCGGGGCTGGCCGGGAGGGGGCACACCTGGGTCCACACCGGGGCAGCGGGGAGGCCGGTCAGGTGGAAGGCGGCGCCGGTCTGGGCCGACATCACTTCGCCGGCCTGGGGGTGGACCATGTACCCCACGAAGAGGTCGGTGGGAGGAGCGGCGGGGGGAGCCAGCTTCCGGTTCCAATATTCCACGGTGCTGGCAGGGGGAGCCCCCAGCTCCGGCGCCGAAGGGCTGATGCTTTGCCAGGGGGCATGCATGTTCAACCCCCCCAGCCCCAGGCCCCCGTTGGGAGGGAGGGGGGTGCCTGGCAACACCGGTTCGCAATTGAGGATCCCGCAGAACGGGGACGAACCCCCGGGGCTCATGCCGCTTTGGAAGTTGGTGTAGATGCGCCGGGGGTTTCCGCCGTCAAACACCACCGAGCCCCCATCCCCGCCGGAGATGTGGGTCCAGGATCCACCACTGAAGCTGACGAAGGTCCCGTTGTCCTGCATTCCTCCTCCCCACACCGAAGGAAAAATGGAACTCACTCCCAAATAGTTGAATTGACAACCCAAAAGTCCATGGCTCCGTCTTCTCCAAAAGGGAGAGACCGCGGGCACAGCCAGATAGCTCCGGGCCATGGAGATCCCTCCGTCGTTTCCGGCCCACAGACGGTTGGGATCGGAGGCGTCGAAGATCAGGGCGTGCTGATCAGCGTGTTGGGCCCGATCTCCCCGATCATATTGGAGCCAGTTGAGGAGCTGGTTGAAATTGCCCCCCCCGTTCACCGACAGGTAGATGTCCAGACACCCCACCGCCACCGTCCGGGGGAGTCGAGGATGGACGGCGATGGCCAAGGCCGCCCAGGATTGGCCCCCCGGATCGGGGACGGCCCCCTGGGTCCAGGGGGTGGCTCCACCGTCGGTGGTCTGGAAGATGCCCTGGATGGCATCGGTGATACCATTCTGGACCACGGCGTAGACGAATTTGGGATTGCTGGGGGACGCCGCCAGACGGGTGCGATTGTAGTGCCGGCCCCCTACCGGAAACGCCGGGAGGGTGTATCCGGCCCCCAGGTTCTGCTGGGTGAAGGCGATGGCAGCGCCGGGATGGTCTCGATCGAACACCCCCCGGTACACCCCGATGAGGGCCCCGGCAGCGGCGTTGTCAAAGGCCCTCCCCGCCACTCCCACCCAGATCACCAGGCGCTTGCGCTCTCGCCCGGCCACTGGAGCCTTCTCGGTGGGATCGACGGTCAACAGGATGTCGGTGATGTTCTGCCCGGTGTTTCCTCCCAGGGATTCTTCCGAGAACGCGCCCCGGGCGTCCCGGGGATTGAGGATGGGATCTCGGGAACGGGGGGAGCGGGCGCGATTGGGCTCATACCGCCACAAGCCCCGGTCGCTGGCGGTCCAGAATCGAAAGGGGTGAAGGGGATCCACCGCCAGGCCGAAGTAGTGATCCGCAGAGCCGGGGTCGGCCGCGGGGGCCGCTCCCCCCGGCGGGGTGGCAGGGAGGCCGCTCACCAGGGTGGAGAAGGTTTCTCCCCCATCCAAGGAACGACGCAGGCCCCCTCCTCCCGGCGCCCCGGGCTCTCCGGTTCCCACGTAGAGGACTCGAGCGTCGGAGGGGGCCAGGGCCAGGGAGCCCACCGAGAAGGTGTCCTCGGGCCAGCCGCAGGGGTCCCAGTTGTCGCCCGCGTCCACGCTGCGGTACACCCCTCCCCGGGCCAGTCCGGCAAAGAAGCGGCGAGGATTTCCGGGATCCTGCACCAGGGCCCTCACCCTCCCCGAGATGCTGGCCGCCCCTGCCGTATACCAGGGACGCTGGGGAGCGTCCGCTGCCGCTGCCCGGGCAAACGCGGTGGCGGGCCCCACCACCTCGCTCTGGAAGGTGGAATCCGCCAGGCCCAGGAGATGGATGGAGGCCCCGTCCCTCCCTTCTCGGGCTTCGCCAGGGCTGAATTCGGGATCGAGCTCAAAGGGATCAGGCATGGAAGGACCCGAACCTCCTCAGCGAAGGAAGGGGAGGGAGGAAGATGGAGAAGAGAGGACGGGGGCCGGGCAGGAATCCCCACGGTGCTCGGGCTCGCCCCCGCGCCCGTCCCAGGGAAAACCGTTGGATATTCCAGGAGAATTTCTCAACGGAGGACAAAAAAGAGCCCCCCGAAGGAGGCTCTGAAGTACACATCGCGGGACTCGAACCCTCCGCGTCCTGAATGGAAGCGCTGCACCAGCAGGGGCGATGTGCCGGACCAGGATGACCGCTCGGGGAAGAGGTGTCAACCATGGTTGTCGGCCTGCTCCACCGATTCCGGCGCCTCCACGCGAACCTCCGCCCCGGAGGCCACGTTGGCGGCCACCCGCCACAGCCCCCGGGACCGTTGGAGGGTCCCCAGGGGACGAACGGCGATGCCCACCGGGAATCCCACCAGATGATTTCCCTGGACCAGCACCAACGGGCCGAGCTGGCCGAAGATCCGGATTCCCTCTACGCGGCGGGAGGTCGCCGCCTCCCCCACCCGACGCAGCACCAAGAGGTTGCTGGAGACCTCGGCGCTGACCACGGTGCCCACGAAGACCCCGTGTCTCTCTCCTACCCCATCGACTCCCACCACCACCCTCACCGAGTTGCCGGCGATGTGGACTCGCCCCACCGCCAGAGTGCGGAGCTTGCGAAGGATCCCTATCCCAGGATCAGCAGCCGTGGGAGACCGGCTCAATCCGACATGGATTCCCCGAAGCACATCCGAGAGGGTGTTGTCGGTGATTCGCACCTCATCGGCAGCCACTCCGCCGACGACGATCCCCCCATCTGCCGGCCTGGGCATCTCTTCGGCCACTTCCTTCATCCAGGAAGCAAAGGCGGGGTCGGCGCCAGAGGCCGTTCCCTGGGAAAGGAGCAACTGATTGGCGAGGCGGCGAAGATGGCGAGCGATGTCCCGATCCGACGCGCCATCTCCCAAGGGATGGCGGCGGAGGAACAGGGCCCAGGGCTCCACCAGGGAAGGCATGGTGTGGAAGGATATCGGGCGCCCCCCCATGGAGGAACCGACCAGACCCTCCCCTTGCTCCCCCGAGGATTTTACGCCGATGCGAAGGCGGGCGAACAGCACCCGGCGAAGGCGGGCCCGCAGCGCCACCGAGCGATCCAGGGGGGCCAGGGGGGAGGTTCCGGCAGGTCGTTCCTGCCCCTCCACCCGGTTGTCCACCACCGAGACCCGCCTCACGTTGATGAGGAGGAGGCCCACCTGGTGCTCGGCAGGCAGGAGGGTGCAGCCCCGCACCCGGGCGGAGGTGTCAGCGGGGGCGGTGCCGTCTTCCCCTTGGGGATTGTGAATGGTGATGCAGGCGGCAGAGCGCCGGTCGGAGACCCCGCAGCGGGCGGTCACCGATTCCACCAGGACGCTGCCGCACCCTCGCAGGGTCAGGGCTCCTGCCAAAGACTCGTGGGTCCTCGGCCCCCCCGCTCTGCCGGAAGCGATGAACAGATCCCGGACCCGAACCTCCGGGCAGCCCTCGATGAGAAGGACCGTTTCCAGGTCCGGTCCGATGAGGCGGGTGCCGGCTCCGGCTCCGGTGAGCTTGACCGAGGTGAAGCCAGACAGAACCGCGGGGCGATCCGCCTTGAAGGTGCCGGGGCCGAAGCAGATCTCCACCGCTTCCCGGCGAGGGAGCCCGTCCAGGGCACCCTGCCAGTCCATTCCCTCCAGGAGGACCACACAAGGAAGAGGGGGGAGGGAGCCGGGAGGGCCCATGTCCCCCGGAGCGCCCGCTTCCCCTTGAGGGCCCCGATCCCCCGGAGCGCCCGCTTCCCCTTGAGGGCCCCGATCCCCCGGAGCGCCCGCCTCTCCCCGGGGACCTCGTTCCCCCGGAGCGCCCGCCTCTCCCTGTGCACCTCGTTCCCCTGGAGCGCCCGCTTCCCCTTGAAGACCTCGTTCCCCCGGAGCGCCCGCTTCCCCTTGAAGACCTCTCTCCCCCGGAGCGCCCGCTTCCCCTTGAGGGCCCCGATCCCCGAGAAGGCCGGGTTCCCCGGGGCGACCCCTCTCCCCGGCGGGGCCCGCTTCCCCTTGAAGACCTCTCTCCCCCGGAGCGCCCGCTTCCCCTTGAAGACCTCTCTCCCCCGGAGCGCCCGCCTCCCCCCGGGGACCTCGTTCCCCAGGCGTCCCCGCCTCTCCCTGGGCACCTCTTTCTCCAGAGGCCCCCGCTTCTCCCGGGAGACCCCTCTCCCCGGCGGGGCCGGGTTCCCCCTGGGACCCTCTCTCCCCTCGGGGGCCCCCTTCCCCGGGAGACCCCGGGTTCCCTTGGGGGCCCTGGGGGCCTTGGGGGCCCTGAACCCCGGCAGGGCCGGGAGGACCCGGAGGACCTTCCGGGCCGGGAACCGACACCACCGGCTCTCCGCCGGCAGCGTCCACGGGCGCAGCACCGGGGGGACCGGGAGGACCCTGGGGACCGGGAGGGCCTTCCGGACCGATGATCCCCTGAGGACCTTCGGGACCCATGGGACCTGGGGAGCCAGCCACTCCCGCCGGGCCGACTTCTCCCGCGGCACCGGGAGGACCCGGAGGACCCCCTTCTCCCGCAGCCCCCCCCGGCCCCGCCTCGCCGGGGGGACCGGGAGGGCCTTCAGGACCCATGGGGCCCACCTCCCCCTGGGGACCGGTTCCACCTCCCCCCTCTCCTCCACCGGCGATGGCCACTCCGTCGTAGAACCACGCCCCGTCCCCACCCTGGAAATGAGCCCCGGTGTGGCCGTGGGCCCCCACCGCCACGAACAAGGAGTCCTCCTGGGTCACCACCGCCTGGCCGGCCACCCCGCTGATCACGCCGATGACCAGGGCATCTGGCCCCAGATCCGAACCGTCATCGGCCGCCACCAGGAGTTCCGTCGCCGACCGGATCAGGGTGGGCTGGCCGGCGATCCGCAGCTCCACGTCGTCGCTGTTGGTGGCCCGAAGCACCAGGCGTCCCGAAGTGCCGTCCGCCGGCGCGGGCAATCCCCGGGCTGATTCCACCGCCAGGCGGACCCCTGAAGGAGCAAAGGCGACCCCCGGGGTCACCGACACCTGAGCTCCGCCTTCTGCCTTCAGTCCCCAGGCGATCTTCCCCAGACCCACCGTGCGGCGAAGATCGGCGATGCTGGCGTGGAGGCCGTCCTGCAGGTGCTGGAGGTGATCCGCCGTTACCCGCATCCCCTCTCGGAAGATGATTTTGGGATCTTGAGCCACGAGAAGCCTCCGTGCAGGTTTTCCAGTCAGTTCGAGGGCTTGCTGACCAGCAGGTCGATTTCAGAGAGAGAAAGGGAGGTCGGGTTCCTCCCCAGAACGGAGAGGGTGACGGTGCCTCCCCCCGAGGGCCCGCTGAGGGTCACCGGAGAAGACCAGGGAGGGGGGTCGATCCTCACCCCCTTGGGGGTGGGCGTGACCGGGATCCCATCGCCGGCCGAGGTTCCCGAAACCCTCACCGTGAAAGGAGAAATGGGCGTCTCCTCGGCGGGGAGTCCCACCACCCGGAGCCTCCCTCCCAACCCATTGAACTGGGAATTCACCTGAAAAAGGGTGGGCAGGGAACCCCACGGGCCGCTGGGAGGGCCGCTCCTCAAGGGGATCGGAGCGGTGGAGGTCGCCGCAAACGACCACAGGGCCCGGCCGCGACTCAGCACCACCGCCGCCCAGGGGCGAGCCCCCGTCCCCAGGGGCACCGGCTGGGCAAACGTGAAGGTGACGAAGCCGTCCGCGCTGGAGAGGGCCCCCGCCTCCAGGGTCTGGGGGAGGCTGGCGCCGCCGGGAAGGGGGTCGCCGGGCTGGCCGTCCTTGTCCTGAAGGAGCACCACCCGGGCCTCCGCTCCTCCCTCCTCGGCCTGCAGGGGGATCCGGACCCCCAAGAGGGTGGAGAGCCCATCTCCCGAGGGAAGGTGGGCACAGGCCGCCAGCCAGGCATCCAGCACCAGGGTCCCTTCGGTGGCCGCCGTCGGTCCTACCGGGGGAAGAATCCGTTCCGGAGTCGGTTTTCCCACCGCCCGGAAGCCCACCCCATGCAGGCGGGTGTATGGGGCCGGCACGGTCAGGGCGGCTGTCTTCTGTCCCTCGGCGTCAAAAAGGAGGTCGATCTTCTCCTCGGGGCCCAACGAGGGCCGGACGAGATAGCGAATCTTTCCGTCCTGAAGGGTCAGGGACAGGTTTCCCGGCACCCGGGAGGTGAGAACCAGGGGCAGGCCCAGGGGGTCGGTCCGAGCAGGATCTCCGGTGAGGGGTTTCAGGGCCTCGGCCAGGTCTACATCCACCGCTGCCGCCGCCGCCGCCTGGGCTCCCGTTCCCCCCGAAGAGAAGGGGCCAGCCTGGCGCCACACCACCGTCGTTCCCAGGCGCAGCTCCAGGTCGGCCGGGGCGTCGGGAAGCTGCACCGCCAACCGGGCGGGGACCTTGCCGGGCTCGCTCCCCTCGTAGATGAGCTCGATCTTCAGCCTCTCGGTTCGCACCTCGGACCTCAGCACCGCCGCCGCCGCATGGGAGGGGGCCGCAAAGGTCACCTGGGAGGCCAGCACCGTCACCCCCGGTCCCGGATCACTCCACACTGCAGAGCCGGGAGGGTACATGGGGGAGTTGGCGAAGGCAGTGCCTGTCCAGGGGGTGACTCGAAACACCCGCAGGGGCTTGTTGTCGGTCTGGGAGTTGTCCACCAGCACCGCGGTGACGGTCATGGGAGTGCCAAAATCCACCACCACCGTCACCTGGCGGGCCGACGCGTTGACGCTCCAGGAAGCCCGGGTGGAGAACAGGTTCAGGGGGGCCAGATCGGCTCGTTTGGCTTGGATCCGCACCGGCAGCTTCTCCACCACCGCGTTTCCGGTCACCTCGGGCAGGGGGAGCTCCACCGAGGACACCGCCTTGGTGCGGATGTCCACGATGACCAGCTCCAGGAACTCCAGGGTGAGGACCGGCTGAGCCGCTTCACCGGCCAGCAGCACCAACACCTCCTCCTGGGCTTTCTTCTGGACCTGTGCTCCCCCGCCACCAATGGTGATCCCCATGTCTCTACTTTCCAAACAGCAGGCTGCTGTTGAGGAGCACGGCGAGGTTCGCCGCTTCCCCGGCGGTCCCCTCTTCGGCGAGGCCGGCCCCGGGCACGGCGGCGTTGATCCCCGCCGCCAGCACCTTGTGATCGTCAGCGGTCAGATCTCCTGTTTCCCCGGAGAACTTCTTGAGCACCTCCAGCACCAGGGGGTTTTCTCCCACCTTGGCCAACTCCACCACGGAGGCGTTCTTGAGGGATGCGGCGAGGTTGGGAACCAGGACCTCGGCCTTGATGTCCCCGGGGCGGGCGGTCTTGAGCTGGATGACCGTGCCCCTGGCCACCCGGGTGCCCGCGGGGACGCTCTGATAGACCACCTTGGGCTCCAGCTTGGGGTCGAGAACCTTGGTGCCGGCGGCCCACGCCTCCAACAGGGGATTGGACCGTCCCGCCTTCTTCAGCGACAGGAAGGGGGAGCCGGTTTCGGCAGGCAGGGTGAACAGGGTGATCAGGGAATCGGACATGGGAGCTCCTCAGGCGTGGAAGCGCGCCGAAGCTAGGGATTGAGGGTCTCGGTGGTTCCCAACACCAGACCGAGATCCTCAAGGATCTTGCGGGCCTGGCCAAGGGTCTTGCCATCGAGATTGGGCATGATCACTGAATCCGGCTCCAGCTTGCCGGCGATCACCAACTGGATGCCCACGGCGGGGTCCACCAGCTCCCCGGCATCAGGAAGCTGAAGCAGAACCAAGGAGGTGCGGGCGTCAGCGTCGGGATTGGCGGGGGGCTGATCCTTGCCGGCCACGTCCACCACTCGGGTCACCGGGATCCCCGCTGCCCCCAGGGTGCTCAGGGCCGCCCGCAGCTCCACCCCAAAGACCCTGGGAGCGGCCACCCGGATGCGTTCCAGGGCGAAGGTCACCACCGGGGCCGGGCCCGCTCCCACCTCCACCGTCTTCTGGGCGGTCTTCCAGCCATCGGCCTCGGCCTGCACCGTGTAACTTCCCGTTTCCAAACCGGAAAGCACATGAAGATCCCCGGCCTGCACCGGCCTCACCGCCTCCACCGGGGGGGCATCGGCCCGGGTGGCGGCGACCCGGACCTGCTTGGGATCCAGGTCGGTGTTGGTGATCTGCACCTTCACCACGTCCCGAGTGGCCTGGAGGTACTGGTAGACCGAGGACAGGCCCTCCACCAGCTCATTCCACGCCTGGGCGGTCAGCGGTTCACCCGGAATCACTTGCCGGGCCACGAAATCCTTGAGTTCCACCTGATGGCTCCCTTATGGAGGGGGTAGGACGGCGGAGATCACCGTACCACCCCGCAAACGGTTGAGAGGGTCCGACGCATCGGCGGTGGGTAACATTCCCACCCCCAGGCGCCACGATTCGTCCAGATAGTCCACCCGCAGCTCCACCCCCGCCGGACGCACCCGGGCCAGAGCGGCCTTCACCAGCTCCCGGACATCGGCGGTGGGGCTGGAGAGCACTTCAAACCGCTGGGGAATGATCACCCTCAACGCGTACCCCTCGTGCTCCCTCCACCGCAGGGTGACGTTGGCAGAGGCCGCAGAAGTGGTGAGGGGGGTTCCCGCAAACACCGAGTCTCCGGCGATGGCGATGAAGGGGCGAGGGGTCACGGTACGGCTCTCCGGAGGAGGCGCCGCCATGCGTGTTCCCAGATAGGCGACATGGGTGAAAAAGGAAAAGCGGGTCTCCCCAGTGCCCAGGGGGAGGGCGCCCACCGGATTGCCCGCCGAGGGAAGGAGGGCCTCCCGATCCAGGGCTCCCAGAGGAGTGGCTACGGTAAAAACGGCGGCGCGGTTGGAGTTTCCTGGCCCGTCAAAGTGAAAATCGTCCCGGTCCCGTCTCTCGGCGGCATCGGCGAAGACCGCCCCGGCGAAGAAGTAGGCCAGGGGAGTGACGTCCACCCCCTCCAGGGTGACCCGTCCCTCCTCCCCAAACTCCAGCACCTGGCCATCGGGTATGGTGCCGGCGAAACCCACCCCCGCGCCCACGTCCCGGTTCACCAGCAGGGGGCCCACGGTGCGGTTCTCCACTCCCGTCACCTGCACCCGCAGCCGGGAGATGCCGAAGCCCCTTCGCTTGAGGGTGAAGCGACCGCCGTGGGAGCGGGGATGGGGACCCTCGCACTTGTCCAGCAGGGGGTTCTCTTCGATGCCCACGATCTCCCGCAGGACGGGCAGGGTCTGAAGCACGGAATACCCGAACAACGACGCCAGGTTGGCCGTTTCGATCGGTGAAAGGCTCCCCCCCAGGGTCAGCCCGGCCATTCCTGCCCCTACCCCGCGGGCCAGGGCGGTGGCGGCCCTCATTTCCATCTGCCTCGCCAGCTCTCCCAGGGAGATCCTGCCGTCCTCCCGGGTGATGCGCACCACCTTCTCCCGCGACGCGGTGGGGCCATCGGTTTCCACCGGTGCACCGAGCTCGGGGGGAACGTCCCGGGTCAGACCCACCCGGCAGGTGGCGAAGCTGGCGTGCCAGAAGCCATCCAGGCTATGCAGGAGGGTCGGATCGCCGGGGCCGTTTCCATCGGTGCGACGAGAAATGGCCTCCCGGTTGGCTCCCCCATCCAGGTCCAGATCCAGGGCGTTGGCGGCGGCCTCCATCAGGGCCCTGACCGTACCGTTGCCAACGGCGTGAATGCGGCAGACCGTCGCCACCCTCCTTCGCAGCAGATCGATCACCACTCGATCCCTCAGGCTGTGGCGAAGGTGGTTCAGGAAACGACGAAGAGCCCGTGGCGCATCGGGGGAGCCGTCCGGACCGGGCTCATAAAGCAGGGAGGGCAGGGGAAGATCGGCACCGTCAGGGACGGGAGGAAGAAGGGAGTCCCAGGCCACCGCGAACCCGTTGGCCAGGGTGCGAATCCCCTCTTCCAACTCCGGCCCGCTGGCCCCCGCCACCTGAGAGGCCAGGGCCCTCACCCCCTCCACCCGCAGCAGCAGGACGGCCAGGTCGTCTGAGGAGATGCCGTGGAGGGCACCCAGGCGGCTCACATCCACCCGGGTGTCGGCATTGCCGAGACGGTGGGACCGCCGCACCGCCGCCAGATCCAGGGCCAGCACATCCAGGTCCAGGGCCAGGGCGGAGGTCACCGTTTCCAGTTGCTTGCCCGGTCGGGTCGCCTCCAGGTGGGCCGGGAAGCGACCCAGGATCCCCTGAGCGCGGGAGGTCATGCCCCTCCTCCACTTTGAATCAGAACCGATCGGATCCAAGGACGATCAAGGGGTCCCAGCGGAATGGTCTGATCCTTCTTGAAGATCCGCACCCCTTGATCCAGGTACTCCACCGAGTAGTGAAGGCCCGAGGTGGTGTAGTCATCGGGGGTATCGGGGAGGAGTCCCTGGAGCCCGGCCACGTCGATGGAGCCCTTGAGGGTGGCCACTCCGTCCCGCAACCGGCCCATCACCTCCAAGCGCACCTCCTCCCGGGCCGAGGCCAGATCGCCTGAGACGGGGTCGGGAACCAGGGCGGGGGCCAGGGTGACCGTCAACTCCACGTCCAGGGCGATGAGGCGAGCCCCCACCTCCACCGCCATGGCTCCCCCCATGGAGAACTCCAGGGTAGCCCGCAGAGCCCTGCCGGGATCGACGTTGCGGCGCCGGGTCCCGGTGTAGACCGCGGGAGGGGCGACCGGACGGTAGATCTCCACCTCTGCGTCCAGAACCCCCTCGATGGCCATGATCCCCGCCACCAGACGATGGTAGACCAGGATCTCCCCCACCCCGGCGTCGCCGACAAAGGCCTTCACCACCTCCTCTCCCTTGCTCTTCAAGGAGGCCCGATCCTGGGCGGTGAGGGTGCCTGAGGCGGGCACCAGGATCACCGAAACCGCGACCGGGGCGAAGAGATCGGGGCCCAGGAGGGGATCGACAGCCACTCCGCCGGAGGCATCATCGCTGCCGGAGAGAAGGGGAGTGATGACTCCCGCTTGATCCTGGGAGGGGATGTTGTGGAGAACCCGAACCCCGGCAGGGCGGTTCTCCTCAATCAGATGAAGGGCCCGGGCACAGGTGGCGGCGTCCAGGGGAGCGGCGATGTTGAGGGTGATGACTCCGGGGCGCCGGAGATGATCTTCGTCCACCCGGATGTCTTTCTCCCTGACCCCAGGAAGGGTGGCCAGAGCGGAGAGGAGGGATCCCTGGGTGGCCTTGCCCGCCCCTGCCAGCACTCCTCGGGCCCGCTGACGCAGCTCGGCGTCGGTTTCGTCGGCGCCGCCGAAGGAGGTGGCCTGGGGGTTGTAGGCCGACTCGACCCCCAGGATGGGGCGGTGGATGACCCGGATGGCGGAGGGGGGCACCACCCCGTCGGGGCCTCCGGTCTCGGCCCGAATCGGTACCTCCACCGTGAGGTTTCCCCGGCGGAGAGCCTGGTCGGTGGTGGTGACGAAGGAGGCCTGGGGAGGCTCCAGGGTGGAAAGGCGAGTCCCCGCCGGCACGAAGATGTCCGCCACTGCGGGGGTGGAGCGGGAGAACACCACCGAACCGGCGGCAAAGGTGCGGGTGCGCCGGGAGATCCCCAGGAGGGTCACCAGTTGATCAAGATCCCTCCCCTCGGCGGTGTCCAGGAAGCCCGCCTGGTACACCGATTCCATCTGCTTGGAGAGGACGGCGTACTCCCGGGCGAAGCTCTCCGCCAGGAGGCGGGTGATGCTGCCGGGGTTGCGATCGGTGAGGCGCGGCGCCGCTCCCCCCGGGCCCAGATGGTCATAACTGACGTAGAAGGCCGTGCCCGGGTCGGGCCACACCGCATCCGCGGCAGGGGTGCCATCGTCCCGAGACCGAAACTGGAGGGTGTGGTCAACGGTGAAGGTGTAGTCAAGGTCGGGGCGGAACCGCCGGAAGGTCCCCTCTGACTGGCCGATGACCAGCAGGGAGTTCCCCACCACCGGGCCGGGGGGAAAGAGGCGAAAGGGCATCTCCTCGTCCACGAAGTTGAAGCGTTCCCGCACCACTCCCCCGGTGAGGCCCCGGAGGAGGTCATCCACAAACTGGGCATAGGGCTCTGAGGCGTAGCTCACGGAAGGGCCTCCAGGGAAAAGGGCACCACCAGGTTCAAAGGACGGGCCTCCCCCCACACGCGCAGGCTGGCCTCGATCCGCACCACTTCCCGAGGGGGTTGATGCTCGGGGCGCACCGTCACCGACAACACCTTTTCGATGCGGGGCTCGTCTCGCAAGGCCTGGAGGATATACAGCTTGATGAGGTTTCGGGTCCGGTCCACGTTGGGTTCCCCAATCAGCTCGTGGTGGCGAGAGCCGTAGTCGGGGTGTCCCAAGGGCGCCAGCTCCCCCCTTCGGGTCTTCAGGCGATTGGCCAAGGCCTGGGTGAGGTTGTCCACCCCTGAAACGGCGATGAGATCCCGGGCTCGGCTCCCCTCCTGGGGACGAGAGGCCAGATCCCCGTCCTCGAAGTAGCCCATGGACAGGGCGTATTCCAGGGCCAGATCGGTGCCCATGAAGGGAGAGACCTGGGCCAGAGTGCGGCGAGGGCTCACGGAGGGCCTCCGTCGGTGACGAAGGGTGCGGCGGGGGGACCGAGGATCTGAAGGACTCCCGGTCCCGAGGGAATCAGGTCCCCCATCCTCACCAGGGCCTGACCGCTCACGCTCACCGAACCCGATCCCCCCTGGCCGATGGGCAGCATGTAGGGGACCCCGGACGCCGAATTGATGAGCTGGCACAGGCTCCCGGTCACCGCCAGGGGCATCCCCGAGGCGGTGGCGGCGGTCTGGAGAATGACGGCGATGATCCCCGAATCCGGGGGACCGGCCGCTCCCGGGGTGAGCACCACCGCACAGCCGATGGACACTGGAGATCCAGGCATGACAAGGGTTTTCCTCATGATGGACTGAACTGGGTGAGGCCAGCGATGGCGATCTGGGCGGCCTTGATTTTCACCTCCGCCGCCCCTTCCACGGTGGTGGCGGTGCCTTTCAGCGAGGCGTTTCCTTTGGCGGAGAGGGTCAGGTCTCCCCCGGCGGAGAGGGTCAGATCCCCTCCCGCTTCCACCGAGACCGCCCCCTTGGCGAGGATGGTCACGTCCCCATCCTTTTCCACCACCACCTGGGTCTCTCCCAGCTCGATGGTCACCTTGCTGTCCCAGACGGTGATCTTGCTCCCTCCCGCCGTCTCCAGATGAAGGCGGCGAGGGGACTCGGAGGCTTCGTCGGGGAGGTGGTAGACCACCTCATGGGCCTCCGCCTTGGGAGGATGAGCGGTGTCGTCATAGACGCACCCCAGGGCCACCGGCGCGTTGATGTCACCCCCCATGAAGGCCACCACCATGAGATCCCCTACCTGGGGGAGGGAGGACAGGCCCAGCCTCCCCACCGCCACCGGCACCCGCACCAGCTCCACCCCCAGGGACAGGAGACGCAGGTTGACCTGATGGTTGTCCCCCTCGGAGGTGTGGATTTCGGTGACCGCCCCCAGCTCGGCCGGGCGCTGGCGAGACAGCTCGTCCCGCACGATGGCTCTCAGGGTGTCGATGAGATCGCTCATGGGCCTGCCCCCCCTGCAGATTCCACCGTGACCGTGGTGATGAACCCCTCCATGGCGTCGTAGACGTGCTCGATCTCCACAGCTCGCAGGGTCCCCGGCGACACCCCCGGCACGTCGGCCAGGTCCACCAGATCCCCCGGCCGCAAGGAGGGATTCCCCACCAGCCGCAGGGAGCCCGCCAATTCTTCCCGGGCGGTGCGGGCCAGAAGCCCCCTTCCCACCAGATCGGCCGCATCCCGGTTTCGCAGGGCGGCATGAACCCGGAAGGGTCCCTCCCCACCTCCCGAGGGACCGGGCTCCCGAACCAACCAATGCCATTTCTCCGCCCCCGCCTCCGACGCCGCCCCGTAGGTGGCCACCCCCGGGCGCGGCAGGGATCGGGTCTTCACCACCTCCCAGGCGAGGAGATCGGCCCCGTAGCGCAGGGTGAAGTCCGCTGAACCTTTTCGCACCGGGAGGAACCTCAGGCCTCCATCGGGAGAAGCCCCCAGGTCGGCGTCCACCAGTTCGGCCAGATCTGTCAACCACGCCCAGGCGGGGCGGCGAGAGTCCACCGTGTAGGCGTCCAGCAGCAGAGGGGCCTCCACCTCGTCCACCGCTGCCTCCCCGGCCAACTCCTTCACCACGTCGGCGACGGTCTGCCCCAGCCAGGTGCGGGCCAGGAAGATGCGGGAGAGGGCACAGGTGGCCGCCAGTCCTTCTACCTCCACGCCGACCGGAGTGGAGGCGCAGAACCCAACCTCTCCGGTAAATATCTGAATTTCCTCCCCTTCTTCTCCAATGGACACGGAGAGAGGATCCCCGGGTGACAAAGTGGCCAGCCGGGAATCGGGCCACAAGAGGGCGGTCACCCTGTCGTGTCTGCCCCCCAGGGCCAGGGAAACCGTCAGCCTCACCAGGGCCGCTTCGGGGCCGGTTCGCTCCTGGCCGTCCACGGTCAACACCGCTCGGGGACGAGAGAGGGTCATGGCATCCCCCGCCGGAGCAGGATTCCCTGGCG
Organism: uncultured Rickettsiales bacterium; assembly: GCA_964426935.1. Lineage (GTDB taxonomy): Bacteria > Myxococcota_A > UBA796 > UBA9615 > JAKLKC01 > CAYRTW01. The sequence goes on from CAYRTW010000008.1 coordinate 20,961, forward strand.
CCGGGCCTCCCTCTCCAGCACCCGGGAGAGGCTGGTGGTCAGGGCCTCGTCGCCAACGAGAAGGGAAGGGAGAGAGGAGGGAGGGGCCGAGGGCGAACCGAAGAGCCCCTCTTGCAAGGAGGGAGGGGGTTGAGGCGCTCCTCCACCCTCCGTGGAGGCCCGGTCCATCAAGCCCCGCAGCCCCGTCCGGGAAGGTCCCTGCGCCCCCGAAGACGGGGAAGAAGAAGAGGAGGGAACGAGGGCTGAAGAGGAGGGCACCGTCGTGGCGGGCCTCCGCCCGGGGAGGATGCTCAGAACGCGTTCCAGACGATCTCCAACCGAGCCCGGGGAGGCCCCTGTCGAGATTGGAGGGAGGCCCTCCCCCCGTTGACCGGCCGGCGGGGGGCCCAAAGAGCCTCTCTCCTCAGGTGCGGAAGGGCCAAGGAGGGGAAATCCTCCCCCTCCACCCACCGGGCGGTGAAAGGAGGAGGCCAGGGCCCCCCCCTCAAACCGTTCCGTCCATGACGAAGGGGAGGTCCGGTGGAGCTCTGTTTGGAGTCGGGGGAGATTCGACCCTTGAGGAGGAGGGGGGAGAACTCCAGCCCTTCGGGCCTCTCCGCCTCGGGAAGAGGGATCTGTGGAGGTGGGAATCGGGGCCCCCCTCTCCCCCTTCCCGGGGGCCTCCAGTCGTCCTCGTCGGGTCAGGGGCCTCCTCGCCTCGCCATCGACTGACATCTGGAACCGGGCCTCCACCCGGGCTCGGGCCTCCCCGGTGGGCGAGGGGGATGAAATCCGGGTCTCCCCCCGGCTGGGGGTCTCCCTGAGGAGGGAGGCTTCGGGAGAGGAAGGAGGAGAGGCGGGGAGGGACGGCAGGGAACGACGGGGGAGCTCCTCGGTGAACGGCGCCTGCCCTTCCCTCACCCTCTCCAGGCCTGAAAAGGGATCCCCCCCCTCCTCCAGCCAGGAGAGTCCTTCACCCGATATCCAGTCCAAGTCATCCAGGACAGCGAGGATCCCATGCGGAGCTTGTGGCTTCAGGAGGGTGATGCCCCGGGAGGCCGCCCCTCCAAGAGCCAGGAAACGCCTCAAGGTGGAGTCGGTGAGGCCGATCATTCCTGCCCTGCCCCCCCTTGATCCCGGGCCAGCATCTCCAGGTAGAGGAGCACCTGACCCACCGTCAGCTCCGAGCACTGGGCCGGAGTCCATCCGAACTCCCTGGCGAGGACGAAGCAGGCTCGGGTGAGGGGCGCCTTCACCGCCTTCTCCAGCTCGTCTTCATGGAGATCCAAGCCGCTGATAGCGTTCACCCGGCGCAACAGGAACTGAACCACCCCCGCCGGCAGGCTCCCCACCTGCTCCACCGTCATCTTCGGGGTCACCAGGGCCTGCTGCACCATGAGCACCGAGGTCAGGACCTTCTGCTCCTTGCCTGCCCTCACCACCCTCTCCACATCCCGCACCGCCAGCGGGCGCAGGGTCACCTCTCCCGCCATGCCGGGGGGAGGCGCCCCCTCTGCGGCGGGGTGGAGAAGGGCCTTGGGCAGGGACACGGCGTAGGTGACTGCCGTCCCTGCCAGGAGCTCATCGGCGGTGAGGGGATGGGTCATGAGTCATGCCTCCTAGGCAGAGGCGTCCTCCACCTTGACCCACAAAGCCCGAAAGCTGACCTTCTCCATCACGAAGTCATCTTCGGGAAGGGAGTAGGACCACTCCTCGATCTTCACCCCCATCACGGTGACGGTGTTGACGGTCCCGGGAATGGCGGGGTTTTCCAGGCGCAGGCTGAGGTTGAAGGTGGGACTGACGAAGGTGCCCGCCGGGCGGCTGTCAGCGGCATCCCCCAGCATCAACCGCAGCAGGGCCCCGTTGACATTGGCCCTCTCGATGCTGCCGAAGACCTCCATGTTTCCGGGGCGAAGTTCGGTGGCGAACCGCTGACCCAGCTCGTGGAAGGGCTTGAGATCGTTGTGAACTCGTACCGTCACCCCGGTCACCCTGCCGATGGGGGTGAGGGCATATTGATCGGCCACGGTCTTGGCCTTGTCCCCCTCCACCCCCTGATCCACTGCCAGGGAGATGGTGCCGTCGGATCCGCGAAAAACGTTGGTACCAGCCATGATTGAAGTTCCTTGTCGGGCTATTCGAGGTTCATGATCACCTTCACGAAGTCAATCGAGAAGGTGGGGCGAAGGGTCATGGTGACTCGGGCGATGCCGTTGATCTCTTCGGAGCGCGTGGCGGACACGTCCAAGACGTAGCTGACCAGCATCTCGTCCACCACCATCCCCGACAGGAAGCCGTCCAGGGTGGCCTTCAAGGCGGCCCGCACCCGGGAGTTGTTGAGGCGACCGATATAGGGGTTGCTGCCGATCCGCACTCCCGCCTTGGCGTAGTCCACGATGCGACGCACCGAAATCTGCCGGAAGGCCCCGGTGTCGGTGGTGATTCCCTTGAGGACCCGGGTCCCCAGGTTGCGATGAAGAACGAGGACCTGATTCCCCAGGAGCTGCTTCTGCTGGGCCCGGGTGTATTCGGTGGTCAGGCCGGTCGCCGGAATGTCCTTGTTGGTGAGGCTGATATGGGGGGCCAGGGCAGAGAGCTTGCCGGCCACCAGGGCGGCGGCGTAGGAGGCCGGCAGCTTCACCTGGGGATTGGCCTCGCTGGCCCGAGCGGGATCGTCGGCGACGATGCCGGGAGCCACCAGGATGAGGCGGGGATTGCTCCCTGCCGCCACGTCGGCGCCGATGAGGGTGGAGGGGGTGTCGCTGGAGGCTCCCAGGAAGGCCAGGCGCTCCCGGCCATCGTTCTCGGTCTGCTCCAGGTGGGCGAGGACCGTCCCGGCGGCGGCGGCGGCGTTCATCCCTCCTACCACCTGAATGTTCACCGGCTGGGGAGCGAGGAGGGCCAGGCCGGCGGCGATCTGGATGGAGGTGGCGTTGGCCCCGTTGGGTCCTCCGTCGGCCCCGCTTCGAGCCACCGAAGCGGGGATCTTGGCCCCGTCGGCTCCGGCAGGGGCGGTCACCGTCACCAGCCGGCTCCCGGTACGGATGGCCTCGGCCAGGGAGGTGGCGTTGGTGCCCTCGAAGGTCTCCTGGCTCCGACCCAGTTTCAGCTTCAGGCGGATGGGCTCCCCTTCGACGGCAGTGAGGGTGGGGACGATGGCGTTGCCCCAGGTCCCCGGACTCGAGGCCTGGAAGGTGAACAGGGCCGCGGGGGCGGAGTCCGAGACGGTCCAGGTGGTGCTGGCCATGGGGTCGGCGCCGAGGGAGGCCACCCGCACTGCGTACACCGTGGAGGCCCCTCCGGCGAACACCTGCTGGAGGGTCCGGGTGAGGGTCAGCGGCGTGGCGCCCACGGCATCGGACCAGCGATCAGGATCCCCGAAGGTGTCCAGAGCCTCACCGTAACTTCCCAAGACCACGACACTTTCCAAGGGGCCCCGGCTGGCGGTCCCCACCACGCCCACGTTGCCGGTGGCGATCCCCGACACCCCGATCAACCCCTCGGACCGCACCTCGATGTACGTGCCGGGGAGGATCATCTCACCAATGCTCTCGCTCATGAGTCTCTCTCCTCAGGTCAGGTGGAGATCGTCGCGTCAGCGGGGATTCGCAGGATGATCCCGCCCGACGATTCCGGTTCGTTGATTTCACTCTCAAATTCGAATTGGAAGCGCAGGGACATCCTGCGCCCGGTTCCCAGGCCGGGTATGGGTGCGGAAATACTGGAGACCTCTTTGATTTCCATGGAAAGAAGGCGGGGAATCCCCACCCGGGCGGAGGCCCCCGTCAGGGCCGCCCCCGCTCCCAATCCCAGGGTTCGCACCTGGGCCGGGGTGGAAGCATAGGCGTCCAGGCGCAGAGTCCCCGAGACCCTCTCCACCTTCTGCTCCCACTGGCCCAGGCGGTAGGTGGCCTGCACCGTGCCGGTGGCCGGGAGGGGAGTGCCGAAGGTCAATCGACCGGTCTGGGGCTCCACCGAAAACTGACCGGCGGCAGGCACCCCGTTCACCAGGGTCTGCCCCCCTCCCGCCACGGTGACCTGAAGGTCGGTCGCCGCCAGAGCACCCTCGCTGCCATCGGCCCTCACCAGACCCCCATGGGGAAGGATCAGCTCCCGCCGGTTGGCGTTCACCAGGGAGAATCCCGGCTCCCCCGGCAGGAAGGGTTGAGCCAGAGAGATGGCCACCGCCCACCTCAGGGCTCCGGTCCGTACCGATGTCCGGTTCCCCAACCCCATCCCGGCGTGCTCAGCGCCCTGAAGGGACAGGACCAGGACGGGAAGGTCCCCCGACTGAGCAGGCTCCACCATGTCGATGGAGCGGGGCACCGGCTGGAGCCCCACCGTCCCCAACCAGGCCGAGGTCACCGTCAGGAAGGTCTCTTCGATCACGAGACCCTCCCCATCTGATTGAAATCACAGCAAAAAGATCGATGACCCCTCATGGCGCCACCATCCCCAGGAGATACGCGAGACCCCGGCTCAGCTCCTGGTTGGAAGGGTCGGCGGCGTGGGGGCGACTGGCCGAGGCCACCCCCTGGGCGGTGTCGGTGTGACGACGAGCCCATTCCCGCAGCAGGGGAACCCAGCCCACCTTGAACGCCACCTCGGCCCCGCCGGCGACGCCTGGGGCAGCCACCGCCCCGGGTTCCAGGGCCTCGTCGGGAGCGAGCATGACCGGATCGGCAGCTCCCCCCGCCAGACGGGGATCCTCATCGAGGGCCCCTCCGGTCACCAGCATCCGCCACTCGTTGACCCGCCGATGATCCAGGTTCCAGTGGCGAAACACCCGGTACACCTTCTTCAAGGGATCGGGGGCGGCATAGCCAGGCGCCCCCACCGCCCGAGCCTCGGGGGGAAGAAGGTGGGAGGTGGCGGAGAGGCAGAGCAGGGCGGCCAGATCCGCCGCGGCATCCATCACCGAGGTCCCTCCCCGCAGGTTGGAGGCGGGGGAGGCCATGAAGGTCCATCCGTCCCGGGCTTCCGCCCCCAGCCTCCTCCACTTCGCCCCCTGCATGGACGAGGAGAACCCCTCTTCGGTGACGAAGCTGAGGTTCGAGGCTACGTAGGCCACCTTGCGAACTTCAGGGGCTTTGGCCTTCTCCCTCCCCTGGGGCACCATCCGCGCCTCCACGAGATCGCCGGGCATGAGCAGGGCGGCCACATCCACCCCGGCGCCCTCAGCCTTCATCAGGTTGGGCGCGGGGCCGTTCGCGTGAACCGAGAGGGTTCCAGGCAGATCGTCCGAGTCGTGGAGCCGGTCCACCAGGACCCGCTGGAAGGCCACCCCGGGAAGGTTGGAGGCGGGCAGAGCCGGCATGGAGGCCACCAGAGACAGATCCGTGTCGGTGCGAACGCTGGCGATTACCCGGTCGGGAGAACCCGCCACTCGAAGCAGGTCTCCCGGGCGAAAAAACGTCAGGAACGAAGTCCCGGTGCCCTGCACCACCGTCTCTGAGCCGTTGGGATCAGCGGTGATGGTCCCCACTCCAGCGGTGGAGGCAGCGACCCGGTCGTCGAGGGGAAGGGCCGGACCCTCCACCCCAAAGCGAACCCCCAGCTTCTCCCTCCGGGCGTGATGCACGACCAGGGCCTGGGCCTGCTGGGTGGGCAGGTTCACCGGGGCGGTGGCGGCGGCGAGCCTCAGGGCGGGAGAGAGGGTCAGATCCGCCTCCCCCAGGTCGGCAAACACCCCGCCGGGAGGAAGCACCTCGGTGCCATCTCCATCGAAGGCCAGCACCACCCCCAGGGTCTCTCCCGCTCCTCCCACTCCCACCACCGACCGTTGCAACTGCCCCATCAGATCCCCCAGGCTGGTGGGGGCGAGGGGAGCCAGGAAGTGAATGGTCTTGCCGTTGCCGGTGAATTCCAGGCGATTCCCCCGGGGCAGGAACTTCACCGTGGCCGCCCCCGTCCACCAGAGCTTCAGCAAGGGGCGCCGATCCGACGGGTACAGCCTTTCGGTGAGAGGGGGAGCGGGGCTCACCCCGGGAGGAACCGGAGGGGGAACGGGAAGAGGCCAGGTCAGGGAGGAATCGTCGAAGAGACGCAGATAGTGGGGCTTGCCAATGGGGATCCCCTCCACCGCGCCTGACAGCCCGAAGGCCTTCTCCAGCCCCAGGCCGATGAGATAGAGGGTCACGAACAGGATCCCGGAGAGTACCAGCAAGATCGCCAGGATCCACCACCAGTCATCGGTGTCCCTCAGGGCATCGGCGATGAAGGGGATGGCCACGAACAACAGACCCAGGAGGGTGACCCCCACGTGGAGGAGGAATCCCCAGGCCAGCAGGCGCCTTCCCCGATCCAGCACATCCCCCTTGGACCGCACCAGCATGACGATGGCGTACACCAGCTCCGCCACCAGGGGCACCAGGAGGAAGGTCCACCTCACCCCTGGCGCCACCTCCGAACCCAGAGAAGCAAAGAACAGAACCGCCCCCGTCAAGGCGGGGATGGCCAGAAGCAGCCCGGCCACCACCTCGCCGGAGAATCCCGCCACCCCCGTTCCCGCGGCGATGAACGACACGATGGGGGGGCCCAGGGCGGTAGCGGCGTACTGCAGGCCGAAGACCTGATACCAGCCCTTCTCCACTTCGGTGAGGGTGTCCTTGTGGACCTTCTTTCCTTCGGGGAGTTGGGTGAACAGGGGCACCGACAACAGCAGGGGGATCACCGCTGGTGACAACAAGCCGAACCACTTCCAGCGGCTCCAGTTATCCCCTTCCAGGTAGCGGAAGGCGCGGTAGCTGGCGGCGAGGGCCGGTCCATCGACGGTGGTGACGGTGCCTGAGTTGGTGAACCCCACCTCGAACTCGGGGGTCCCCAGGCGTCGAGAGGGGTTGAAGTACGCGTCGTTGATGGCCTCGCTCAGGGCGGGGAAAAGCTCCTCGGGGACCTCCCCCGGCTCGGGCCACCAGCTCTGCCAGTTGCGCTTGTCCTCCTTGACATTGGCGGACCACAGGGCCTCCCGCACCGCCTCGTCCATGCGGGCCCCCACCTCGAACCGGGTGTAGCGCTTGTCCACCCCCTCTCCCTTGTCGTGACCGGCCACCTCCTCCAGCAAGGGAGCGGTCAGGGCCGACCCGGCGAGATGGCACATCCACCCCAACATCCATGCCTGCACCCGGCCAAGGGCCTCGGCCTTCTTCTCCCGAGTGCGGGCGGAGGTGGCGATGCGGGCGCTGACCCTGCGGAAGGTCTCGAAGGGCACCTTGAAGGTGTTGGGAGCCACCAGGGAGCGTTGGGCATCGATTCCCCCCGTCCTCAACGTGTCCGACAGCCAGGGCTGCCCTTGACCGACCACCGTAAGGTAGCGGGGCAGGGAGGTCCCCGCCGAACCCATGATGAAGAACTGGGAGACGGTGGCGGCGTCGGTGTTGTGGAGGACCTTGGGGAGGGCCTCCGCCGGAGGACGGGGAGCCACGTCGGTGAGGACCAGGGACTGCTCGGCCAGAAACAGGAGCTTCTGCTCGAACGAGGTGAACGCCCCCGCTGCCGCCGCCGCCTGCCGGGCCCTCATCAAGGTCCGCAGTTCCAGGAGTCTCTCCCGAGCCAGGAGGGCCACCGCCGTCTGGGTGAACAAGGTGGTCATGGTCTAGAGCCCCACCGACGCCGACGACGACGAGCCACCGCCGCCCCCGGGGAGAGCGTCCTGGAGGTGCTCGAAGGCGGTAAGGGTGCTCGCCAATCCTTCGTCCACCTGGACCGCCAGATCCTCCAGGGAGTCCAACACAGGCTTCAGGACGTTCTGCAGGTCAATGGAATCCAGGGCTCCCAGCACCTCGTTGTAGAGGGCCAGGGGGGTTTCCAGGAGGACCTTGCTGTCCAGTCGGGAAAGGACCCGGGCCACCGCGTCCCTCACTCCCTCCAGGATCTGGAGGAGGGGCCCCAAGGGATCAAACCCGGCCACCTCTTCCCGCAACGCGGTAAAAGCGGCCAGGGGCTCGGCCAGCAGGGTGGCCGGAGAAAGGGCGGAGACCTGGGCCTTGACCTCGTCGACGATCCCCTGCACATCGGCCACCAGGGGGGTCAGATCGAAGGTGGCGAACAGGCTCTCCAATTGGGTGATTCCGTCCTTCAGGGGGGTCAACACCGCGTCCACGATCGCCAGCACCCTCCCCTGGATGGCGGTGAACACCGGCTCCAGAATGGCGACGATACGCTCGGGAGTGGCCTCTTGAAACACCGCCTCCACGATCGCCGGCAGGGTCAGCTCGGAGACGGTGATTCCCAGCCGGGCCAGGGCACGACGGGGAATGTCCGCCAGGAAGGACAGGGGCGAGAAGGCATCCCGAATCCCTGCGGAGGCCACGTCCACCTCGGAGATGCCGGTGCGGCGCAGGGTCTCCATCGCGCCCCCCGAGGCCTCCAGCCGAATCAGATAGGCGGAACGGCGGGTCTCCATGGCCACCAGGCTCCCTCGAACATCGAAGCGTTGGACGATCTCCAGCAGGCGCCCCCGGTCTTCCGCGGCGGCGGTGGAGGAGGTGATGGCCCCCCGAACCTGCCCCAGCTTCTCCTCCAGGCGGGAGGAGAGCCCGAGGAGATCCAGGCCCCGGACTCCTTGACTGGCGGTGGCCACCCCCGCGGAGATCCGCCCGGTCAGCGCCGTCAACGCCTCCGTCCCCGATTCACCTCCCACCCATCCCACCACCACCGGGAAGGCCCCGGGATGAAGGCGAAGATCGGGGCGGGAGAAGAGGCCCATCAGCAAGGTACCCAACTCCCCCATCAAGGAGCCCTGGGGAAGGCCGGCGGAAGCCGAACGGAGCTGGTCCACCGCATCCACCAGCAGAGGGGTCAGACGGGCGGGGTCGAGGGAGGCCAGGGTGGCCCGGGCTTGAGTGGAGACATCGTCCAGGACGGGTTTCCACTGGTCAAAGCGCAGCTCCGCCAGCACCTTGGTTCGCACCTCCTCCACCCGAGCCCGGGCCTCCTCCAAAAGATGAACCGGGGAGTACCGATCGATGGCGGCCAACGCCTCGTCGAATACCTGCTGCACCGGGGCGAGAATGGCCTCCGGATCCAGCCCCGCCACCGCTTCCTTGAGCTGATCGATGGCCTCTTGGACGGGTTCCAGAGAGACCGACGGGGCGATCTCCTGGATCTTCTCCGCCACCTCCTGTAGCCGCGCGTCCAGCTCGGTGAGGTGCTGTTCGGGGTTCAGATCCCTGACCTTCTGAACCAGGGCGTCGTATTGGGCCTGGACCTCGGCCACCGCCGCGTCCAGCTCGTCCCGCAGGGCAAACTCCCCGTCGGCATCAAAGAGCAGGCCGTGGATCTCCGCCTCCACTGCCTCGGTATCCACGTCCTTGATCGGCTTCACCGCCGCGTCGACCTCGGACTTCATGGAGTCGGGAAGGAGACCGAAGGGAATGGCCCCCACCACATCGGCGGCGCTGTCGATGGCGGAAGTGGCGGTGTCAAAGCAGGGCTTGAGGCTGGCCCTCTTCACCAGATCGGCAAAGGCGGCCACCTCCCCCGCCACCTGCCCCAGCACCGGCTCCACCTGGGCGACCGCTTCCCTGGCGCCGGCCAGCAGGGTGTCCAGTTGCTCCTTGAACCCGTCCAGGACGCCTTCCACCCCTGTCAGTGCTCCAGACGTGGCGGTGGCGGCGGTCTCCAGGGCCCCCTCCACGGCAGCCAGCCCCTCGGTCAGGAAGGTCAACGCTTCCCGCACCGGAGCCAGGGCCGTCCGCACCGCGGCGGCCACTTCACCCAAGGGAAGAGAGGCGATGGCGTCTCGAATCCCGTGAAGAGCGGATCGCACCGCTTCCACCACCCGGGCCAGCTCTCGGGTCAGGGTGGCGATGAATGCCTCCACCTGCTCCAGCAGGGAGGTCAGGGGAGAAATCGCCGCAGCGGCGTCGAAGGCGGCGATGGGGGCCACCAGCTCGGCCACCCGGGTCCGCAACTCCTCCAGGAACTCCCCCAGGTTCACGGTGGGAATCCCGGAAAGATCCACCCGCACCAGGGGAGAAACCCTCTCGGCCACCCCGGTCATCAGCCTCTTGGTGGGCAACAGATCGGCGGTGCGAACCAGGGTGGAAGCGAGCCCCACCTCCGCCAGGATCCGGTCCACGTCCAGGTAGACCAGGGTGGCCTCCCCCAGCCCCAGGGAGGCGTTGAGCTCGGTGAGGACCCCCTCCACCAGGGTCATGGCCGAGTCCAGGGAGAGGGCCATGGCCTCCACCAGGGAAGGATTGGCGGCGTTCAACTCCCGGGTGATGAACCCGGAGAGAGAGGTCTCTCCCTCTCCAAAGGCATCCAGGACAGCCTGGATCCCCTCCGCCAACCCCGGGGCGTCCCCCTGGCGAGCGAGGATGGCGGTGACCCTCTCCCCCTCCGCCAGCACCGACTGAAGAGCCGTCATTCCCCCCAGGGCCTGGGCCAGTCCCACCGCTGCGGGAAGGACCTCTCCCAGGGAACTCAGCGAATTCAAAGGGGATCTCACTCCCAGAAGCCCAAGAAGAGACTCGGCCACTGCCCCCAGGGACTGGGCCCCGGGAGCCTGAGACACCGCCTGCAAGGCCCTCTGCATCCGGGCCAGGGCTCCTTCCTCCGCCCCACCCGCCAGCTCGGCGCGGGCAGAGGCCAGGATCGCACCCACCTGTCCTTGAATGTCCAGGGAAGCGAAGGTCTCCGCCAGGGTCAGGGCGGAGGTGATGGGACCGAGAACCTGATCGACCCCGGGGATGTTGGCCAGGAGGGGTTCCACCTGGGCTCGGGCCGCCATCACCGCCTGGGACAGACCGGCGGAATCAACCGGGGTCACCTGCCCGGCTCCTTGATGCAACTCCCCCATTCCCTCGGGCAGGACCACCGCAGAGAGCTGGGAGAGGGGCCCGGCCAGGAGACCTCCCAGTCCCCCCACCGGACCGCTCAGATCCAGGCTCCCCGAGAGGGTGTCGACGAGGCTCATCCGCCCAGCAGCCCCTTCAGGGGAGAGAGCACCGCGCCCCCCTGGGAGAGGGTCTTTTTCAGGTCTTCGGCGGCGGTCTTCACCGGGCTCAGGAGGTCAGACAGATCGGGAACCGTGGTGAGAATGGCGGGTAGATCAAGGAGATCCAAGCCGAGGCTGGCCAGATCGTCCAGCTCCAGGCCCAACTCCGCCCCCAGATCCGCCCCCAACCCCGGCGGCTCGGGAGGCTCCACGTACTCCCGCAGCACCACCCGGTAGCGAAAGGCATCGGGGGAGCCGGCCACCTCGGACACCTCCAAGGCGTCGATGAGCACCCTCTCCAGCTCGGATTCGTTGGCGATGTCGGCCACGAAATCCACCGGATCCCCCGCCAGAAACTTCTCCCGAACCTCCTTGAGGAAGTCGTCCCGGGCCTCGTCACCAGCCAGGGATCCGACGATCTCCACCACCATGGAGCCCCTCCCCAGATCCTGATGAAGATCCCCCTGAAGCCCGGGAACTCGAAGAACGGCCCGGCGCCTCTCCTCCCGCGAGGAAATCCCCTCGATGCGAGGCAACTCCCAAGAACCCACCATGGGCTTGACCAACATGAACCATCCCGAGAGGCCCCTTGCTTCTGCAGGGGCATCGTCATCCGCGTTCCCTCAGCCGAGGCACCCTCTCCCGCCTTGAATCACGCCTTGCGAATGGGGGCCAGCGCCTCCCGATCCCGCCTCTTGCGGTAGCGCACCGCCATGACCAGGGCCACTACGGTGACGGGCACCATCAGGAACAGAACCTCGGTGGCCCCACTGCCCCCATCCGGAGAGATTCCCCACCAAGCCTCAATAAAATCCACGGATTCTTCTCCCACCCGCCCTCAGGGGCCCACCCCCAGCAGCGGCGGAGACTATAGCACGGACGGGGGTTGGGTTCTTTTGGATGGGGTGGGATTTTTTGTGAGGACCCGCCGCAAGACCCACCCTTCGATTCGGCCCCCTCCGTCCCCATCGGCGGCGCCCCCTAGGAGGCCTTGATCACCCCCGCGTCCCTGCCTCCCTCTCCCTCCTCCGACGAGTAATACACGTAGTGGTACGGGTAATACCCCACCGACGTATTCAAGTCGTTCATCACAAATCCCAGCACCCGATCCTGAACCTCCTGAAGAGCCCGCATCGCCGCCCGCAGCACTTCTCGGGTGGTCTGGCCATGTCGCACCACGAACACCACTCCGTCGGCATGGGAAGCCAGGATCACCGGATCGGTCACCGCCAACACCGGGGAGGAATCGCACACCACCACGTCGAAAGCCTCCCGGGCGGGGATCAACAGGCGCTCCAGGGCCGAAGAAGCCAGCACTTCTGCGGGATTGGGAGGGAGGGGTCCTGAGGTCAGCAGGAACAGGCCGGGAATGGGGGTCTCCTGGGCGGCCTCTTCCACCGTCTTTTCTCCCATGAACACGCTGGTCAGACCCACCACGTTGCTCACCCCAAAGACCTTGTGGAGGCAGGGGCGGCGGAGATCTGAATCCACCAGGAGTACCCTCTGGCCTCCCAGGGCGATGGTGGCGGCAAGGTTGGCGGCCGTGGTGGACTTGCCATCTCGGGGCGATCCGCTGGTCACCACCAGAAGATGGAGGGGGCGGCTCAGGGAAGCGAAGCGCAGGTTGGTTCGCAGCACCCGGTAACACTCTGCAGCGGGGGATTTGGGGTCGATGAACACCTCGGGCAGGCGGCGCCCCCCCGGATCCAGGGGCTCGGGCACCACCCTCCCCGACACCAGGGAGGGGATGGCCGCCAGGGGGTGTAGCCCGAACGCCTCCAATTCGTCGGGGCTCTTGACGGTGTTGTCCAGGTAATCCAAGGCGAAGGCGGTGGCCACCCCCAACACCAGACCCAACACCACCGCCAGCACCAGGTTCAGGGCCCACACCGGGCGCACCGGCTGGGTGGGCACCAGGGCCTTGTCCACCACGGACACGTTGTTGCTGCGGACCAGGCCGGAGATGTCGGTTTCGGTGCGGCGGTTGTCCAAGGTCTCGAAGAACTTCTCGTTGCGCTGCACTTCCGATTGGAGGACCCCCATCTCCACCTGTCGGCGGGCCAGTTCCGTCACCTGGAGCTTGGCCTGCACCAGTTCCTTGTCCCTTTGCTCCTCCTCGGTCTTCAGCAGCTCGCAGCGAGCCTTGGCGGTGTCCAAAGCCCGCTGAACCGCCTGATCCACCTGGGAATCCGCCGAGGCGAGATCGGTGGCCGCTTGCTGAAGAAGAGGGTGATTCTGGCCGTAGCGGGTCTTGGCGTTGGCGTAGGCGATGCGGGCCCGGGACTGGTTGGCGAGAAGTTCTTCCACCGCTGGCAACTCCAGGAGGGCAGGCATGGCGTTTCTTCCCTCCGGGGTCTTGGAGAGGTCGGAGAGCTTGCGGTAGGCCGATTCCGCAGCGGTGCGGCGGCTGCGGGCGTCGTCCAGGGAGGCCGTGGCCGAGGTCAGCCGACGAACGGCGATGGCCTGGCGATCCTCCAGATCGAAGATGTCCTGCTTCTCCCGGTACTCCAGAAGAACCCTCTCCGACTCCACCTTGCGCTGCTTCCACTCCTCGAACTGCCCATCCAGGAAGCTGGAGGCCTGGGTCACCGTTTCCAGGCGAGAGGCGAGGTTGAAGGCGATGAACCCGTCGGCGATGGCCTGGGAAGCCAAGGCGGCCAGCTTGGGATCGGCGTGTTCGATGTGGATGACCACCAACTGGCTTTCGGGGACGGGGGCGATTTCGGTAGCTCCCATCAAGGCCCCCACCGGATCGGGGTGACCGGGAAACAGGGACGCGCCATGGGTTTCTCGGAGCAGATCGGTGGCCCTTTGGGCGATGGAGCGACTCCTCAATATCTGATACTGGGTCTCGTAGAATTGCTGGTACTGGAGGCGGTTGAACTGGCCCACCGGAGCGTTCACGTCGTCGAACTTCACCACTTGAGCGGCGGCAGGCTCGATCCTCAGGGTGGAGCTGGCCCGGTAGATGGGGGTCTGCCGAAAGGTGAAAGCCGCCGTGGCGGCCACCACCAGAAGGAGGATGAGGAGGGCCGCCAGCCGATGGGTGTGGATCACCCTCCATAGCAGGAGAGGTTCATCCAACAGGCTTCCTCGCCGCGGGGGCCCTTGATTCCCTCTTCGGTTGGAACGAGGAAAAGACAAAGATTCTAAAGGTTTGACCGGATTCACCGCTCACTCTCCAACCGCCGGACCAATTCCAACTCTCCGGCAACCATCAATCGTTTGCGCGCTTCCTCCCCCCTTTGGGGAGGACCCTGGCGGATCCATTTTCGCAGCTCCGCCTCGCCTTCTCCGGGGCGCCCCAACCTGGCCAGGCAAGAAGAAACCCCGACCGGCCAGGCGGCCTCATGGGGATCGCGAGACCCAGCCAGACGGTACCACCGCATGGCGTCGTGGCAACGTTTTCGTTCTCGCAGCAGATCCGCCAGCCTTCCCGCCAACCTCCCCGGGGGATCTTCCTCGGCCATGGCCTGAAGGACAGCCAGGCTTTTCTCCTCCCCTCCCTGGAACCGGGCTTCCGCCAGTCGCCAGCGCAAGGACGGATCGCCAGGAGAGGCCTCCAGAGCCTGGCGGAGCAGGGGGATCGCCTCCATCGCCCTCCCCTGGTCTTGGAGAAGGCGGCCCAGGTGGAGGATCGCCTCGGTCCTTTGGGGATCCCGTCTCAGCACGGCCCGGAGCTTCTCCTCGGCGGCAGGGGCGTCTCCCCCCAGGGCCATGCGAACGGCGTGAAGCTCTGAAAGATCCAGTGAATTCGGGAACATCTTCGCCCCCAGGGCCGCGCTCCTGGCGGAGAGGTCCATCTCCCCCGCCTCCACCAGGAACCGGACATAGCTGGCCATCACCGGAGCTCCTGCTGCCTCGAACACCCCCCTCCAGGCGTCCTCCCCTTGGGGCCAATCCAGGAACTCTCGAAAAAGGAGGCGACGGTCCTCCGCCGGCCACCTGCGGATGGCTCCTCCCAGCACCTCCCACCCTTCCGACTCTCGGTGCTGGATGCGGAGGAAGCGGGCCAGATAGAGGAACTCGTAAGGACCCTCGGGAAACAGGGCCAGGGCCGTTCGCAGAGACTTCTCCGCCTCCTCCCGTCGGTCCTGATAGAGGTGGCACCAGCCATAGGCCACATGCAGGGCGGAGTCCGCAGGCCTCTGAGCCAGGGCGGCGAGGATGTGGCGTTCTCCTTCCGCCAGAAGGACTTCCCTCCGATCCAATTCCTCCCTGGCCTGACGCATCTTCTCCTGTCCCGACTTCTCATGCCTGGCCGCTGAGGCGAAGGCCCCGAACCAGGGGGACAGGGTGGAAGCCTCCGCCTCTTCCCCGATCCCGGAGGCTCCTCC
This sequence comes from uncultured Rickettsiales bacterium, assembly GCA_964426935.1. GTDB lineage: Bacteria > Myxococcota_A > UBA796 > UBA9615 > JAKLKC01 > CAYRTW01. Next base: position 36,222 of record CAYRTW010000008.1, read on the forward strand.
CAGCACTCCTGCCATTCCCGAAAGCCCACCCGTCAGCAGGGCGGCCACCGCCAGCAGCCTCCCCGGCCAGCGAGGAAGCTCCCTGGTGCCTCCCCTTCCCGCTGGAGCCAAGGAGGCACTCTCTTCCCCACTCAGGCCACGGCGCCGGTGCCTCTCCCGAAAAGAAGCCAGGGTCAAGGCGAGAAAAGCCGTTCCCCACAACCGGATCGAGCCGATGGCCAGGTCGAAATCAAACGCGGCGTGGGCCCCCAGCGCCACCAGCCCCACCACTCCGGGGACCATGGCCAACCTCCCCGCCGACCCTGCCCTCTGGAAACGGATCCCTCCCTCCCGAATCACCAGGGCCCCGATCCCGGCCAGGAGGAGCAGATAGGGCCATCCTCCGGTCACCAGGGCTTCCAGATAGCTGTTCTCCGGATAGACAAATCGGACGTACCCTCCCGACCGCTGCCAGTGGGGAAACACCGCCGAGAACGCTCCCCCTCCAATTCCCAGGGGCTGGAACCGCTGCCCCATGAGCGCGGCGTCTCCCCACACCGCCCACCGCACCCCCAGGGAATGGGCCAGTCTCTCCCGATACGAGCTCAAGGGACCCAGCAAAAGGAGGCCAATGGTCAACGCCCCCCCCAGCAGCCCGACGGCCACTCCCCGCCTTCCCCTCACCAGGGCGTGGCCCCATCCCACCCCAAGGGGAACCGCCACCAGAAGGGCCACCGCACCGTCGGAAGTGGACAGGAGCATCCCCGCGCTCAACACCGCCCCCGCCATCCACCAGATCCAGCCCGACCCCTTCTTGCCCATGGACCGGGAGCGCCCCTCCTCCTCTCCCGCTCCATTCACCACCCCCCCCGCCACCAGGGCCAGGGCCAGGGCCGCCAGGATCCCGTAGTGGTTGGGGCAGACGAAGGTGCCAAAGAAGGCCGGGGCGGTCTGGGGTACCGAAGAAATCCAGTAAATTCGGGGACTTTGAAAAAACTGCTGCAACAATCCCAAGCCGGTGACTCCCACCGCCGAAACCACCAGGGCCAGGCGAAGGAATTGTCTCTCTACCCGGTGAGTGAGGGCCCCATGCAGGCCCAGGAGAAGGAGGGCTGCTGCGGCGGGGATTCCCATGGACCGCAAGGTGTCCCCGGGTTGAAGGGAGAGGACCTGCATGGAACTGGGAGAGAGGGGAAGATCAGAGAGGGCCATGGACAGGAAGCGGTCCCTCTCTGGAGAGAGAACCCGAATCGTTGCTGCCGGCAGGGGAAGGAGGTGCAGAGCCCCCCACGCCAGGGGCAGACCCAGGAGGGCGGCCAGGACCCCGGGCAGGGGAGCGCTCCGCCGGTACAGGGGCAGAGCCAAAGCGGCGATGGCCACCCCGAAGGCGGCGACCCACCGCTCGTGGACCAGTCCAAAGGCCCAGGGACTCAAGGCCAGCAACACGATGAGGGCACGGGCCAGGGTCCTTTCTCCCCAAGGTCGGCGCCGCCTTTCCGAGGAAGGGGTCTCACTCATGAAATCCCTCCTCCCCGGAGCGAAATTCGGTGGCGATGCGCTGGATGGCGTAGGACAGCCCCACCAGGAACCACAGGACGTTGGACCTCTCGGTACCGCCGTGGAAGTTCACCGACACGAAGAAGGCCACCCAGGTCACCAGAAGAGCTTTCATGTCCTCCCGAAACAGCCCCGGGGGAGCATTCATCCAGGCCCGATACAGTCGCAAGGTGGTGTTCCCCAGAATCCACAGAAACAGGAGGCCAGCGAACAGGCCAGCTTCCACAAACACCGAAACCACGGCGTTGTGGACGGGAATTCCCTGGCTGGACTCCCGGGCGAATTCCCCGATTCCCACTCCCAGGAGGGGATGCTGACCAAAGACTCGCAGGGCATCCACCAGGGCCACCCGCCGGGGATCGTCCTCCAATTCCTCCACGTCATATCGCTCGCCGGCAAAATCCCCCAGAAACTGGGACCACATCCACCCCAGGACGGTCAACAAGCCCAGCAGGGCCATCGTTCTCCGCCGGGTGAGGGGGAACAGGAACAACCCCATGGAGGCCAGGATCACCCCCATCAGGGCGCTGCGGGAAAGAGAGAGCACCACCCCCACCACCGAGGCCATGGAAGCCAGCCCCCACAGCCACCGCTGCTTGCGGGAGGTGGCCTGGATGGCGGCATGGAGCTGCAAGGGATAGATGAAACACAAGGCGATTCCCAGCCCGTTGGGATTGGCGGAGAGCCCGTGAGCCCTCCCTGCCTGGGTGACCCCCAACAGGTAGAATTGCTCTCCTCCGTACACCTGCAGGGTGGCGAACAGGGCCAGGAGAACCCCCTGCCACCGGCACAGGGCCATCAGGGTACGAATCTGCTGGACGGTGGTCAGGAACCACACTGGAAAGTGGGCAAACACCGCCGCCCCCAGATAGGTGGTCACCCCCACCAGCAGAAGGGCGGAGGGCTGATCCGCCTGGAAAGAGGCCAGGGTGTTCAGGGCCACCCAAGCCACCAGGGACAGGGTCAGGGCTCGGGAGCTGGAAAGAACCCGACGACGAAGGGCAAGTTCGATGCCCAGGAGGGTGAGGTTGGCCGCAGTGAGGGCCTTGAACACCGAGACGTAGGGAAGGAGGGACACCGATTCCGACCCCAGGAACAGAGTCCCCGTCAGTACCCAAAAGACCCTTTCGGCGCTCCCGAAGAAAGGAAGAAGAAATGGCAGGAGGGCCAGGGTGAGGGCCAGGGGAGGAGAGCGGACCAGGAAAAACGCCAGGATCAGGGCCAGACCCGACGCCGACACCGTCACCAGCAGGCGCCCACCGCCCGCAGAAAGGGCTCCTGCCTGAGGGGGCCCGAGGATGCTCCGAAAGGGGGAAAGGACCTCAGCCAAGGCGCCCCTCCAGAGCATCCCGATACAGGGGAAGAAGGGAGGCCCAGGCATCGGCACCGACCTCTCCCTTCCCCAATTGGGGATCCGCCAGCACCCGAGAGAGGGCCGCCTCCAGGGAAGAGGGGTTGCCGCTTCGCCAGGTCACCACCCCCGGGGGGCGCGGGGCGGCATCGCTGGCCACCACCTGGGCAGAGAGGGATAGGGCCTCCCTCAGGGCCATGGAATCTCCATCCCGGTCCGTCGGGCGAAGAAACAGCCCCGCCGCCCTCAGCAGGTCGGCAAAGGCCTCGGTAGAAAGATCCTTGAGGAAGATGCACCGGTGCCGGGTCGCTTTTTCCCTCACCGTTGCCTCGTCCTCAGGAAAAGAACGCCCATACGTGGCAAAAATCAGTCCAAGGCGCCGGGAAAGGCCATTGATCTCTAAAGAATCCAAGGCCTCTCCGAACCCGTAATGGGGCTGGAAGGTGCCCGCCACCACCGCCACCCTTCCCCCCTCAGGCCTCACCGACTCCACCACCCTGTCCCATTCCGGAGAAGACGCGGAGGGCGGAGGAGTCAAAAAGGCAGGGATCACCAACAGGCGCTCTTCCCCAATCCCCACCTCGCTCCGCACCAGATCGGCCATGTCCCGGTTCACCAGGATGACCCGATCCGCTTGGCGAAGGAGCCCCGTTACCGCCCCGCGAAACACCCGGCCCCCCGAGCGCCACCTCTCAGTAAAGGACCCGCTATGCAGGGTCAGGAGCCTTCCTCCCCGGGGTCCCAGACGCAGAAGGGGGATGCCGATGTAGGGGGCCCGGGCCAGGTAGGAAACGTGAAGATGCAGGATGCCGGGGTGCAGAGCGAGGGTCCTTCCCAGGAGGGCCGGGACGGCCTGCCCGGGCGAGGGAGGCAGATCAATCACGGTCACTCCCGGGAGAGGGTGCCTTCTCCCCGCCCGTGCCGCCACCTGATTGAGCACCGTCACCGTGAATCCTGCCTGGGCGGCCCTCTCCGCCAGCCCGGCGATGTGGACGGTGACTCCTCCCAAGGGAGGGGGATAGCCACCAGCCAGAACAAGGGAAGGAGGAGACGCAGGGGGCACCGAAAGCAGACCTCACGGGGGGCGGAGGGCACCTGACGCCCGCGCCCCGGCGTTCTAAACCGGTTTCTCATCGGTAGGGAAACTTCTCATTGTTCCCCCCAGAGCGATTCTGGGGTTTTATAGGGCGCAGCACACCTGTCACTGCCCTGCCTGACCCCGGAACACCCATGTCCCCTTCCCTCCACCGCGCCCGGGTCCTCATCACTGGGGGCGCTGGCGCCGTCGGCAGCAACCTCGCCTCCCTTCTCTTGGAGACGGGCAACCAGATCACCGTCCTGGACGATCTCTCCTCGGGTTACCGGGAGAACCTTCCCGAAGGCATCCGCTTCATCGAAGGCAGCGTCGCCGACCCCCTTGCCGTGGACGAAGCCTTCGCCACCCACCCCACCCACGTCTTTCACCTCGCCGCCCAGTTCGCCAACCAGAATTCGGTGGATCACCCCATCTCCGACCTGTCCACCAACACCCTGGGAACGGTGCGGGTGCTGAAGGGAGCGGTCCAGGCCGGGGCCCGGATGGTGTACTCGTCCTCCTCCTGCGTCTACGGCAGCGTGGCGGGAATCATCACCGAGGATCAGCCCTTCGATCTCCACACCCCCTATGCCATCTCTAAGGCCGCCGCCGAGGATTACTGCCGTTTCTTTGCCCGCCACCATGGGCTGCACGTCACCATCGTTCGCTACTTCAACGGCTTCGGACCGGGGGAAAGGCCGGGGCGCTATCGCAACGTCATCCCCAACTTCTTCGCCACCGCCCGAAGGGGAGAGGCCCTGACGGTGACCGGCACTGGAGAGGAGACCCGCTGCTTCTGCGGATTCCGGGGCCTCGCTCGGGGAACGGTCGCCGCCGCCGTCGCCGACATTGCCCCTGGCCAGGCCTTCAACATCGGCTCCACCCGGGAAGTCCCCATCGCTCTGTTGGCCCGATCCATCAACCGCATCACCGGAAATCCGGCTGGCGTGGTCCATCTTCCCCGGCGGGACTGGGATCACATCACCAAAAGGGTCCCATCCATCCACAAGGCGGCTACACTGCTGGCGTTCGATCCCGCCCCCGACGACGACCTGGAGGCGGGACTGGCGGCGACCTGGCGCTGGTTGAAGCAGGTCCCCACGGAGGATTCGTGAAGCTTGGCGTGGTGTTTTCGGGGCCCCTGGACGGTCCCACCGGTAGTCCCATGCGGTTGCGGGCCATCCTCTCGGCCCTGGATCGAGCGGGGGCGCGGCTTTCCCTGTGCCGCATTCACCGCCACACCGGCATGCCGGTCCGGGGTGAGGTGCTGGGAAGGGATGTGGTGACCACCCCGGTGCATGCCTTCCCTTCGGTGGCCTCCCTCCAGTGGTTGAAGGCGGGGGTGCAGGGGATTCTGGCGGTGCAGGAGACGGCGGCGGTGGCCTCCTGGCCCCTGGCGAAGCTGCGGCGCCTTCCCCTGATCTACGATTACCACTCCGTCTGGGACGCCGAGGACAAGCTTCGGCACGGGCGCATCCGCAAGCGGGTGGCCGCCAAGCGCTGGGTGGAACGAAAGGCCATGGGAGATTTCCACCGCACCGTGGTCCTGTCTCATGCCGTCCTGGACGTGCTTCATCGGGAGGGAGTGCCCCGAGATCGGTTGACGGTGATCTATCCGGGAGTGCCCGAGGCCCAACTCCTGGCTCGCCCTACACCTGCCCTCATCCCCGAGCTGGGAGAGGCGGATCAGGTGGTGCTGTATGCAGGAAACTTCCAGGAATATCAGGGACTTCCCATGCTAATCGACGCCTTCTCCCGCTGTGTTCGGCAGAATCCCCGGGCCCGACTGGTCATCGTCGGCGGCACTCGGGAGCAGTACGAGACCCAGAATGGCTCCCTGGGGGAGGCCCCCTGGACGGTGTTCCTGGGGAGGCGCCCCCACGAGGAGATTCCCTCTCTCCTGGCCCGGGCCGACGTGCTCGCCCTTCCCCGACCCCAGTCCCGCATCTCCCAGACCACCGCCACCAAGCTGGTGGAGTACCTGGCCGCCGGCAAGCCCATCGCCTGCACTGCGGTGGGGGATCATCGTCTCCTGGTGGAGAAGGCGGGTGCGGGGGTAGTGACCGAGCCCGATGCCCCTTCCCTGGCCCGGGGCATCTCCGATCTGCTGGCCTCCTCCGAGTTGCGGATTCGCTCCGGCCTCGCCGCCCGCAAGGTGGCCGAGGGGCTGACCGAGGAAAAGCAATACGGAAAGATGGCCTCTCTGCTGGGGGAAGCGGTGATGGGCAGATAAGAGGGAGCGGTGACCATCACCGGAAAGAATGCGTTCCCTGACACTCCGTCCCTTGATACCATCGCCCCATGCGCGCCATCCTCCTGTCCCTCTGCTTCGGATTGTTGTTTTTTCTTCCTGGATGCACCGAAGACGCCGTTCCTGACGA
>CAYRTW010000008.1:42664-46930 GCA_964426935.1 uncultured Rickettsiales bacterium
GCTGACGACGATACGACTCCAGTGGCGGACGATGACACGACGCCCGTCGCTGACGACGACACCACACCGGTGGTGGATGACGACTCCACCCCCGTCGCTGACGACGATACAACTCCGGTGGCGGACGATGACACGACTCCAGTGGCGGACGACGACTCCTCTCCCGTACTCGACGACGACTCCACGCCCGTCGCCGACGATGACACGACTCCGGTGGCGGACGACGACTCCACCCCTGTACTTGATGACGATTCCACCCCCATCGCCGACGACGACACCACCCCCTCCTTCGACCAGTGCTTCGCCGAAATCGCCGCCGACCCGGACGCCATCGCCCCCGACTACGACGTTTACTCCCCGGTGGTGGCCTCCCACTGCCAGGGAACCAATCACCAGGACATCCTGGGGGTGGAGAGGGTGGTGTTTCTAGGGGACTCGGTGGCAGTAGGAACTCCTCCAACCCCCACCGATGAGTTCTACCGCTCCCTGGTGGCGGAGGATCTCTCTGTCCAATTCGGCCTGGAGCCCCCTTCCCTGCTGTGGGAATGGTATGATCTCATCAATGGCACCACCCTCATCCAGGAATCGGGGGATTTCGCCTCCTGCGCCAGGTGGGGGGCCCGCACCGACGATCTCATGGAGGACAGCGATCAGGTCCTGTCCTGTCTCCCTGAAGAAGAGAGGGACAAGACGACCTTGGTGGTGATCTCCATGGGGGGAAACGATCTCTCCTCCCTCACCAGCGGGTTCATCGACGGAGTTCCCACCGCCGACCTGTGGCTGGAAACCTACGCCTTCATGCAGAAGATGCGGGATGCGGTGGCCTGGATCACCGAGCCAGGGCGGTTTCCCAACGGAGTCTACGTCATCTTCAGCAACCTCTATGAATTCACCGACGCCACCGGGGATGTCACCTCTTGCCCCCTGGCAGAATTGGCGGGATTTTCCGACGCGGTGACCGATCCCGCCCTGTCGGAGATGGTGGTATGGGCGATGGAGGAATTCATGCACATCGCGGTAGACACCGGCACCGACATGCTCTTTCTTTTGGAAACCTTTTGCGGGCACGGGTTCAATTACGACGATCCCGAGGGCCGCTGCTATCGAGGTGCGGACGCCGAGCTGTGGTTTGACCTCACCTGCATCCACCCCAACCCCACCGGACATGCCAAGATGGCGGAGATGGTCATGAACGTGGTGAACGAGTAGAAAGGGAAAGGGGTGTGAACATGTCGGAATCGGATGAGATGAACGACCTGGGCGACCGAAGCAGGAGAGAAAAGGAAAGGGAAGAGCAAGAGGCGATGTGGGAACGGCGGGAGGGACTCATCACCTATGGGACCCTCCCCATGGAGCAGGCTCTGGGCGCCTTCTTGAACTCCATCCCCCGGATGACCGAGGTGATGCCCCTGGTGGAGGGAGTGCTGGCCGGACTGGGAGAGAGGGCCTGGTTCGAGGTGAATGCCGGGGCCGACAACAAGATGGTCTATCTTCGGGCCAAGGATGACCCCCGCTTCTTGCTGCATCCGGCCTTTCTCTTCGTAGACGTCAACGTGACTCCTTCCCAGCCCATCCACATGCCCGCCCCCGAACTCCCTGCGGCGTTGCGAGCGGAGATCGAGGCGAACAAGGCAGCGGCACTTCCGGCGGAGCCCGAGCCCGAACCTCCCCCGATGCTTCCCGGCCCCATTCGAGTGCCAGGGACCTTGAAGCTGGCGGCGGGTCCCTCCCACCTCGAAGTGAAATATGGACTGGATGGAAATCGAGACTCGTCGTGCTCTTCCGCCACCGACAACCATACCTTCGTGCGCCACTACAAGGATCGCCCTTACACCGTCGATCCTGAGTCCAAGCCCCGGACCCCGCCGCCCCTTCCCGTCCTGTTTCATCCTGACCTGAATCCCAACGGGCACTCCGTCTCCCAACTCACTGGGATGGTCCTGGAAATGGCCGAGGGACTGAACACTCCAGGCCGCCTGTACGTCCCGGTGGACCACCCCGGTGGAGCGGACGGGTGCTGGACCCGAGGGATCTGGGGGCTGAGGGAGGCCTCCTGGCAAGGACGTCTGGGAAGCGAAGAGGAGGGCTGGGTGGTGATGGATGCCTGGGCGGGGGCGGTGTTCGTCCTTGGCTCCACATTGGAGGAAGCGTTTACCGCCTGGCGGGAGGCGATCCAACGCGCCCAGCCTCTGCCTCCCCTTCCCCCTCCACTCAAACCCCTCGACCCCATTGAACCGGTGGAGCCCTCTTCCAGCTATGACGAGGAAAAGAAAATTACCCGCGTGTCTACCGGAACCCTCCAATTCACCCTCATCCCCCGGGTGCATGTGGAATGGCCCGAGCCTCGCCCGGAGAACGTGCCCGCCGTTGCCCTGCCCCTGCCTCCCCTTCTGCCCATCCCCGATGCGTGGTATCAGGCTGGCTTCACCCGGCGGGTGAGGTTGATTGGAGATTCCGGCAAGGTCGGGAGCGCTTTGGTCATGGAGGAAGGTCCGAAGGGCATGACCCTGGTGGGAGAAGGAGCCATGCCTGCCCTTGATCCGGCAAACCTGGCTTCAGAATTGGACAAGGCCGAAGAAAAATATCGCGGTGAACTAGAAGAGATGGGCTTCCCGTTCGGCACGAATCCTTACCAGGACCCCCAATATACCTGCCGGATTTCCACTTATAATGCCTGGACAAATGCGTGGAGGAAGCCCGAACTCAACGGCCAGGGTGTTTCCTGGGGAGACGGGTTCAGCTCCCGGGGTTTGGACACCGACTCCATGGAATTCAAGGTGTTGCGGCTGAGGTGGCAGCATTTCTGAGAATGGCGGTCCATCTTCTCCCCGAATGACCCCCGAGCCGGGTGCCATCTCTCAAAACCCTGCCGCCTCCTCATACAGCCGATGCTCGATGTCATACAGGGTGTAGTCGTCATCCCAGTCCCCATTGGCGAGGAGAATCACCGCAGTCCGGTCGGATGCGCGAAAAAACATGTCGGTGGCCACCCCGGTGTCGCTTCCCGAATGACCGATGTAGACGTCGTCGTACCAATCCGACCAGTACCAGATCAGCCCCTGAGCTTCGATGACCTCGGGGACCTGATCCCGCAGGATCTCCTCCACGGTGGCTTCGGCAAGAATCCGCACTCCGCCGTATTCACCTCCTCCCTGATAACTCAGCAGAAAGCGGGCCAGATCGGGGACGGTGGAGCGAAGCTGCCCGTCGGGATAATCGGGATAGCCGTAGTGACCGGGGGTGGTGTATCCCTCGGCGGCGGACCAGGTGTAGGGAAGGGCCACCTCGTCTTCCGGGAGATCCGCCAGGTGCCACGCCGTCCGGGTCATGCCCAGAGGTTGGAAGATGTGCTCGTCGCAGTATTGATCAAAGGGGATTTCTGTTATTGATTCAATGAGATATCCTGCCAGCGCCGCTCCGATGTTGCAGTATTGATACTGGGCACCTGGAGAGTATGCAGCGAAATTCTGCTCAGCCACATAATCCTTTCCCCCCTCCACCAGATATCCCTCCAGGAATTCCCCCAGCCCGATGGGAGAATCCCCAGGGAAGTAGAGATCGTCCCACACCGGCCACCGATCCCGGATGCTGGATGTGTGGGTCAGCAGCATGCGAAAGGTGATGGGAGAGTCCGGCCAGGCGGGATTCTCAACCATGAAGGGCAGATAGCCGTTGATGTCGTCGTCGAGTTGGAAAAGCCCCTGTTCCCAGAGTTGCATCAGCGCCGTCACCATTACCGTTTTGGAGACCGAAGCCAGCATGAAGATGGTGTCGGAGGTCACCGGAGCTTCAGCCTCCAGGTCAGCAAATCCGTAGCCCTTCTGGAACACCACCTCGCCGCCCCGAATCACCCCCACCGACAGGCCGGGAGCCCTGGCGTCCTGAAGGGTGTCCAGGATCCAGGCGTCCAGGTCGGCGGTGGGAGAGGTGGTGTCGTCGTCGGTGGGGGTGGTGTCGTCGTCCGGAGAAGCTGAATCGTCATCGGTCGGGGGAGTGGTGTCGTCGTCGTCCGCATCGGTGGTGTCGTCGTCGTCCACGCTGCTCGACCCCTGGCACCCGCACAGCCCGAGGATCATCCCCAGTCCCACCCTCCCCATCCCCTTCATCCATGCCTTGCCGATCCTCATGACTCTCTCCTTGAACCCAACGGGTTTCCGAACCTGGTGATCCCCACCCCAGCCCCGACCGCCTCCTCATGAAATCATACCCGCCTCATCCCTCCTCCAAGGAGGAAAACCCAAAGAGCACCGCTCCCGGAAACACCCC
>CAYRTW010000009.1:0-21587 GCA_964426935.1 uncultured Rickettsiales bacterium
CAGGCCCTCAAGAGCGGAGCCCCCCTGGCAGATGTCCCCTCCCTCCTCCATCGCGACCCTTCAGGGGCTCCCTGTAACAGTTCCGCCCGCCCCTTCCTGGCCAGTCAAGAGGGGTTTGATTCCCTGGTTTTCGGAGACCTTTCGGTGATGCGTCACCCGGAAATCTACGCCCGCTCCTTTGGTTTTCCTCTGTATTATTCCAAGGATCTTCCCCGGAAGGAGGCGGTGTCCGGAGGAACCCTGGGCCGCACCTTTTTCCCCCTGTGCACCGGCCGAGGGTGCCCGGTGGTGTGTACATTCTGCGGTGGAAATCGGGATTCCCTGGCCCGAATCAACGGTCGAAACAAGGTGCTGTTTAGAGCCATGGATGCTGTCCTGGACGATATTCGCCGTGCCAGTGATTTTGGATACAAAACCGTGTCCTTGTGCTTTGATCCCACTCCCTGGAGAGATGATTATTACGTAGAGATGTTTCGCCGGATGAAGGCAGAAACCCCCGGCATGGGAATCTACTTTGAGTGCTGGGGCCTGCCCACTCATCGATTTCTGGATGCCTTCGCCGACACCTTCGATCCCGAGGGCAGCACCCTGGCCCTCTCCCCCGACTCAGGCTCTGAATCGGTAAGACAAAAAAACAAGGGTCACATGTATACCAACGAGGAGTTGTTTGCCTCGCTGCTGGCCTGCCAGGAGAGAGGGGTGGCGGTGGATCTCTTCTACACCCTCGCCCTTCCCGGGGAGACGGTTCGGGAGGCCGCTGAAACACGGGATCAGATTGCCCTGGCTCGGGAGAGGCACGCCCCCATCCTCAAGCGAGTGATGACCTGGACCGTTCAGTTGGAGCCGGGCTCCCCTCAGTTCGAGAAGCCGCACGAGTTGGGGATGATCACCGACCGCCACAACTTCCTGGACTTCTACGCCTGCCATGGCCAGGGCAGCGACGCCTACTCGACCTTGGGGTTCAAGATCGCGGGGTATTTTGGAGACCAGAGGGACGAGGGAGGGATCACCGAGTTCGAAGACCACCTCCAGAGCCTCAAGTGCATGGAATTCTGCTTCTTTTCCGCGTCGCCCCGCCAGTCGGTGGAGCCTGAGACCGGCAGAGAGAATTGCCTGCAACGGCGCCAGGATCTGGCCCGGATCAGTCACCAGCCCCTCCCTGAATTCCCCATTTCTCCCGTTCATCGATATGGGAACGCTCTGGCCCTTCTCCCCAGCCTGGCCTCCCGCCCTGAGTTCCCATGACTCCCCGCCTTCATTTCGTAGATGCCACCCTGAGGGAGGGGGAGCAGGCCCCCGGAGTGGCCCTCACCGGTGAGGAAAAGCTGGATCTGGCGGTGAGGATTCTTGAGGCCGGAGTGACGCTCCTTGACGCTGGAATGCCTTGTGCCTCCCCGGAGGAGAGGGAGTTCTTCGCCGAAGCGGTGGTCCGGCTGGGAGCGGGCAAAGTGGGAGCGTCTTTGAGGGTGCGGGAAGAGGATCTGGACCTGACCCTCCATACCGGGACCCGGGAGCTGTTCCTGATCCTGCCGGTGTCCTCCCGCCACATCCACGCCAGGCTGGGGGAAACCTCCAGGTCCCTGGCCCGGCGCGCTTCCCAACTGGTGAGGCGAGCGGTGGAGGCGGGGGCCACCGTGTCCCTGGCGGCAGAGGATGCCTCCCGCAGCTCCCCCTCCGAAGCGGTTGCCGTCCTCAGGGAGGCGGTGGAGGCGGGAGCCTCCCGAGTCTTTCTATGCGACACGGTGGGGGTGTGGCATCCCGCCGCCTGTGGTGAATACATGCGACAGGTTTTTGAAGCCATCCAGCCCGCATCCTTGGGGATTCATTGTCACAATGATTATGGTCTGGCCCTGGCCAACACCCTGGCTGCGGCGTCTCAAGGAGCCACTTGGCTTTCAGTGACGGTCAACGGAATCGGGGAGCGCTGTGGCAATGCGGACCTGGCCCAGACCGCCTGCGCCTCCCGGGATCTTCTGGGATGGGAGACGGGCATCGACCCTTCCCGGCTCTGGCCCCTGGCCCGAAAGGTGGAGGCCCTTACCGGCATTCCCCTGGCACCGGGCTCCCCTCTGGTGGGAGACGTGGCCTTCACCCACACCTCGGGCATCCACGTCCATGGGCAGAGGCGGGATGCCCAGGCCTATGAGGGACCCGACCCCCTTCCCTTGGGGCGCCGGCATCGGGTGGCATTTTCTCCCCGCTCGGGTCGCTCCTCCCGTCCGGGCGCTACCGCAGAAGAACTCAAAAACCTCCGAGACGAGTCGGGAAATCGCTGTCGCATCCGTCGGGATCATTTCCTCCCCGCCCTTCATGAATATCGAAACTCTCTTCCCCAGGAGGAAGGGGAGTGAACCTCCTTCCCCCAGACGGAACTGGATGGGCGGGCGCCCTGCTGGTCTCCCGGGCGGTGGCCGGTCGGGAGGTGGGCAGCTACCTGTGGGTGGAGCCCCATCTGGTCATGGGCCACGATGCCACCACCGCCCTGGCCATTCCTCGCATCCGGGCCCGGGGTCTCTCCCTTCTCTCCCCGGAGCGTCTGCTGCTGGTGGGGGATCACTTTTCTCCCCCCTCGACTGCGGAACGGGCGGAAATCGCTCGCAGCTTCCGGGAATTCGCCCAGGAAGAAGGCCAGGCACCCCGCATCGACGAAGGCATCTGTCACCAGCTCCTGGCCGAGGACTCCCGGGTGCTGCCCGGTCGAGTGGTGGTGGGGGCCGATTCCCACACCGTCACCGTGGGCGGCGTGGGGGCCCTGGGAACTGGAGTGGGAAGCACCGATTTTCTGGTGGCCAGCACCTGCGGCGGATTGTTTCTCAAAGCGCCGAAGGCCATTCGCCTGGAGTTTCGCGGCTCGCTGCCGGACTGGGCCTGTGGGAAGGAGGTGGTGCTGGCCCTGCTGGAGGCCCATGGCCCTGAGCACGCTCGCTACCACTCCCTGGAGATGGTGGATCGCTGCAGGCACCCCATCCCCACCGATCATCGCCTCGCCATCGCCAACATGTCGGTGGAGCAGGGGGCCAAGTGCGGCATTTTTCTTCCCGATTCGGAAACCCGACGGCACCTGGTCGAGATCCGGGGTCAACAGCCCTCTCTGGTGGACTCCGCCATCGCCGAGGGTCCCTGGGGTGGTGGAGGGCCGGGGGCGTCCGTTCTCCTTCCTCCTTTGGACCTGGATCGTCTCCATCCCCGAGTCGCCCTCCCCGGTGGGCTGCGTCACATCGCCGCCGCCGGGGAGTTGAAACATGAGCCTCTGAATCAGGTGTATCTGGGATCCTGCTCCGCCGGTCGACTCGCCGATCTGCGGCTGGCCGCAAAGCTGCTAAAAGGGCGTAACATCTCGTCCAAGCTAAGGTTTTTGGTGACCCCTTCTTCAAGAGATGTTTATGGCCAGGCCCTTCGGGAGGGGCTTCTTTCCGTGCTTCACGACTCAGGGGCGGTGATCCTCAACCCCAGTTGTGGGCCCTGTGGGGGTATCGACAAGGGGCTTTTGGGGCCGGGAGAGGCCTGCTTGTCCACCTCCAACCGCAACGTTCCCGGGCGGATGGGCTCTCCCGAGGGGCGAATCTTTCTCGGTGGGGTAGCGACGGCGGTGGCCTCCGCCCTGCGAGGGTGCATCACCGACCCCCGGGAGGAGTGGGCATGAGTCAAAAGGATGGGACTTTGCGGGGAAGGGCGCTGATCCTCCCCGACGATGCCGCCGCCGACCTGCTTCATCCCCCCCGTCACTACGGCCTGGATTCCCAGAGGGTGGCTGCCGGGGCCTTCGCCGGGCTTCCCGAGGTCGCTTCCCTGGTCACCTCCCAGACCGGCCCCTGGATCCTGGTGGCGGGAAGGGACCTGGGGGCGGGTTCCAGCCGGGAGACCACCCTCTACGCACTGAGGGATCGAGGAGTGGTGGCGGCGGTGGCCGACAGCGCCTCACGGATCTTCACCCGCAACGCCTGGAACGTGGGCCTTCCCGTTGTGGAGATTCCTGGAGCGTCGATGAAGGTGGGGATGGGTGAGGAGATCGGGGTGGAGGTGAATGCGGGCCGGCTCTGCAGGGCCGATGGCACCTGGCTACAGGGGGAGATTCCTGACCCGTATTTTCTGGCGATGTTTCCCCATGGCGGGCTGCTTGGCTTTCTGGAATTCAGGGGGATTATACCTTCAACTCGTTGAAACTAAAAATAAATAATGTTTTCGCGTTTATCCCATGAAATCATCCTCTGAGACACCCCCTCTTCGCTCCGACGCTGTGGTGGTGGGAGCGGGGCCGGCGGGGCTGTCGGCGGCGCTGCGGATCCGATGGGTGAAGGGACACGGAGCCATTCCCTTCCGGGTCCTCCTCCTGGATCCGGCCGGACCGGGGGGCCTGGCCTCCTGGAAACCCAACGTCCTCACCGGCCCCCACTGGCGGATCGACTCAAGGGAGATCCCCGGACATCTGATGGAAGACCTGAATCTCCTGGAGGTTCCCCTGGAGAAGGATGGGGCGGCCCAAATCAACAAAAACACGGATGGGATGTTTTCTGTATACACCGCGCAGGGGAACGTGATTCAGACCGAGGCGGTGGTGCTGGCCACCGGGCTGCGGGGGCTGTGCGATGAGAGGAGAGGGTTCGGTTCCCGGGTGTCGGTAACCTTTCAGGGGGCGGATCGGTTCCCCGCCCTGCTCCGAAAGGCGGCCCGGGCGGCGAAGGAGGCGGGGGGACCCCTGGTGGTGATAGGTCATGAAAAGAGCCAGGCCCTCGTCCCCCTGGTGGAGGAGGAGGCCGGGGCAGCCGGCGTGGAGGTGGCGTGGCTCCTGGAGTCGGGGAGGCTGGAGGGGACGGCCCACCCCCAGTTGCATGGATGGCCCGTTCGAATGGGATCCCGGGGAGAGTCCCTTTGGTTTCAAGATGTTGAAGGCAGGATTCGCTCCCTTCCCTGTGGCCATGTGTTCATCGACTATCACGCCTTCGAACTGCGCCCCTCCCACCGTCTGATCCTGAATCCCAACCCGGAGCGGGAGCCCTCTGGGCATCTGCGGACCGACCGTCAAGGTCGCACCTCTGTTCCTGGATTGTTCGCCGCTGGGGATTGCACCGGCCCCTACTACGCCATCGCCCGAGCCCTGGGAGATGGGGTCTCCGCAGGTCTGTCCGCCTGGCGCTGGTTGTGGAATCGCCGTTTTGGCGGGGAAGCCCCCCTTTTTGCCTATCAAGCCTTGGAACGTCCCCTCGCCGACGAGGCCCGATGGATCCCTCCCCTTCCCCGGGAGTTTCAGGTGGATGTGCTGACCCGAAGGCAGACCTTCCTGGCCCTCGCCGAAGCCCGACAGATCCCCGGTGAAACCCTGCTGACGGTGCCCCCCACGGTGGGGGCCTGGGAGGAAGCCTGGGGGAAGGAACCCCGCCGCTTGTGGGAGGGACTGTTCGATGCCCGGGCGGTCACCGTGCGTCCCCCTGAGTGCAGACCTGTGTTATGAAGCCTCACCTTTTTGGAGTCCAGCGCCGTGCCCTCTCCACTGACCGAGTTGCTCCCTTCTCTCCGCGCCGCCGTGGAAGGTCCTGGCCCCCGGGAAGACGGGGAGTTCAACGAACTGGCCCTTCCCTTGTTTCACGCATTGAGACAGGAAATCCCCGCCTGGGGGCGTCTGTGCCGCCATCGGGGTGTGGATCCCGAGCGCGTCAGCCGGTGGCAGGACATTCCCCCCATGCCCACGGCAGCCTTCCGGTCGGTGTTGCTCCATGCTCCCTCGGCGGGGGAGGCGGTTCGGGTTTTTGAAACCAGCGGTACCACCGCCGATTCCCCTGGGCGAGTCCCCTACGACCCCACCGCCTTGGCCCTGATGGACCTGGCCATCGATCAGAGCGCCCGCTCCTGGCTCTTTCCCGATGGAGGGGTCAAGGCCGTCCATGTGCTGGGGCCCTCCCCGGAAAAAGCGCCAGGAAAAATCATGTTACAGGGCATGCGGCGCCTCGCCGACACCTTCGGGGGTGGCAAGGTGAAGTATCACGTTGGAGCCCGGGGGTTGGATGCCGCCGGCGTCGCCGATGCCCTGTACGAGGCAGGAGACGACGGAGAAGCGGTCCTGGTTGCCGGAGCGTCCTCGGCGTTTCTGGCGGTCTACGACTTCATGGAGCGCAACGGTGTGGAGAGGGTGGATCTGGCCCCCGGTTCCCGGGTGCTTCATGCCGGTGGATACAAGGGACTCGGTCGAGAGTTGGCCCGGAGCGAGTTCTTGGAGCTTACCTTCGAGCGCACCGGACTTTCCCAGGAATCCTGCATCAACCTCCTGGGGATGACCGAGCTTTCCAGCCAGTTCTATGAAGACAGCCGGGGGGCATGGCACGCGGGAACGCCGTCCCGGGAGGGATTCGTGAATGCCCCCTGGACCCGAACCCAGGTGGTGGATCCCGATTCCCTGAATGAATTGGCCGAGGGAGAAATCGGACTCCTCGCCCACTGGGATCTGGCCTCCGCCACCCACCCCTTTGCGGTGCTCACCACCGATCTGGGCAAGAGGGAGGGGGACCGCTTCTTCCTCTTGGGTCGGGCCACCGGCGCTGAACTCCGGGGGTGTTCCCTGGATGCCACCGTGCTCACGGGCTGATGGTTTGATCCGCGCTGACCGTTCCTTGTTGCCCGATGAGGCCCCCCTCCTCCCCCTTCCTGGCGAGGAAGGAGAGGCTGGAGTGGAAGCCCACCCCCTTTCCGCCTCCCGGGCAGAAGCGCTGTGCCGGTCCCTCCGTGAGGCCAAGGCCCCGTTCTCCCATCGGGACGTGGTCAAGATCGCAGACGTACTCGATGCAGTATCTCGCAGGTGGCTCGATCCTTCGTTTCCCCCTCGGAGAGAGGTCATTTCTGCCATCTCTTCCCGGTCGGGGTGGTCTTCCGAACAGGTGGGTTTCTCGCTGAATCGAGAAATGGAGACCTCCCTCAAGGCGGACCTTCTCGGAGCCGTGGAGGAGGAGTTGGGCTCCCTGGAGGTTCTGTCTCGGTGGGTGAGACAGGGGGATCGGGAGAGGCGAGCTTTCGGGCCTCGACTGGTGCTGGGAGTGAGTTCAGGAAACATTCCCGGGCTCCCCCACCTGACGGTGATGCGTTCCTTGCTGGTGGGCTCTCCCGTACTGGTGAAGGTATCCCGCCAGGAGCCGGTGTTTCTGGCCCGGTATTGGGACACCCTATGGGAAGAGGACCCCGTACTGGCTGCTTGCGTGGCGGTTCAGGCCTGGAAGGGGGGAGACCGGGAGGTGGAGGATGTGCTCCTGGCCGAGGCGGACTTCCTCATCGCCTACGGGGGTGAAGCTTCCCTATCCTCTCTGGCCTCCCGGATAAATCCCCGCACCCGAGCCCTGTGGCACGGACACCGAACCGGAGCCTGTCTCATCGAAGGAGATGCGACAAAAAATCCCCAGTTGGCACAAGCACTGGCCGAAGATGCCTGCATTCATGAGCAGGAAGCCTGCCTCAGCCCCGCCTGGGTTTTCATCGCCGCCACTGAGGACGACGCCATCCATCTGGCCGATCAGGTTCATGACGCACTGCACCATCTGACAGCGGAACGGCCTCCCCCTCGCCGGGAACCCGCCGACCTCGCCTTTCGTCGCAGCGCTCTGGAGTCTCTGGTGGCGGAAGATCTGGCCAACCCGGGGTCCCTGGTTCACGCTCGAAAGGGAGAAGGTCTGTCTCACCTGGTGGTGGTGAGGCGGGGCCTGCCCCAAAGGCCGGTGATGCCCCGGGGGCGGGTGGTGTCTTTGCATGTGGTTTCCACGCTGGAGGAGGTCATCGCCTTTCTGGCCCGCCACCCCCACCGCCTCCAGGTGGCGTCGATCCAGGCCCCTCCTTCCCGTTTTGCCTTTCTCTCGCAGGCCCTGGCGGAGGCGGGAGTGACCCGAATCTGTCCGCCGGGGACCATGGGAGTCCCCGACATGCGCTGGCGCCACGATGGACGACCCTGCATCGGAGAGATGGTGCGGTGGGTAGAGAGGCCTTGGACCTGGTCACCGCGGAAAGGGTGACCGCCTCTCCGCTACCTTCGCTTCGCCGTTTCATAGGAGCAGATGTCGTGAGCTCACTGTCTATCCGAAAGCCGATTGCTGGAGTGACCTCATGCCCCTGTTGAACCTGGAAGACGCCTCCCTGGCCTTCGGTCACGTCCCCCTTCTGGAACACGCCACCCTGTACCTGGAGACGGGGGACAGGATCGGTCTCATCGGCCGAAATGGAGCGGGAAAATCCAGTCTGCTGCGAGCCCTGGAAGGGACCCAGACCCTGGACGGGGGAGTGGTGAGGCGAGCCCCGGGAGTTACCGTGGCCCAGGTGCCCCAGGAGCCCGATGTGGACCCGGAGGCCACCGTGTTTCAGGCGGTGGCCCAAGGTCTGGGTGGCCTGGGGGCGGGACTGAAGCGCTACCAGGCGGTGGCTTCGACCCTGAATCGTGACAAAAACCTTGACGTATTGGACGAATTGAATCGCCTTCATGAAGAGATGGATTCCCGGGGCTGGACCCTGAAGAATCGGGTGGAGGCCATTCTCACCCGCCTGTCTCTTCCCGGTGACGAAAGGGTGGTCCATCTCTCCGGCGGCCTTCGCAAGCGGGTGGCCCTGGCCCAAGCCCTGGTGCAGAATCCCGAGGTGCTCCTTCTCGACGAGCCCACCAACCACTTGGATGTGGCAGGAATCGAGTGGCTGGAGGGGTTTTTGAGGGAATTTCCCGGAGCCGTGGTGGTGGTGACCCACGACCGCAGGTTCCTGGACGCAGTGGCCAACCGCATCGCCGAGTTGGATCGGGGCCTCCTCACCCTCCACCCCCAGGGGTTTGCGGAATGGCAGAGGCGGAAGGCGGCCTCCCTTCTGGTGGAAGACGAGCAACGAGCCAAGGCCGATATCGTTCTCGCCCAGGAGGAAGCGTGGATTCGCAAGGGGATTGAGGCTCGGCGCACCCGCAACGAAGGGCGAGTACGGCGGCTGGAGGAGCTGCGACGGCAGAGGCAGGTCCGTCGGGAGCGTCTGTCCCAGGTCAAGCTCACCGTGGACAGCAGCGAAAAATCAGGGGTGTTGGTGGCGGAGCTGTCCCATGTATCAAAAACATTGGGAGGGAGATGCCTCATCAAGGATTTTTCGTGTCGCATCCAGCGAGGGGATCGGGTGGGCCTCCTGGGACCCAACGGCGCCGGGAAGACCACCCTGCTGCGACTGCTCCTGGGGGAAATTTCGCCCGATGCTGGCGCGGTCAAGCAAGGAGCCCGCCTCCAGGTCGCCTGGTTCGACCAGATGAGGGCCCAACTGGATCTCGACCAGACGGTGGGAGACGCGGTGGGAGGAGGAGCGGAGTTCGTGGAGGTGGGGGGCCAGCGCCGTCACATTCATTCCTATCTGTCGGATTTCCTGTTTTCACATGAGCGCGTGCGCTCCCCGGTTCGCAGCCTGTCGGGAGGAGAGAGGAGCCGCCTCCTCCTGGCCCGCCTGTTCACCCGCCCCGCCAACCTCCTGGTCCTGGACGAGCCCACCAACGACCTGGATCTGCCCACCCTGGAAATGCTGGAGGAGATGTTGGGGGAGTTTTCGGGAACGGTGCTGCTGGTCAGTCACGACCGGGAGTTCCTGGAGAATGTCACCACCCAGGTCATCGCCTTTGAGGGAGAGGGACGGTTGCAGGAGTTCGGCGGTGGATACGACGACTGGCGGAGGGCGAAGTTGAACCTGGAAACCACCACCAGCGCTCGTTCCTCTTCCAAAAAGCCGGAGATCAAAGGACGACAGGGAAACGAAAGCCGCAAGGAATCCAACGAGAAGCGCGCAGGAGCGATTCGCCTCACCTTCCAGGAAAAAAGGGACAAAGAGACCCTGCCCGGTCGCATCGAGGCGGCAGAAAATCGGGTGACGGAGATCGATTCCCAACTGGAAGACGGCTCCCTGTTTCGGCTGGATCGAATGCGAGCCCAGGGGTTGCTGGAGGAAAGGACTCAGGTGTCACAGGAAATTGAGGCCATGTATCATCGGTGGATGGAGTTGGAGGAAAAGGGGTAGGCAAGGATCCCCATATCCGGCCTCTCACCGTCTCCTCTCCGGTCCCTTGGTGCCTCTGCACCTTTTCGCCTTGGCGGTAAAAGTCCGAAAAAACCCTATCCCTCACCCCTGTTCCCGCCGTTTCTCCTCTCCTCCGTTTCAAAAATGGGACGGGGGTGAGTGACCAGATGGGTGCCCCCGACATTTCAGAACCCACCAGGGACTGAGCCACAGCGCTCCTCGGACCTCGATCCCCCCAGCCTCCTCCCTGCTTTCTGATCTCGACGATATTTTTCATATTCATGTTCACGCCACCCCCATCTCAAGATTCGATGATACCCACGCCTCATGATACAGTTTGCCCGGTTGTGCCCTGGCGGCACGGGAGGACGGCGTGAGTGAGCCTGGCGAAAAGACCCGGATCAAGATGCAGATACGCGGCTCCCCCTATAGAGGGAACGCCCATGCGGTGGAGGAGGTGCGTCGGCAGTTCCGAAACATGGCCGACGCCTGGTTCGTGCTGAATGGCTCCCTCTCTCCGGCCCTGCATTTTCTCACCGAGACGATGGACGAAGCCATGGATTTGGAGGGCGTGGGGGAGTTGGGGCAGGAGGCCCTGCTCGCCGCCCTTCTTCACCATCAGAAACAGAGGCCCGATGTGGTCAGGGTCTTTCGAAGGGGTGAGGTGCTGATGCGGCGAGAGGGCGTTGACGAGGACGAAGGGGATGCCCTGGGAACGAGGCGGTATCTGGCCCTGCTGGAACTGGTTTCTGGTGCCGGGGCCCAGGAAGATGATGTTCACTGGTGGCTGGCCCTCCGGGCGGGGGGAACGGGGGAAGGCAATGTGGGGGTGTTTCACGGGGATTGGCTGGAAATCGAGGACTGGGGATATGACTGCCTTCCCGACGAGGTAAAGGAGTGGCTGGATCCAGGCACCGCCTCCCTGGATGGGGTGGGGAGGAGCGAGCCCCAAGGCCCTCCTCCCCTGGAACTGAAGATGGGAATGATGACCATCCTCGCCCCCATCCCCGATCATCCATGTGCGGTGGCCGCCTCCCTGGGAGAATTCCTGGACCGGGAGATCCTCAATCCCCCTCTCGCCCACTTCATCGCCATGGCTTTTCGGGGGGATGTGCTGGAGAGATGGGAGATTCGAGGACGGCTACCGGTGTCGATAGAGGATTTTTTGCGGGCCATCTCCGCTTTCGGCACCCTCCCCGACGCCCTGGCCATCATCCACCCGGCAGCGGCGGAAGACGAAAAAGGAGAAAACCACCGGGCGGTGGTCATCCTGGTGCAGAGGAGAAACCAGATGGGCCGTCGCGTCCGCCCCTTTCGGTTTGAGGGAGGCAAGTTCGTGTGGATGGATGCGTACTTCCACGAGCTGGGAGAGGCCCCCGAGGGGGAGGGGTGGATCGGAGTGCCTCCCACGGCGGAGATGAACCTGTCGGCGGTGGGGATTGTGGGTGGAGGGGTGATAGGGGAGGGGTGATGGGGATTTTTTGTTGATGCTGGGGCTGGAAAATATAAAAGGGGGTGGAATGTAAATGTGTAGGTTCCTGACCCCATCTACTCGCAAGAGTCATTCACCTGCCCGGGAGTCCCTGGCTCTCCGCCACTGGAAATCACCGTGGTCTGGTGGCACCAATGGGAAAGGTCATCGTTCCCTTCTCCATCCTGATACAGGGGGTTCACTCCGATGGCGATGCCGGGGAGGTACCAGGTGTCGTCGTATTCCACTCGATCGATCTCCACTCCGTCGGGGCGCACCAGCATGATCTCGTCGGGGCCGTTGGCCAGGGCCAGGCCGTCCCCCTCCGAGTCCCGCTTGAACCAGGCATCGCAAGGGACCCCACCGTTCAAGTCAATGTCCAGGGAGGCACACAGAACCAGGTAATCCCCGGCCGCCACCACGATGGGACCCTCCAGGATGTAGAGATCGTAATCGTTGTCCTGGAAATAATAACCGCCCACATCTATGGAATATCCCGAAGTGTTGAACAGCTCCACCCACTCCCCCTGCTCGTCTTCCGCCACCTGAGGGTTCACCATGAACTCAGTAAAGATCATGTCCCCCGGCTCGGGCTTCTTGGGAATGATCTCCTCTTCCTCCACGGTGAAGAGAATGGAATCCCAGCCGCTTTCCCCCTCGGAGTCGGTGGCGGTGAGGGTGATTTCATGGACCCCTTCGGTAAGGGCATCGGCCACCACAATGCTTTGGCCGGCTCCGGAAACCGCCCCCTCCAGCTCCCCATCCAGGGAAGATGTCCAGG
The DNA here is from genome assembly GCA_964426935.1 of uncultured Rickettsiales bacterium. Taxonomy (GTDB): domain Bacteria; phylum Myxococcota_A; class UBA796; order UBA9615; family JAKLKC01; genus CAYRTW01. The sequence continues at coordinate 12,249 of CAYRTW010000009.1, forward strand.
TGAAGGTGAGAAGATCGGGGGTGTCGGTAAGGTCTTCCGCCTGGCCTTGAAAGGTGGTCGCCAGGCCGATGGTCACCGTGGTGCCGTCTTCCGGGCTGGTGATCATCACCATGGGACCTCCCAAGGGACCCTTGATCTGAAAAGTGGAGGTGGCGGTGTCGGTCTCCCCGTCAGAATCAGTGGCAGTGAGGGAGAAGGTATGGGTCCCCGGAGCATAATCATCGGGGGAAACGCTGGCACCCACCACCCCTGCGTCATCGGCGACGGCCTCCAACACCTCCACTCCGTCGTCCACGGTGAACACCACGGAGAGATCAGATGGGGGATCCACCGTGTCAGACACCGAACCCGTCAGGAGAATGGGCTCTCCCCCCTGACGAAAAAGGACACTCTCCTCAGGGCCAGTGATGACCACCTCAGGGGGAACGGGCACCCGTTGGACGACGTGTTCGTTGCAGGCAGTCAGGAGGAGGAGCAGGGGCAGGCTGGCGAGAAAGGAAAGGGAGGACGGGGACATGGGGTTTGGGGCGGTGGAGCCACCCCCTCCTCAGGGTTTCGGTGCCAAGGGGGAAACACCCTCCAGGCGGGCGGTTGATACCTGACTTCCCCTCCCGAGTCACGCGAAAAGAGGGGGGAGAGGACGGGGAGGGCCGAATGTGACCCGCCAGGGAAGGGTGAACTAGGGAGTCTCCCCCACCTCAAGGCGCACGGAAATTTCGTCCAGGATGGGAAGAATGTCCGCTACCGAGTCGACAAGGTAGTGGGCGCCGGCCCTCCGCAGGATCCCCTCGGCACGGAGCCTTCGCCTTCCTTGCTCCTCCTCGGATAGGGCCATCCACTGGGGGAGAGAGAGCCCTGTTTCGTTGCCGGTGACCGTCACCCCTACCGTCCACATCCCTGCGTTCAGACCCTCATCAATGTCCGCCACCGTGTCCCCCACCTTCACGCAGGCGGCAACGGCGGGGGCGTTCAGGCGAATGGCGTTGAGAAGGGCCATGTGGGGAGCCGGTCTTCCTCGGGGCACATCGGTTGGACAGACCCAAGAGTCGGGACGGTAGCCCCGCTTTGCCGCTTCAGGAACGAGAACCTCCATCATTTCAAGTACATAGCCTGTACAAGAGCCCACTCCGATTCCCCGAGCTTGGAGTTCGGTCACCACATCAAGGGCACCGGGGATGAGGTCTGAGTAGTCAGGGAGACAGGCGATCTGGAGGGGAACGGCGACTTGGTAGACGGCCTCAATGTCCTCCTCCGAGGGATCCCGGCCATGGACGGCGCGAAACCGGGCGGAAACCGACCCCATCCGGGCCACTCGGGCGACATGCTCCCTTTTCTCCACCCCCATGGGCTCCCGGGCTTCGGCGGAGGTGATCTCCACTCCGAACCGGCGAAAGGCCTCCACAAAGACTCCGGCGGGAGCGCAACAACCGTAGTCCAGGATCGTCCCCGCCCAGTCAAAGATGACGGCGCGAATAGGACCTCGGTAGCGGTTTCCTGTTTCAAGCATCGTCAAGACTTTCCTCAGTAAGATTGAATTATTGGTGAATCAAGGAGAGCAGGAAGCGACCCCCATTTCCTGAATCACTCTCCCCACCGCCGCCACCGCTTCGTCGATGTCCTCAGGATGAACCTGGCCGATGCATCCCATGCGGAAGGTCTCGGCCTCGGTGAGCTTTCCCGGATAGATGATGAAGCCCGCAGCGCTCAGCGCGTCGTATAAGGTTTCGAAGGCGAAGGCGGGATCCCGGGGGGAATGGAAGGTGACGATGATGGGGGCCTGGAGGGAATCGGGAAGGAAGGTGTGGAAGCCCAGGGCCCGCATCCCCATCACCAGGCGGCGGCAGTTCTCCCGATAGCGACCCCCTCTTCCCATCACGCCTCCCTCTTGGGCATGGGCAGAGAGGGCAGCATCGAAGGCGGCGAGGACTTGAGTAGGAGGAGTAAAGCGCCACTGGCCGTTCTTCTCCAGTCCCCTCCACTGATCGTGAAGGTCCAAGCTGACGGAGTGGGCGTTGCCTTCGGAGGCAGCCAGGGAGGAAACGCGGGCCACCACCAGGCCCACTCCGGGGACCCCCTCAATACACTTGTTGCTGGAGGCCATGATGGCGTCGAAGGGGACCTCCCTGGCGGAGAGGGGCAGGGCCCCAAAGGCGCTCATGGCGTCGATGAACAGGCGCCGCCCTCGGGAGGCCACCACTTCGGCGATTTCGCCGATGGGATTGAGCAACCCTGAGGTGGTTTCGCAGTACACCGCAGCAACGTGGGTGATGGAGGGATCCTTTGCCAGAGTCTGGTTCACCTTCTCCGCCTCGATGGCCTGATCCTCCGGCCAGCTCAGGGAAGAGACTCTGCGCCCCATGCGCTCGGTGAGGCGGATCATTCTCTGGCCGTAGGCGCCATTGACCAAAACCATCAGGTGGCCGTCCCGGGGGAGGAGGGTGCCGATGGCCGATTCCACAGCGAAAGTGCCGCTTCCCTGGAGAAGGATGCAGGTGTGATCCGCTCCGGCATGGGCGATGTCCAGGACGGACTTTCGGACGCGGGCGGTCATGGCGGTGAAGGCCTTGTCTCGGGAACCCCAGTCTCTCCCCAGGGCGGCGCGGGTTTCCGGGGCGGTTGTCAGGGGACCGGGAGTGAGGAGAAGAGGGCGTTGGCGCATGAGGGCTCCGGGGCGGCGGAGTGTAGCAAGGGTGAATCGATTCCAGGGAGGAAGAAGATGACAAACTGGCGAAGGGTTGAGGACCACCGTCGTCCCGAGGGTCGGCAGCGCCGATGCCCCGGTGTAGACTGGGATCCACGGAGACCTCCCCATGCGACGATCCCGCGTTTTTCTGCTCAGTCTGTTGATTTTATTGGGGATGGCCTGTTCGGATCCTCCCCCCGGGAATACTTTCGGGGACGACGACGCCACCGGCCCCGACGACGACGCCACCGGCCCCGACGACGACGCCACCGGCCCCGACGATGACGCCACCGGCCCCGACGACGACGCCACCGGCCCCGACGATGACGCCACTGGCTCCGACGACGACGCCACCGGCTCCGACGACGACACCACCGGCTCCGACGACGACGCCACCGCCTCCGACGATGACGCCACCGCCCCCTCCGATGACGACACATTCCCCTGCATTCCCTGGTCCTGCGACGACGTGGACGCCAACTGCGGCAGCACCAGTGATGGCTGCGGTGGCACCCTGGAATGCGGGGGATGTCCCCCCTGGCAGGGCTGCGGCCTCGGCGGAAGCCCCAATCAGTGCGGCAGCAGCGGCATGTGCATTCCCGAGGAGGAGTGGCTGGATGAAGGGGGAGGGCGCTGCGGGGATCTGGACCAGGCGTGGACCGGACGGGGCATCAACGTGGGCTACTATCCGTTCCGAGTCCTGGCCCCCATCGAGCAGTACTCCGGCGACTACACCGGAGAGCCGGGGGAGGTGTTCGAGGCCGGGGACTACCTGAAGGGAGTGATCCTCCAGGTGATCCCAGCGGGCGCTTACGTCGCCCTCTCCTCCATCGGCCCCTACTACAACCCTTCCGGGGAGTGCCTGACCGATGCGGAAACCTGCGGGGATCCGGAGAGGGAGGCCTGCACCGATTCCTCCCCTCCCCTTCGCCTTGGAAACCATGGGTTTTACTGGGGATATGCCTATAGCGGCGCCAGCCACATGCAGGGGTGGATCTACGCCGACGCCGCCAGGCTGGAGTTCGCCGGCTTCGACTCCAGTCACCCCTGCGCCACCGGTCCCGCTGGATTGGACTTCGAAGTGGCCACTGCCTGCGGAGCCGCCACCACCTGCTCAGGCACCAATCGAACCTGCGGAGAGGCCAATCCCTGCAGCGAAGGAGCGGACGACTGCGGAAGGGAGGAATGCGGGGCGGCCACCGGCGGCTCCCTGACTCCCTCTGCTCACACCTTCACCGTGGGTTATCCCGATGAGGCGGTGACCTGCACCGAATCCGACCCTCCCCATGACAGCGTGAAGTGCCTTCCCAACGGCGATGAGGTGGACTTCTTCTACGTCTATCCCCACGGGGCCTACCTGTACTGGGCCCAGAACAGCACCACCAAGGGGTGGCTCCACTATGGGGATGCGGTGCAGTCCTATTTCCACACTCGGGATGCCCAGGATGTGCTGTGGGACTTCGTGGAGGTCTTGTCCTCGGGAACCCCCATCCTTCAGCCTGCCTCCGACGGGAGCGGGGCCGATGAGGACTGCTCGGCGGAGAATCCCGATGGCTGCGATCCCTGCCGGAGCGGGGGGACTTGTGGATGGATCCAGGAAGTGTTCCTGGAGTGAGGGGAGCAGAATTGACTGGAGGAGGGATCTGTTTTACCTTGCCGCCCCCCGCGCTTCCTCTCGCCCTGACCCCGGCATTCGTGCGGGCGGCTCCGGGGGGGCGATGAAGCCATCCACAAGGAGACCCCGCCATGGCCCTCGGACTGCTCGGAAAAAAGATCGGGATGACCCAGATTTACGACGGAGACCTTATTCTTCCCGTCACCGTCATCCACGCCGGACCCAACGTGGTGCTTCGTCACCGAACCCTGGCCACCGACAAGTACAGCGCGGTGCAGTTGGGCTTCGACGACAAGAAGCCGAGTCGGGTGAACAAGCCGGATACCGGTCAGTACGCCCTGTCCGGGGCCACTCCCAAGAAGTTCGTGAAGGAGATGCGTCTCCCCGCCGATCCTGGTGAGGACCTTTCGGTGGGCAAGGAGCTGGGAGTCACCCTGTTCACCGTTGGCCAGAAGCTCGACGTGACCGGCACCTCCAAGGGAAAGGGATTCCAGGGAGTCATGAAGCGCCACCACTTCAAGGGCTGCCAGACCACCTCCCATGGTACCCACGAGTACAAGCGCCACTCTGGCTCCATCGGCCAGCGCCTTACCCCCGGCCGCACCTTCAAGGGGATGCGGATGGGGGGACAGATGGGTAATGAGCAGGTCACGGTGATGAACCTGGAGGTCAAGAAGATCGATGTGGAGAGGAATCTGCTGTACATCGGCGGCGCCGTGCCGGGCTGCGATGGCAGCTATCTTACCGTGCGCCCCACCAAGAAGACTCGCTTGGGCCCCGGCGGTGGACCTCGGATCATCCGGGTGAACGCCAAGGACGACAAGCCCAAGGGGAACAAGAACAAGAAGTAGGGAAACTGAAGCCGGCCCCGAGGGTCCTTTCCTTCGGGGCCGGTGCTCTCCTCTTCGTGCTCCATCCCCCCTTCTTTCTCCCTCTCCCTTTCCAACATCAACATGCGAGTCCTCCTCGTTGCTGCGGCTCCTCCCCATTTACCCCGGGGTGGAGCCGATCATCATGTGGCGGAGATGGCCAGGTGGTTGCCTTCCCTGGGAGTGCAGGTTCGGGTGCTGGTTTCCCCTTCCCCGGAGGTCTCCCCCCTTCCGGGGGTGAATTTCTGGCGCTCTTTTCGAGGAAGCCCGACCTGTGTGCAGGAATTGGAAACCTGTCTTGATGAATTTCGCCCTGATCTCACCCACTTCCATACTCTGAATGGTTTGGGAGTGCAGGGGATTTCCGAGGTCATTCTCCGAAAAATTCCTGCCCTGTATACAGCCCACGATCTCTTCTCGGTCTGCGCCCGCACCCACGGCACCGACCGTGGAGATCTCCACTGCTCTGGCCCCCGGGGAGGGTGGCGCTGTGGAGGCTGCGCCAGTCCCTCTCCCCTTCTGTCACCCCTGTTCGCCCTCCGCCACCACTTCCTGGAAGGGGTCCTGGGGCGATGCTCTCAAGTGGTGGTCCCCTCCCGGTATGCCTATGATTTTCTTGTAGATGCGGGGATTCCTTCCTCCCGGCTCCGGGTCCTTCCTGGAGGGGTGGAGGCTCCGGTGGAGGAACAGGAGGCCCCAGGAAAGGGGTTTCGCATCGTCTACCTGGGAGATCTGCGCTACGAAAAAGGGCCTGATCTCCTGGTGGAGGCCTTCGCGGAATCCATGGGAACCTTGGAAATCTGGGGTGGATTGTCGGGGCACACCACTCCGGAGAGGCAGCGGTATCGGCGCGAGTTGGAGCACCGAGCGGGGCAGGTGGGGGCCGTTTGCAAGGGAGGTTATGACCCCTCCCAGTTGCCTTGGATCCTCGCTGGGGCCCATATGGTGGTGGTGCCTTCCCGGGTGAGAGAGACCTATGGCAGGGCAGCGGCGGAGGCCCTGATTCGGGGAATTCCGGTGGTGGCCGCAAATTCAGGAGCCCTCCGGGAGCAGGTTCAGGAGGGAGTCAATGGCACCCTCTTTCCAGTAGGGGACGTGCAAGGGCTGAAGAGGGCCATGGTCAGGGTGGGGGATGGGAAGTTCCTGCCCCGGGAGAAGTGGCCCAAGGTTTTTTCGGCTGAGGAGGGGGCGAAGGAGTTGTTGGAGTTGTACCGGGAAGTGGGAGAGAGGAAGGGAGGGACGCGGGGAAAATGAACCCGGTCCTCCCTTTCTCGATTCCCTTCGTGGATGGTGCACGAACCGCTGCTTGAACTGCGCCCAGAGAGTTCTGGGCAGGTGCCCCTCGATGCCCCAGCCCACCTAAAGCCGCGCTGCGGTCCACCCCCGGATGAGTGCGGCCTGGAACACCGAGGCAGGAGCGGAGAATCCGGCGTGGGCGATCATCGCCTCTACCTCGGCAGGTCCGTGAGTGGCGAGGTCCCTCCCGAATGCGGCGCGGAAGCTGGCTTTCCGCTCGTCGGGCAGGCCGGCCAGGGTGAGCCACAGGCCCATCACCGACCCAAACGACGGGTCCTCCGGGTTGGCACACAGGTCGGCGTTGAACAGGAGCCCGCCCGGCTTCAGTCGCCTGGCGATCTCCGCGAAGTACGCCTGCCGGTCGTCCACACCGGTCAGGAAATGGGAGACCAGCACGCTCGTGGCGGCGTCGAAGGGACCGCCGGCGAGGGAGGAGACGAACCCCGCGTGAAACTCGCAGCGATCGGCGAACCCCTCGGCCACGGCGTGTCGTCGGCCCACGGCGAGCATCGCTTCGGAGGGATCGACGAGCGTGAACTGCCACTGGGGGAAAATCGGCGCAAGGAACCGCGCTTCGGCCCCGGTGCCGGCACCCGCCACGAGGATGCGCGCCGAGTCCGGGAGTCCCGAAAACTGGCACCGGAGCAGCAGATGCAGCGTGGCCTTGATGGCGAGGATGGGCTCGAGGCTGCGGTCGTAGGCTTCCGCATATGCGTCGAACGCCTGGATGAGGGTGGGAGGGGTGGGCATCTTCGTTGTTCCGGTGGAAGGGTGGACTCCTTGGTGTCGGTCGCGGGAGCGCGCCCGGCGCTGGAGGTCGTCGGCCAACCGGGCGAGGGAGACCGTGCCGAGGCGGTCCATGAGAAGCGCCTCGGCCTCGCTGAACGCGCCGCCCAGCGCAGCGTTGACCGCCTGCTCAACGAGGCACTCCGGGAGGCGATTCCGAAGGCCAACCGCGAAGACGGAGGGCTCTCCGAGAGCTACGTGGACGTCGCGGACGGTGAACGCAGAGGGGGCGCGGTGGATGGACCAACCCCCGCCCCGCCCCTTCTCGGCGCGGACCAGGCCCGCTTCACGCAGGCCCGCCATTGTCTGGCGCACCACGACAGGGTTCGACCGCATGCACCGGCCCAGTTCCTCCGATGTAACGGGTCCCGAATGCCCGGCCATGTGCAGCAGGGCGTGGAGGGCTGACGAGAGGCGGCTGTCGAGGTTCATGTAATTTTATCTATTACATTATAAAGACCGGTGCAACCCGGCGGACCGGGCGCTACGGGCGGGGGGCACACCGGCGCTTCAGTCTGGTGTGCACCAGCCGCTCGGCATGAAAATCCATGATTCCACCCGGAGCGTCGCCACCGGAGACGGGGCTCACAATGGCCTTAGAGGCGTCACCTGAACCGAGAGGGTGACGTCCACCCTTCCCAGGTTGAGCACTTGGGTTCCCGAAACAATGGGTACGTCCAGGACGGTTTCCCCCAGGATCTCATCGCTGTCGAACACATTCTCGCTCACCCCAAAGGTGGGATACCAGTCCGCCTCCAGGACGGTCAGACCAAGGCGGATGGTCTCCATTTCGTCGAAGACCGGGGCCTCGAACACCAGCAGACCGGGGCTCGCCGTTTCCCCCTCCATGAGGGAGGTGACCGGGACCACCCGGTGGGACATGCGCCGTTCGTCCACCACCGGATCGGTGCCGGTGGTGGAGGCGACCCACGGCCAGGTGACCGCACTCTCCACCACCACTTCGGCTGGAGGCTCGCCGCTCTCGTCGAAGTCCCACAGATCGTCCTTTTCCCTATCGTCCCAGAGGGTCATGGACTGAACGGTGACGGTGACCCGGCGAGACCCCAGGAGGGAGGCCGAGGCCACCACCCCGGTTGAGGCGCTGCCCCGCATGGCAAAGTGATCGTAGTAGACGTAGCTTCGAGACGCCTTGAGGAGGGAGCCATCGGCGGCGGTGAAGCGGGCCTCTTCCGCCTGATCGTGGAAATACTGGTCATCGGTCCACATGATCCCATCGTTGGGAAGGGAGTCCACGTTGACCACGTCCAGCAGGGGGAGTCCCCAGAACTCTTCTTCGATGTAAGGAGAGTCGGCCAGGACGTGATGAATCAGGATGTCTCCAAAGGCGGGATTGTTCCCTTGGGTGCGATCCCCATCGCAGGCAGGAACGTGGGCGCCATACCACTCATAGTCCATGTGGATGACGTCAATAATGTCGATCCCCAAGGCGTCGGCGTACTCCTCCAGCCAGGGGCCCAGGGCCGCCAGCCAGGCGCCGTTGACCACTCCAGCGCCAGTGATCCACCGGGCGATGATGCCCTCGCCGGCCACCCCCTCCACGTCGTTCTCCAAGAGGTAGCGGACCACCTCACACCCCATGGAGTGGCAGGCGAGGTTGATGGCCTCCGCGTCGGGAGCCAGCTCCAGGCGGTGATGGAGGAAGCGGGCAACGATCTCGGCGTAACGGGGCACGCCTTCCAACGCCTCAATCACGGCGATATCGGCGTCGGAGAACCAGTCGGGAGGCACGGTGCCGTAGTAGTTCACCCCCACCACCTGATTGGGAATGTCCTCGTCGTAGCGCCCTTCGGGGAGCCCCGAATAGAAGAGGATCTGGTCCAGCATGTCTGACCCTCGCGCATCCCCGTAGTCCCCCTCCTCAGCGGCGCCATCCAGGGACCATCCTCCTACGTAGACGGTGATCGTGGTGGCCGGATCCTGGCTGGCGGGGGGATGGGAGGTGCAGATGCCCAGGGGAGTGGTGTCGTCGTCGGGGGCCGAGGTGTCGTCGTCGGCGATGGGAGTGCTGTCGTCATCGGCGATGGGGGTGCTGTCGTCATCGGCGACGGGGGTGCTGTCGTCATCGGCGA
>CAYRTW010000009.1:21687-46421 GCA_964426935.1 uncultured Rickettsiales bacterium
CGACGGGGGTGCTGTCGTCATCGGCGACGGGAGTGCTGTCGTCATCGGCGATGGGGGTGCTGTCGTCGTCTTCGGCAGCGGCGTCATCGTCCCCGCTGCTGGGAGGTGGGGAGCAGCCGAACAGGGAGGCGGAGAGAAGGAGGGGGAGGAAGGGAGGGAGGAGACGAGGCATGGGGACCCCCGGACGGGCCCGGGAAAGGCGCACCGGACCGGGTGGGAGTGTAGCGGAGATGGAACGCGGGTTCATCCCGGGCCAGCGGGGATCTCCTCTTGTTCAGGAGACCAGGGCCCTGAACGCCTGCGAGGAAAGTTGACCGCCAGAGAGGCTGGGATCGGGAGTCGGGGACCGGGCCGTCAAACCCCCTCCACCGAAGGGCCAGGGGGGCCGAACCTCCTCCCGGGTCACCTGAAGAGGGGAGGGTGTCCCCTCCCTCGCCGAAGCCGGGTCGGGCCCGTTCCAGGGTCTCCTTCTCCTGCCCGTGGGCTCTGCCGCGCTTCTTGAGGGTGGCCCGGCAGGGGCGCGGTTGTCCTCCCGGTATCGTCTTCGATCCCATCCCCCACACCGGAGAGGCCCCCTATGGAGGGACTCGATGGCCCGAACGTTTCGGAGGCGAATCAAGGTGATGCTCTCCTGGATGGGGGTCCCCCGCCTGCCGGCGATTCCACCCCCTCAACGCGTCTCCCGATCCCCTCCCCTCCTTCGCCATGCCATGATGCGCCATGGCCCTGCCCACGATCACCGTTGCCATCCCCTGCTTCAATGAGGAGGAGAGGATTCCCGCCCTGGCGGCGATGTTGGGCCTCTTGGATCCCGCCCCTGACGCCGTCCTGCTCCTGGACGATGGCTCCACCGACGGAACGGCCACGGCCATCCGGGCGGCCGGGCTCCCCCTGCTGGTTCAGCCTGCCAACCTGGGCCTGGGTGCCGGTCGGAACCTCCTGTTTCAGGAGTCCTGTACTGAACTGGTGACCTTCCTGGATGCGGATGTGGTGGCTCCGCCTGACTGGATTCTTCAAGTACGACAGCGGTTTGCTGGAGATGAGGCGGTGGTGGGAGTGGGGGGATTCAACCGGGAGAACGCGTTGGAAAGCGGAGCGGACAGGTTTCGCTCCCGGCATTGGCGGCAGTGGAATGGACCGGAGGCCACCTGGGACGCTCCCTGGCTGGTGGGGGCCTGTGCGACGTATCGACGGGCTGCCCTCCAAGCGGTCGGGGGGTTCGACGAATCGTTTCGCACCCATGGGGAAGACGTGGACCTGGGATTGCGACTGAGGACCCATGGGTATCGCCTGCGCTACGATCCCACCCTCCAGGTCACCCACCAGCGCCGCGATGATCTGGCCAGCCTGGTGAAGATGTGCCATCGCCACTGCCTGTGGGGAGGGATCGCCACCCTCAAGAACGGAGGGACTCTTCGGCCTCTGATGGCGGGAATGGCGAAGAAGGCTTTGTTTTCCACCGGGGGAATGCTGCTGAAGCACCACGACCCCCAGGGAGCCCTGGCCTCTTTCCTGGGGTGTGGCGCGGGGATGTGGGGGTACGGGCAGGCGGGATGGCGGTCCTGGCGATGAGGGAAGAGAACCGCGCCTTCCGAAGCCGAAGAGGGGCCTTGGGTGTACAATCGGACCTGTGACTGACCGACTTGAACCCATGGTGGCCCTCATCGGCCTCCTCCTGTTGGGATGGCTCTCCGCCGAGCTGTTCCTCCCCTTCATCGACCCTCTGGTGTGGGCGGTGGCCATCACCGCGTCGCTGCGGAGCCCCTATGCCCGGATTCTCAAGACCTGCAAAGGCAACGACTCCATTGCGGCGGCGATGGCGGTGGTGCTGGTCACCCTCCTCATCGTGGTACCGGTGCTGACCCTGGGTCTCATGCTCGCCAATCAGTCCCTGGCCTTCTACGACAACGCCTCCCAGTGGGTGGCCTCGGGCGACTACCGGGAGTTTCTGCGCCTCGACCACTACCCCTGGCTGGCCTCCCTGATCGACCGACTGGATCCTGGGCTACGGCGGATGGGGGCCAACTTCGACCCCCAGAAGTCCCTGGTGGACGCGGCGGGACAGATCTCCGCCTTCCTGGTGGGAAGCCTGGGGACAGTGGCGGCGGGAACCACCCGATTCTTCCTCAATTTCGCCCTGATGCTGGTGGCCATGTTCTTCCTGTTCCGGGACGGACGGGATCTGGGTCGATGGATCTGGCGCCTGTCTCCCCTGGGGCGAGAACACGACCTGCTCATCGCCCGCAAGTTCCAAGACGTGATCTCGGCAACCCTCATGGGCACCCTGGCCACTGCGGCGGCTCAGGGATTTGCCGGAGGCATCCTCTTCCTGATTCTAGGCATTCCCAACGCCCTTCTCTGGGGCACCATGATGGCCTTTCTGTCCTTTGTGCCAGCGGTAGGAGCCGCCCTGGTGTGGGCCCCGGCAGCCCTGTACTTGTGGCTGGGAGCGGGATCACCGGTGAAGGCCCTGTTGATGGTGGTGGGAGGAGCGATCCTGGTGGGGAGCGTGGACAACGTGGTCAAGCCCCTGGTCATGGGACAGAGGGCGGGGATGAACTCGGGCCTGGTGCTGTTTTCGGTCCTGGGAGGGTTGCTCCTATATGGATTCACCGGCCTGGTGCTGGGACCCATGATGGTGGCTCTGCTGCTGACCTTTGTGCAGATCTACCGAGATAATTTTGCCGACAATCTGCGCACGGGCCCTTCGGTAGTGGAGTAGGTAGATGAGCCTGGAAGGTGTCGAGTGAACTGCAGCGGGCGCGTTGAAGAGGGGCGTTGACGGCGTGATTCCCATTCCCTTCCATCACGACGAGGCTCATCTCCAGAGGTGGCCCCTTCTCTCTCTGGGATTGATCCTCCTTTTCCTGGGGGCCTTCTGGGGTACCACCCGGCTGGGGGCCCCCGCCGAGGATGCCGCCCGAAACGCCAGGGTGCAGGCCCTTTCTTTGTGGGCCCAACACCCCTCCCTGGACGCATCCCGCCTGTTTCCTTTGCTGGAGGGATTGGACAAGATCCAGGCTGAGGAGATTCGTCGGACCGGGGTCAGCCCCGATCAGGGTCTCATGAATGCCCTTCCCGATGCCATCCAGGAGCTCCTGGGGCAGGGGGGGATCGCCCTTGGCCAGTCGACCACTCCCCCCACTCCCGAAGAATCCGCCTCCTGGAAGGAGGCCCTGGAGAAGCGAATCGCCGCTGCCGAAGCAGCCCATATGAAGAGGGTTTCGGTTCGTTTCGGTTATACCCCCGGCCACAGCCCCTGGTTCACCGTATTGACCTGGCCCTTTGTGGATTCTCGTTGGTTGGGGTTGCTGGGAACCCTGCTGCTGCTGTGGTTGGCCCTCCCCCCCTTGGAGGATCGGTGGGGGCGCGGCCCGGCGCTGGTGTTGGTGCTGTCGGGAATCGCCGTGGGCCCCCTCCTCCTTCTCCTGCTGGGCCGGCAAGGGGGGGAGCCGCTGGTGGGAGGGAGCTCACTGGTAGGGACCCTCATCGGCGCCTGCCTGATCCGGTTTCCAAAGGCCCAGGTGAAGTTCCTCTATTTGAGCATTCGCTTTAAACTGACCACCTTCCGCCTCCCCGCCCAGGTGGTCATCCCCATCTACACGTTTGGGCAGGGATTGTCCTGGATTCTCCTTCTCCCCGGGGCCAGTGCCTCCCCTTATCAGGTCCACTTCGCCGGGCTGGGACTGGGGATCGCCTTTGCCACCGCCTGGCGCCTTTGGGGAGAGACGGAGGAGACCCGACCGCCAGCACCCCTCTCACCCAAGCCCGTCGTCGTGGCAAAGGCACCCTCCCGGGGAGGAGCCCCCCTCCTCCCTGCACATGAGAACGCTCCTGGCCGTGAGGCTTCCTCTTCCCCTCCCTCGGTGGCTCCTTGGGCCCGGCTTTCCCCCAAGGGGAGTGGAGAGGCGGGGGAGGTGGAGCACCTCGCCGAAGCCGTCCGCGCTGCCCAGCGCTCCGGGGACCGCAAGCAGGTGGCTCGCCAGGCGCGACCGTGGGTGCTGAGTTTGATGAAGACAGGCAGGGGGGAAGACGGCGCCAGGGCGTGGAAGGACCTTCTGAGGGACGTCCCCGAGGGGGACCTGCCCCCCGGGCCCCTGCTGGCGGTGGCAAAGACCTTGGAAGAGATGGGGGACCCTGACTCTTCCCTGGTCGCCCTCAAACGGATGGTGGAGTTGCATCGGGGGGATCCCCTCCACCCCGAAGCTCAGCTTGCCCTGGCAAGGATCTACGCCTCCCGGCCCTTCTCCCCCGAATACGCTCGCTGCCGGGGCCTGCTGGAAGAGGTCGTTCGCGCCGCCCGTCTGCTGCGCCAGGAGGAGACGGCCCTTGCTGCCGAGAAGGAACTGGGGCGTCTGGCCAGCCTTGAGCCCATCCCCGCCAATCCGGTCAGGCCCCCCGCTTCGCCCTTGATCAGCGGGGAGATGGATGGAGCCTCTTTGGAGCGCAATCTGGGCAGTTGGATGGATTCCAAAAAGAGGACGACGGTGTCTTCCCCCGCCCCACCCTGGTCCCCAGCCATGGAGAAGAGAACGGGGATTGTCACCGAAGTGGAGGAGGAGCCCGTCTGGCCGGTTGCCGCCTCCCCCTCGGTGCCCGATTGGAGCGTCCCACCGGCCTCCTCTGCGTCCGCCTTCCCCCAGGGTCCCTCCTCCACTGCCAACTCAGTCCCCGATGGAGACGGAGATCCCCTGGCGTGGCTGTCTGCCGATTTTGATGCTCATACGGGGGAGGACGGCCCTTCGCCTCCCTTACCACCTCCCGTGAATTCCCCGGTTCCCACCCGGATTTCCCATCCTCCCTCCCTCCCGCCTGAGCCTTCACCCCCCCCCGCAGAGAGGCTCGGGGGAAAGAATCCTCCCCTCCCGACGCCGCTCTTCTCCCCAGAGGCCCCCGCCAGGACTTCCTCCCTGCCGTGGAGTTTGCGAACCCTTCCCGTGCAAGTGATGGATTGGACTCCCGCCGGACTGGTCGTGCGGGATCCCAGCGGAAAGATAGGCACCATCCGCCGAGAGTCGGTGCGCCATGTGGCCTGCGCCCACCTTCTGGGAACCCCATCGGAGTTGCCCCGGTGGGTGGTGGATCTGGTCACCCACATCTCCGAGTCCCGCAATTCGGTGGAGGTTCGCTCCATCCGCCTCTCTGCAGAGCACCTTCCCGAAGGAGAAATCGACCCCGGTGACGTGGGGGGTAGCTTCTCCCGATTCCTGGACAAGGTGCGATTGATGCTGGATGACGTCCGGTGGATCCCCCCCGAAATGGAGGTATTGGGAACCTCGGCACCGGTTTTTCCCGACATCACCTGGTACGAAGACGCCATCTTGACGGCGACGGAAAAGGGCTGATCCCCCATGGATGCCACCCTGGACGAGCTGTCGGTTCTCATCAAGGCGCGTTATTCCTTGTTCTGGCTGACCTCTTTTGAGGAGAAAAGGGTGGAAAAGGGGGTGGCCCGAATGGCGACCGCCCTGGACCGCCCCCTGTGGGTGTGGACCTCGTCTACCGGACTGCACCTGGCTCAGGGGGGAAAGGAGGAGGAGGGTACCACCGATCTGGGGGACGCTTTCGAAAGGGTAGCGATCTCAGGGCCGGGGATATTCCTGTTCAAGGATCCCCACTCGGATCTGGAGAGACCCGAGGTGGTAAGGCGCCTCAGAGACATGGAGGGAGTCCTGGCGGAGCAGGGGAAAGCCGTGCTTCTTCTCTCCCCCGTCCCACTCATTCCCAAGGAGTTGGAAAAAGACGTCACCATCCTGGACATCCCCCTTCCTGGTCCAACAGAGGTGGCCAGATTGTTGAGTGTATTGGTCAAAGGCCAGCAGATTCAAATGGATGCCGACCTGTTTGAGAAATTCGTGAAGGCCTCCCTGGGCCTCACCGAGCAGGAGATCAAGAGGGTTTACGCCAAGGTGCTGTTGAAAGGGCGGAAGTTCCGAGAGGAGGATCTGGGCCTTCTCATCGCCGAAAAGGGGCAGGTGCTGAAGCGCTCCCGGTTTCTGGAATTTTACGGGCTTGCCGAAAGAATGGACGAAGTGGGGGGGCTGGAGCAGCTCAAGGCCTGGCTTCGGGCCCGGGCCCAGGGGTTTTCAGAGCGCGCTCGAAGATACGGTCTTCCCCAACCAAAGGGTCTGTTCATTCTGGGGGTTCAGGGATGCGGCAAGTCCATGACCGCCAAGGCGGTGGCCGATCTTTGGAAGATTCCCCTGCTGCGCCTGGACGTGGGCGGTCTCCTTCAGGCGGGAAGAGCCGAGGAGAGCCTTCGGGAGACCGTAAAAGTGGCCGAATCCATGTCCCCCGCGGTCCTGTGGATCGACGAGATCGAAAAGGCCTTTGCCGGTGTGGAAGGGGACAACCCTTCGGTGACCAGCACCCGCGCCTTCGGGGATTTTCTCACCTGGATGCAGGAAAAGACCCATCCGGTCTTCGTCATCGCCACCGCCAACAACATCTCCCACCTCCCTCCGGAGCTCCTCCGCAAGGGCCGCTTTGATGAGATCTTCTTCGTGGACCTTCCCAATGTTCACGAAAGGGAATCCATCCTGGCCATTCATCTCCGTCGGCGGGGACGAAACCCCAAGGACTTTGACTGCTGGGGAATCGCCGAGGCCACTGAACGGTTCAGCGGAGCGGAGATCGAGCAGGCGGTCATCGCCGCCATGTTCAACGCGTTCTCTCGGGAGCGGGAGGTCACCACCCTGGACGTCCTCCAGGTCGTACGGGAAACGGTGCCCCTGGCCATCACCTTGGAGGAAAGAATCAAGGACCTCAAGGAGTGGGCGCGGCATCGCACCCGCCCCGCCTCCTTCGACACCCGCCGCATCGATTTCTTTGAAGAATGGGGCGAGGAAGCCCCCGCCGATCCCGCCCTGGCCGCCTTGGGAGCGAGGGCCACCCTGTCTCCTCCCCCACCCCAGGGATCCCCGCCCCGAGGGGCGCCTTCACCGGCGGGGAGGGGACGATGACCCGAGTTCCTCGCCTCCTCCAAGCCCCCTTCCATCCCAGGAGAGAGGGGGGCCGCCCCCCCTCCGCGAGGAAGAAGACATGAGTACTGCTGTGGCTGTGGTGGGTGCCGGCTCCTTTGGAACCGCCCTGGCGGACCTTCTGGGAAGGGAGGGGCATGAGGTCACCCTGTGGACCCGGGATCCCGTCCACCGGGACGAGCTCCGTCAGACCGGGGAGAACCGCCGCTACTTTCCTGGTTTTCCCCTGGCTCCCAACCTGACCTTTTCCTCCTCCCTGGAAGAGTCCCTGACCGGTAAGAAAGTGGTGCTGGCAGTGGTTCCCTCCCATGGCATGGCCGAGGTCATGGTTCGGGGGGCACCCTTCATCGCCGCCGAGGCCGTGATCGTTTCGGGAGCCAAGGGGATCGAGGTGGACTCCCTTCGCACCATGGACGAGGTGCTCAACGATGCTCTTCCTGCCCCCTTGAACGCGCGTCTGGCCTTCCTGTCGGGCCCCTCCTTCGCCCGGGAGGTCATGGAAAGGCATCCCACCGTGGTCACCGTGGCCTCCCGGGATCCCGAAGTCGCCAGTCAGGCCCAGGCGGTGTTCACCTCCCCCCTCTTTCGGGTCTACACCACCGACGACGTTGCCGGGGTGGAGGTGGCAGGAGCCGTCAAGAACGTCATGGCCATTGCCTGTGGCATCTCCGATGGCCTGGGGTTCGGTAACAACACCCGCGCCGCCATCATCACCCGAGGGTTGGCAGAGTTGACCCGGCTGGGCATGGCCCGGGGCGCCAATCCTCTGACCTTTGCCGGACTGGCGGGAATGGGAGACCTGGTCCTCACCTGCACCGGTGATCTCTCCAGAAACCGTCAGGTTGGCCTGCGAATCGGCCGTGGTGAGACCCTTCCCCAGGTGCTGGCCGACATGCGCCAGGTGGCGGAGGGAGTGAGGACCACCCGCTCGGTACGGGATCTTTCCCATCGCATCGGCGTGGAAATGCCCATCGTCGAGCAGGTGTACGCCGTCCTCTATGAGGACAAGAACCCCACCCAGGCGGTGCGGGACCTGATGAGCCGGGCTCCCCGAGCTGAAAAGGATCCCCTTCCCCGCAGCGGTGGGTAGGGGTCGATGAGCACCCCCCTTCTCGCCACCTCGGTGCTGGATGGCTTCGACCAGATGGTACTGGTGAGCCGCTTTTCCGACCTGCGGGTGGTGTATGCCAATCGAACCGCTTTGGAGGTGCTGGGATGGTCAGCCGCCGACATCGCCCAAAAGACGGTGCTGGATCTGGCCCACCCCCTTCCCGACGATCTGGGCGAGTTTCATGCCTGGGCGGAGGGGATCCGGGGCGGCAAGACCTGGGAGGGATACGCCTTTGTCCGGAACTCCGCAGGAGACCTGCTGCCCGTCCGAACTCGGATCTACCGCCTCGATTCTGAAGGGGAGGAGTGTTTTGTTTCGGTGGCGTCCCGACTGGGCCCGGTGCCGGGCGGACAGGGGGAGCTGTCCTGGACCTGGAGCCACTTCGGCGAGCTCCTCCAGTCTGCGCCGGTAGGCATCTTCGTCATCGACGCTGCCGCTCGCATGGTCTTTGAGAATCACACCATGCTGGACCTCATGGGGGTTCCCCGAGGAATGGCCGCCCCGGTGCTGGGCAAGGTGATTTTCGACATCCCCAGCGTCAAGGGGCATCCCATCGAAGAGGTGTTCCGGCAAGTGGCCAGAGGGGAGAGCGTCCACAACTTCGTGAGCCCTTATGTCTCCCTCATGGGCAAGGAGCTGACCGCCTCCATCAATGGAGTACCCCTGTATACCGAAGCCGGCGAACCGGATGGCGCCCTGTTCGTGGTGCTGGATGTCACCGAGCAGAGGCGCATGGAAGGGGAGGTGCAAAAGGCCCAACGCTTGGAGTCCCTTGGGGTGCTCGCGGGGGGATTGGCCCATGATTTCAATAACATCCTTGAGGCCATCAACGGATCGGTCGCCTTGGCGGAGTTGGCCCTCCCCCCGGATCATTCGGCGGTTCCCCGGCTCCGTGCGGTGGAGAAGATGGCCCATCGCGCCGGCTCCCTGGTCAGCCGCTTGATGAACGTGGTGAGGCGCAAGCCCCTGGACCGTCAGATTTTCGATCTGGGTCGGCGCATGCGGGAATCTCAGGATCTGCTGGTGGCGGCCACATCCCCCCACGTTCTCCTGGAAATCGACGCATCGGAGGGCCCCCTTCTCACCGAAGGCAACCCTGATCAGATCGATCAGGTGCTGCTGAACCTGGCGATCAACGCCCGGGACGCCATGCCGTCGGGGGGACGCCTCCGTATCTCCCTCCATCCCATCCGCAGCGCCACACATCCTCCCACAGCCCTTCTGGAGGTGGAGGACAGCGGAGTGGGGATTCCTCCCGACCACCTGGATCGGATCTTCGACCCCTACTTCACCACCAAGGGACCTCAGGGGGGTACGGGATTGGGCCTGGCCGTGGTCTACAACGTGGTGACCAACCATGGCGGGAGGGTGGAAGTGGATTCCCAGCCCGGCCGGGGCACCCTGTTTCGGATCTGGCTTCCCTTGGCGGATCCCCCCCTTCTTCTCCGGGGAGACCGCTCTTCGCCTCCCGCCTCAGGCGCCCTCCCCGCCTCCCGCCCCACCATTCTGCTGGTGGAGGACGAGCCGGCTCTGCGAGTGGTCTTCCAGGGGCTGCTGGAGCAGGCGGGGTATCGAGTGCGAGTGGCCAGCCGGGGAGGGGAGGCTCTGCTGGCCCTGGCAGAAGAAGCAAACATCGCTGCCCTGGTGGCAGACTTTCAGCTTCCCGACATGAGCGGTACCGATGTCGTCCGCCACGCCCGGGAGATGAATCCCCGCCTACCGGTCATCATCTCCACCGGCTACGCCCGAGAAGACGTGGTGGCTCCCTGGCTCCTCCAGCCAGGAGTTCGCTTCCTCCAGAAACCCTTTGCTTTTCGCCGGCTCAGAGAAGTCCTGGCGGAGCTGCTCGATCCCGATCCCGAGGACGCGCCAACCCTCTCCTCGGATGAGGAGGGGTGAGGGGGACGGGGGAAAGGCTGGGGGAGCCCGCCGTTGACGTTCCCTATCTCACCAGGATCACGAAACTGGCGTTGGTGAACTTTTCTTCGTTGGACAGCTTCAAGACCACCTTCTGGCGATCCTCGCTGAGGGTCACCGTGTAATCCTTCTTCTTGAGGAAGAGCTGATTGGGGAAGATGGTGGCGTCCCCAATCTTCTTCAGATCGTAGTCAGAGGCGCGGATGACGATGGTATCGTCAGCACGCAAGTCCACGGTCCGATTGAACAATTCCGGTTTGATATTCACCAGCTTCTTGCCCATGAGGATCTCGGCATCTTTCAATGCCCTCTTGGTGTCCACGTAGTAATGGGCGGAAGCGATGTGGGTTTCCAACTCGTCCTTGCGAACCGTGAGGGTGTCCCTCTCGGTGATGAGAACGGAACGCTCGTCTTCCAATCGGGAAACGTCGGCCTGGAGCTGATTCTTGGTCTGCTCCAGCACCGCCATCTCGGCGGTCATCTGGTCCACCTTGGTCAGGGCGTCGTCCCGCTGACCGATGATCTTCTTTTCATAGGAGAGGTTCAGAAGGTAGGGGCTGATGCGGGCGCTTCCTTGAGTGACGGCGGTGGCGAAAACCCCGTCCTCGTAGAAGTTCCACACCTCGTGACCAGCGGCCAGGTGATCAGAGAGCATGGCCCTTTTGATGAGCTTGGTGGCCTCGTCCTTGGCCACCCCTTTGTCCTCGGTGAGCCACTTCAGGGCGATCTGGTAGTGGGTCTCCCCCTTCTGTACGGTGATGGGCTGGGGCAGGCGTCCCTTGATCTCCTGGATCTGGCCGTTCAGCTCATCGATCTTTTTCTGTCGGTCGAGGATGTCCTGGATGAGGCCCGAGTAGGAAACATCCTTCTCGTTCTGGATCATCTCCTGGAGCATTTTCTGTTGATCGGCGTTGAGTTGGACTCCATCCAGCTTCTGGCCGGTCTTCTTCTCGTACTCCTTGGCCAGGGCGATGAACTGGGCCTGCTGTTGTTTGATGTCCCCCTCCATCCCCGAGATTTTGTTGGCCTCGGCCAATTGCTTTCCCAAAGTGGCGGGCATGTCCCGGCCCCCCGAACCATCTTCCTTGGCCTCCTCTCCCCCTTCACCGCAGCCACTCATCAAAGAGACCGCCATCCCCCCTCCTCCCCAGAGGGCCAGGACAAGAGGCAAGGGGGCAAGGTTTCGGCAAAAAGCAACGATCATGATCAATCCTCCCTGGGGGCACCCGGAGGGGTCCCGCAGCACCGTGGGAGGATACGAGCCTCCCGGCCCTCCCGCAATGCCATCCTTCCCCAGGCGCCGCTCCGGCGGAGTTCCGAATCTCCGACGGCGGTGAATGAACGCCTCTCCAGCGCCCTGCCCGGCCGCTCATGGTATCTTCCGCCACCTTCGCCGCCGGGGTCCCCTTTCTGCGCCAGCCGATGCTTTCTGCCCCCCTCCACCGACTTCTTCTGCCCCTTCTCTTTCTCCTCTACCCTCTGGAGGTCCCCGCCCTCGGAGGGGAGGAAGAGCCCGCGCTGGACTGCCTGAAAATCGCTCCCGAGGGGGATCCTCTTGCCCGAGATGCAGTGCAGATCCTCAAGGACGCCCGCGAAAAGATGGGGACTGCCGGGGAACCCCCTCCCTCTCCCGCCCGAATCCTCCAGTCCCTCCCAGAAACCACCAGCGAAAAAACCTCCTGGGCAGTAGAAGCTGCGGCCTCGTGCCTGGAGGGGCAATACCACCTTTCCCGGGGAGATGGCCTTTCCGCCCTGCTGGCGTTTGCCGAGGCGGCTGGGGCACGAGATCGAGCTCGGGGCTCCCAGGATTCATCCCGCCGGGAGCTTGGCGATCTGGCCCAGGCCCTTGGATCCCTTCCGGTACCCTCTTCGCAAGCCCTGCCTCCTTCTTCCCCGGAGGCTTCCCCGGCTCCCTCCCCGAGTTCCTGGTGGACCCCGGGAGTTGGGCTCCTCCTGGGATTCCTTCTGCTCCTGGGAGGAGGGCTCCTGTCCTGGTGGAGGGGCCATCGCCCGACCCCCTCCCCGTCATACGGCTCTCCCCCCCTTCCCCCAATCACCCTGACCGGCCCTCCCCATGCCACCGAGCCCATTCTGGAACGGTCCCAGGAAACAGAGGCCCTGGCGGAGGCGGTGCGGGCCGGGCAGACAGCGATCCTGACCGGAGAATTCAGTCAAGGACGCACCTTCGTCCTCCACGCCCTGGCTCGACAGATGGGAGAAGAAGGGCAGAAGCTGGGAATACCCACCCGCTGTCTCTCCATTTCCCTTGGGGGAGTCACTCCCTCGGGGCTTCCCCAGGCTTTTGCCCGGGCCCTGCGGCAGGAGTGGCCAGAACTGGGAGATCCTCCCATTCGAGATCTGCCTGACCTCATGGCCCTGGTGGACGGGGCCTGGCACGCCCTGGCCGCCACCGCCTCCCAATCCCCCTCGGGGCGACTGATTCTCCTTTTGGACGACGCGGATTCCCTGGCTGTGCTGCGGAGCGAGTCACGCCTGGCCCTGGCCCGAGCTGTCGCCGAGCGCCGAGGAAGGGTTTCCCTGGTGTGGGCGGCCAGGGATCCCAGTGCTCCTCCGGTGGATCCTGAACACGGCGCCCGGATCGTACCCCTGCTTCCCCTCTCCCTCCCTGCCATGACCTCGCTGCTGAGAGGTTCTCTTCCCGATGGATTTCCATGTGAAAACAGGGTGTTGGAACACATCGCCTCCCTGGCGGACGGCAGACCGGGAGAGGCACGACGCCTGCTTTGGGAGAGCCTCATCCACATGAAGGACAGGCGGGGAACCCATCTGGAACATCTGGATGTGGACCCGATCGCTGCGGGATGGCTGGAGTCCTCAAGGCACCCCTCTTCCAGGCCTCCTCTGAACCTGTCGGAGGGGCTCCGCCTTCTCGCGGACAAGAAGCACCTCCTCCTTTGGGGAGGGGCCCTGGCCGGGCTCCTGATGTCCCCTTGGAACCCGGTGGGGGCTGCCGACAAGGAGGAGGAAGAAGGCTCCTCTTCTCCCTCCCGGGCCGTCCTTCAGGTGGGGCATCGTCTGGCCCCGGTGGCGGTGGAGGCCTCTGCCGATGGGCGATTTACCGCGACCGCGTCCCTGGATGGCACCCTTCGTCTTTTTGACCCCCAAGGGGTGTTGCTGCGGGTGCTGCGGCCTTGCCGCAAGGGGGTCTCCTCCCTGTCCTTCGCGGGAGGGGGTTCCCTCCTGGTCAGTGGCGATGCGTGCGGAAGAGTGATCGCCTGGGATCCGGTCACTGGCAAGGAAACCGCCCGGGGAGAGTTGGGCCAGGAGGTAATGGGGGTGGCGGTGCTGCCCAAAGGAGAAGAGGTAGCCATCGCCACCCGGAACGCCACTCCCGAGATCCGGGATCTTCGCACCTTCACCCGGCGTCGAGCGCTGAGATCCCCTGCTGAGCCGGTGCGGGATGTAAAGTCGCTGGATCTGTGGGGAGACGCCGCTCTTGCAGTCACCTACGGGGAGGGCCATATCGCCGCCTGGTCCCTGGCGGATGGGGCCCTCTTGGATGGGGAGCCGGGGGCGCAGGATCGGGCTCTCATGGACCAATCGCCCAAGCCTCCGGGCACCTCCCTTCCCGTCGCCGATCCTGCCCCGGCCTTGTCCCCCTCCTGGCCTGGAGGTCATCTGACCGCCGTCAGCGAGGAGGAGGATTCCTTTTCATGGACGGTCCCCGGTACCGAGATTCGGGTGGGCAGCCCCATGGATTCCTGGACACCGCCGGTGGCCCTCCCCTCCCTGGACCGGGTGGGGCTTCTGGATGGAGGAAACGTCTGGCTGGCCGACCCCCGAAACCCCAAGGACCGCAAGAGGGTTCGAGCCCCCCTGGGTTCGATACTTCAATTGGCCCCCGATGCCCAGCGCGGATGCCTCCTGGCCTGGTCAGGAGATGGGGTGGGCGCTCGTTGGTGCCCCGGAAGCAAGTCGAAAGAAAAGGACAAGGATTCCGCCCTGTTTGCTGTGGTGAAGGGGGATCTGGCGGTCGTCTGGGAGGACGGAACGTGGTGGACTCCCCCCGGCAAGGAGAGCCTGGTGAAGGTGTTCGGGGGAGGAAAAAAGAGGGAGGCTCCTGGCTTTGATCCCCGCATTTCACCTTCCTTGACTCCCCAGGATCGGGGGCTCTGGGCGGGGTGGGCGGTGGCCCTGCTGTCCCAGGGGGAGGTCCATTCGGAGAAGACCTCTCTTCATCTGGCTCGGGCCCTGGGGGATACCGCCGCCGCCTCGGGGGAAGCCTCTCCCAATCCCTGCCAGGGGGTGAACAAGGAAGGCGAAGTGAGGCTCCGAGCTGGGATTGCCGCGCTGGCGGAGGAGGATCCGGTGCGCGGCGCCCTGGCGCTAAGGCAGTGGGCCCGATGTGACGGAGAGGGAATTCCGGTGGAGGCCGTGCGGGCGGTGACTCGAGCGGTGCTGCAGGGGTTCCCCACCCAACCTGAGGCGGTGACCGGGGCAGTGATCCTGGCGGGGGCACGGTTGGATGGGCAGGGTCCTTCGGCCCAGGAGGTCCGCCTCGCCGTGGCCGGGCTGCAGGACAGCCAGTGGCGGGAAGCGGTGGAGTCCTGGCCCCTGCCCCTCGCCCAGGGCTTTCAAGCCATAGGAGCCGTGAAGGAGGCCAAGGTGGCTCTGGCGCGGGCGGTGGCCGTGAGCGACCCTCTCCCCTGGTTGAAGACGGGAATGGCCCAGGCCATTCTTCTTGACAGCAGGTCCCCGTCAACGACCTCTTCCCTCTCCCCGAGGACACCCCCTCCCTCGTCTTCTTCATCGGACAAGGGAACCCCCGCCTCCCCTCCCATGCCAGCCTCTCCCGCGTCCTCGGGTTGGCCCCTGGCCTTGGGGGGGCTGCTCACCCTTCTGGGAGCGGCGGGAGGGGCCATCCTCCTCAAGCGCGGTGCCCCGCCCCTTCCCCGGGGACTCCCGCCCCTCTCTCCCTACTCTCCCCGACCCCATCCCCTGGGGCTGGACGAGGCCCTGGCCAGGGCGGTCATCCAAGCCCGTGAGGGGGGAATGGCAGTCTGGGTCGGCTCCCGGGGTCAGGGGCGATCCACCCTGCTGCGGGCCCTGGGAAGGACGCTGGCGGCAGAGATGGATTCCCCCCGCTTTCTGCCGATTTTCGTCGATCTGGGAGGGCTGGAGGCCGATGAGGCGGATCGTCTCCTGCTGGGCGCCCTGAACTCCTCGCTGGGCCTGCCGGAGGAGCCCGGGGTTCGGGGACCTCCTCCCCGGGGGGTGGACGACCGGATGGAGCGTTGCATCGAGACGGCAACCAGGCTTCGCCCCGATCTGCCCATACCTGTCCTGCTCTTGGATCGCCTGGAAGCGGCACGGCGATGGAAGGCGGTGGACCGGTCCCGACTCCGGGCCCTGCTGTCGGGGCGAGGGAATTCCCGCTGGAGGGTCATTGCCACCTCCCTCCCCAGCGCCGGGGAGCCCCGACCTGCTGCCGGCAGCCGAGACGACATTCTGGGAGCCCCCTGCCAGATTCTTCCCGAGGCAGACCCCGTTGACCTGGAGCGATTTTTCCATTCCCTGCTTCAGGGGGAATGGCCCATCACAAAGGGAGTCCTGGAAGCCCTGGTGGCCGGGGCTCAAGGGTCGTGGGGACGAGGAACCCGGCTGCTGCGCCGCACCATCGAGAACGCTGGAAGCAGGGAAGCCCAGTCCTTGACCCCCAAGGACGTCGAGGGGGCATTGATGGAGGTGGAGGCGGAGGAGGCCCTGTGGAGCCGAGCGGCCGGAGACGCGGATCTGCCTTCTACACCGTCGGAGCTCCAACGAGCCCTGGCCCGTGTGGCGGGTTGACCTCCGATGCCCTCTTTCCCCTGTGCATTTCTGCACACTTTTCGATTACTTCCCCTTCCCTCAGGAAGGGGACCCACGAGAACCCCATCAAGGACAACTCCGTCTGAGCATGGCCCGGGTCTTGCTCATGAACGGAAGGTGCCCTCCCAGAAGAACCCATGACCCAAAATCCTCTCCCTTCCATCACTTTCCATGGCGCTGCGGGCACCGTCACCGGCTCTCGCCATCTGCTCTCCTTTGGTCATCAACGGGTGCTGGTGGATTGCGGCCTGTTTCAGGGCCTCAAGGAATTGCGCCTGCGAAACTGGCGCCCCCTTCCATTTCCGGTGGACTCCCTCCATGCCGTCGTCCTCACCCACGCCCACATCGATCACTCCGGCGCCCTTCCCCGTCTGGTGAAGGAGGGCTACCGGGGTCCCATCTACTGCACACCGGCCACCCGGGATCTCCTGGAGGTGCTCTTGCCGGACGCCGCCGCTCTTCAGGAGGAGGAAGCGGAATACGCCAACAATCACCGGTACTCCCGGCATCACCCTGCCCTCCCCCTTTTCAACCAGGAGGACGTTGCCCGCACCTTGGAAAGGCTGGAGGTGGTGCCCTTTGGAGAGTCCCGGGCCTTGGCGGGTGAGGGCTCCTTTGAGTTCCACCGGGTGGGTCACATCCTGGGAGCGGCTGCAGCGCGGGTGACCTTGGGAAGTGGCCCCCACAGCCCCCGCGTGCTGTTTTCGGGGGATGTGGGGCGAGTCGGTGTGCCCATTCTCCCCGATCCCGCCACCGCTCCGGCTGCGGAGTACCTGGTGCTTGAGGCGACCTATGGGGATCGTCTTCATCCTCAAGAGGATCCCTCCATCGCCCTGGTAGCCGCCATCCGTCAGGCCTTGAAGAGGGGTGGGGTCCTGCTTCTTCCTGCGTTTGCTGTGGGGAGAACCCAGGAGCTGCTTTATGACCTGCGGCGGTTGATGAAGCAGGAGGAGTTGCCGGAAGTGCCGGTCTACCTGGACAGCCCCATGGCTCGGGAGGCCACCGAGGTGTATGCCCGCCATCGGGAGGAGTGGGATGAGGAGACCAGGCACCAGTCGGGCCCCTCCCCCTTCCATCCGGTCACCTTGCGGGTGATTCGCAGCCGGCAGGAATCGATGGAATTGAACAACCTCCGGGGCCCGGCCATCATCATCGCCGGAAGCGGCATGGCCAGCGGCGGGAGAATCCTCCATCACCTGAAGCACCGCCTCTCCGATCCCCGAAACACCGTGTTGTTCGTGGGCTTTCAGGCGGAGGGCACCCGGGGACGCCTCCTCACTGAGGGAGCCCGGGAGATCAAACTCCTCGGTGAGACCCTCCCGGTGCTGGCCCACGTCGACATGGTGGAGGGGTTCTCCGCCCACGCCGACGCAGCGGGCCTTCTGGCCTGGGCTGGGACCATGCCGGTCCCCCCTTCCCTGACTTTTGTGGTCCATGGCGAACCTCCCTCCCTGGTGGCTCTGAAGAAGAGGCTGGAGGAGGACTTGCACTGGGCCGCCACCATTCCCGACCCCGACGAAAAAGTGGTGCTGACGGCACAAAGAGAGGACTCATGATTTCCCGACACTCCCAAAGAGGCCTGGCCTCGGCACTCACCGGGGAGGGTGGCTCCCTTCCGGCCCCCGGTTCCTTCTCCGGATTGGGTCAAGCCGTCCTGAGGACGTTGCTTCCCGGGCTGGCATGGGTCGCTGCGGGGGTGGGATGCTCCGGGGATGGCGTCCTTCTGGAAGCGGAGACCTCGGGGGGAACCTGGAAGATTGAGCTTGCCGAGGACTCCATCTCGATGGACACCACCCAGGTCCTGTTGTCGGTGTCCTCCCACTCATCGCCCTCGCCGGGTCTCCTCCTCCAACTGGCCGCCGACATGCCGGAAATGGATCACTTCCACGAGCCCGTTGTTTGTGAAGAGATGGATTCGGGGGAATATCAGTGCGGAGTCAGCTTCAGCATGACCGGACTCTGGGATCTTCAAGGAGAGGTGAGCGATGACACCCTCTCCGAGACCTTCACCCTCACCGTGGACGTCTACTGACGAGCCCGGCCTTCCCGCAACGCCCTCCAATTCCTGAGCCCTCCATGCCCAGGCGACCACTCCTCCCCACTCGTTTTCCAACCCTCCTTGCGGGGGCCCTGTGGACGACTTTCCTGTGCCTCGCTCCCCAACTTGCTCAGGCCTCCTCCTGCTGCGCCGGTCCCGCCTCCCTCAGCCCCGGGGTTCTCACCGATTGCGAGCGCTGGGGGATGGGCGCCGGGTTCCAGTGGAAGGAGCGGCTGGGAACATTCAACAGTGACGGGGACTTCAACCCGGCATCTTCCCCGCACCATCAGATTCTTTTGGAGGCGCGCCTCCTGGTCAGGCCAGTGGATCCCCTCCAATTCGGGATGAGTCTTCCCTTCGGGATCAATTGGATCGGCGCGGGTTTGGAGCAGGAGATGGGGGGAGGATGGGGAGATCTTTCCCTGTGGGTGCGAGGGGATTCAGGAGAACGGCCAGGGTACCCTCCCCTGAAACCTGGCGTTCCTCGCCTCCTCCCCTCCTTGACCCTGACCCTGCCCTCAGGGACTCCTCCCCAGGTGGACGGTTCTCACCCCGCTCGGGTCACCGGCACCGTCCATGCCTCCCTGTCCCCCTCCCTGGGGTTGGAGGGTCGCTTCTCAAGGATGGCCCTGGGGGTACAGGGCGGGGCGATTTTCCCCCTGCCCGGCGCCAACCCCGACTCCCTCCCTGGAGTGGGATATACCTTGGGTCTCCAGGCCTATTGGTATCCCACCCCATGGGGATCCTTTGGGGTTTCTGGAGGGGGACGCGGAACCAGCCCCGGATGGAAGGAGGGCTCCCCTGTCGGTCACTCTTCTTTTGAACCCTGGGTGAGAATTCAAGGTACTCTGCGGCCGACGCCCTCCACCCGGCTGGTTCTGGTTGTGGAATCCTCCCTCCCCATTCCCCAGGTGGCCTGGAACCGGGAGGCCAGCCTGACCGTGGGGCTCTCCCTCCTTCGAACCTTCACTCGCTAGACCCCCTTTCCCACCCCCTTGTAGGAGATCCTCATGACCCGTTTCTCCTTTCTTCTTGGTGCGATGCTGCTCTCCTCCCTCCTCTCAGGATGCACCGAGGAGGAGCACACCTCCACCTCCCAGGTGGAATTCCTGTCCCCCGAAGAAGGGACCACCGTCGCCGCAGGTCCCCTCTCCGTGTCGGTGGTGATCGAGCATTTCACTCTGGCCGAGGCCATGGCCTCCCGCTCCTCCCACCGGGACACCCGCACCTGGAGCCGTTGGCTGGATGCCCTGTTGCCCGGCACTCCCGCCCTGGCCCACAACGAGGGAGAGGCGGAGGGGTACTGCATCCTTCGCCTGAATGGCGAGGAGGTGGCCCAGATGTCCACCACCCAGCAGGAGATCGATGTGGCGGCGGGTTCCCACACCCTGGAGGCGGAGCTGGTGTACACCGATGGCGACCCCCTGGATCCCCCCGTCACCGCCCAGGTGACCTTCACCGCCCAGTAGTCGGTGGCGACCCCTTCCTCGAAACCTCGCATCAGACGAGATCTCCATCGGGCGAACCGCCTGCCCCGGAACGCGGTCACCCCCATCCGCTGGCCTGAGGCTCGGAGGAACACCCCTGCGCCAACGGCGGCTCCCTGCTGCCGGGGATGAGATCGGACGAGGCCCGCCGCTACTGGCCCCCGGAGGAGGTGCCCTCTTTCCCGCGGATGCTGGGGGTGGTGGTTCGCACGCCCTCCTCCTCCCCGGGGGGAATCAAGTACCCCTCCTGAATCCTACGAGGATCTCCTCCCAAAACTCGCGCTGGCCCAACCATGCCAAGGGTTTCCAGCAGTTTCGCCCCCTCCACCAGCACCAGGGGATCGGCCCCTCCCTCCTCCCTGGCCAGCTCGACTCCACCCAGCACCCCCCTCTCCACCCAGGAGGATCGGGCCAGCACCAGGGGAGGCTCCGGAGAGGAGAGGCGCTTCCCCAACTCCTCCTCGCTGACTTGAACCACTTTGTGATCGGCGTAGTGGACGATGGCCGCCACCAGCCCGTCCACCACCACCAGTTCCCTCCCTTTGGGAGCCAGGGCCCCCACGTCCTTGCCAAATCGGGCCGCCTCGATGCGCCGTTCCACTCGGGAGCCCGAAGATGCCGCCACCCCCATCCAGGCCATCCACACCGCCAGGGCCAACCACCCGGCGCGGTGAATCCGAGGGACCAACCCTGGCAACCAGGCCGCCAGCAGGGAGGCACTCCCCAGCCAGAAGGCCACCTCGGTGGTGAAGCGTCCCTCGGGGATCCACCGCGCGGCGATGACCAGGGCCAGAAAGGCAAACCCGGCGCTGAATCCCCAGGTGGCCAGGTTCAGCCCCATCTCCCAGGCCGGGTCCCCCTCTCCCTCCTGGGGTTCCTCCCACAGGGGCCTGCCCGCCTCTACCGTCAACAAAACCAGGGGCAGCAGGCAGGGGAGCAGGTAGTAGCTCCTCTGGGCGATGGGGGGCAACAGGCTGGCCAGAAGGGCGGGCACCATCACCGCTCCCCACAGGGGAAGAATCCTCTCCCTCTCCCCCCTCGGCCGAATCCAGGGCAGGGCCAGAACCGCCGGCAGAAGCACCGCTCCCGGCCCCAGAACAGCGGGAAGATGCCACAGCCAGGCCAGGGGCCAGGGTCGTCCTTCTCCGGGGTCGGTGGGTTGGAGACGGTGAAAAAACTCTTCGTTCCAGAACGACAATGCGTCAGGAACGCGACTCATCACCATGAGATACCAGGGGAGGGACACAGCGGCCGCCACTCCCACTCCCAGGAGGGGATGGAGAGTTCCCATCACCCTCCCCACCCCTTCTTTCACTCCCCGGGCCCACACCGTTCCCAGACCCCATCCCACCAGCAGCAGCCCCGGCAGATGGGGGCCCTTGCTCAAGCAGGCCATCCCCAGGCATCCCCACCCCAGAAGAGCCCAGAGGAGAGTGGAGGAGCCCCGATCCTGGGCCTTCTCCGCTCCCAGGAACGCGGTCATCCCCATCCCACTCAACAGGGAGTAGACCATCTCCGGCCGAGCCGACCGCCCCCAGGTAAACAGCCCCGCCGCCCCCATCATCAGCAGCCCCGCCGCCATCCCTCCCCGATCCCTCCCGGTCCACACCCTCCCCGCCAGAAGGGCGGTCACCACCAGCAAGGCCGCCGCCACCGCCCCGGGCAGTCGAGCCCCCCTCTCCGCCACCGCGTTCACCGGTGTCCCACCCCAGGCCTGATGGGCCCCCATGACCAGCCAATAGGCCAGGGGGGGCTTTTGCAGCCGCACCTCCCCGTTGAAACGGGGCACCAGATAATCCCCTCCCCGTCCCATCTCGGTGGCGGTGCGGGCGACAAAGGCCTCGTGCCCCTCCAAGGGGCGCTCGGCTCCATTGCGGTGCAGACAGAGGATCAGGGTAAGCACCGCCAGAATGGCCGTCGCCACCCCCCGAGGCCCCCATTTCATTCCTCCACGAAGGACCTCCTTCCCTCCTTGGAGCAGGGCGGAGCGCAAAGTACCCGTTAGCTTTCTTATTGATTTTACTGGGAGATTCCCCACTGCCTCACGATCGGCCGGCTCCTCGCTCACTTCAACGGCCGGGGAGCCAGGTCTCCGCTGAGGCAGCCCTTGAGGAACTCCACCACCCTCTCCCACAAGTGAACCCGCACGGCGGGATTGGACACCATGTGGGTTCCCGTCAGGGGGAGGAGTTGATAAGGGCGCCCCGCCTTGAACAGGGCGTCCGCCAGGGAGGCGGTGTGAGCGAAAAACACGTTGTCGTCGGTGAGCCCATGGACCAGGAGAAGGGGGCGGGCCAGTTCCTTGGCGTAGGGGAGAACGCTGGAGCGCTCATACGCCGACGGATCCTCCTGGGGCAATCCCAGGTATCTCTCGGTGTAATGGGTGTCGTAGTCTCGCCAGTCGGTCACCGGGGCTCCCGCCATTCCCCCTCGGAAGACCTGAGGGTGCCGCAACACCGCCATGGCGGTGAAGTATCCCCCAAACGACCACCCACTCATCACCACTCGGGAAAGGTCCAGTTCGGGATACCGGCCCCCCAAATCCTTGAGCCCGGCCACCTGATCCGCCAGGGGAGCATCAATGAGACTCCCCCTCACCACCCTCTGGAAGGCCCGACCATGTCCCGGCGTGCCTCGGCCATCCATGGACACCACCACGAATCCTTGATCCGCCAGCCACTGGGCATGAAACCAGGACCAGGGGGAGCGACTCACCACCTTGTGGGTGGGACCGGCGTAGACATGGAGAATCACCGGATACGCCCGTCCGGAGTGAAAATTCGCCGGCCTCACCAGAGCCGCATCCAAGGCGGGAGTCTCCCCGGAGGGGGTCGTCCGCGTCCATTCCACCTGGGGGAGACTCCCCGGCGTTTCCACCGCCAGGGGAAGTTCGCCCCGGACATGTCCCATGTGATCCATCACCCGCACCTTCATTCCTCCGTCCTCCAGGAGTGAGGTCACCACCAGGAGGGGCCCTCCCTTCAAGGAAGCGCTGTGGACCCCCGGTTCTCTGGTGTACCTCGACGCCGTACCCTTCTTCCACCCCACCCAGTACAGGTGTTTCTGGGTGGGATCCTGCCCCGTTCCTTCCACCACCACCCAATTCTCCCCCAGGGTCACCAGCCGGGAATACCCCACCTCCAGCCCGGTCAACTCCCTCAGAAAACTCCCATCGGCGCCCCGCACCTCCAGTTGCCATCCCCCTCGCCTCTCGGTGCTCCACAGGAATTCCTTCCCTCCCTCCCTCCACATCGGCAGAGGAGAGGGATCGAGGTTCAGCCAGGCAGAATCGGTTTCCTCAAGCAGCACGCGGGTTTGCAGGGATTCTCCATCGACTGCCAGCACCTGGGCCGACTGCTGGGAGCGGGACTGCACCAGGAGAGTCAAGGGGGCTCCCAGCGTGCTCCACGACACCCGGCACAGATAGGGAAATCTCTCCGAATCCCAGGCAATCCATCGGGTCTCTCCGCCCTGAACCGCCACCACCCCCAGGCGCACCCTGGCGTTGGGGGTGCCGGCTCGGGGATAACGAGAGCCCGTGGGCGCCGCCAGGGGATGGGCAGGATCGTGGATGTACAGGGTCTCCACCGATGAGAGATCGTTCTCCTGCCAGGCGAGCTGTTGAGAGTCGGGGGACCACCAGAATCCCACGAACCTGTCCATCTCCTCCTGAGCCACAAACTCGGCGACCCCATGGGTCAGGCTTTCGGTGGCACCTGCGGTCAACGCCGTCAAAGACAGGGTTTCCAGATTCAACACCCACAGCTCCCCTCCCATCACCCCCGCCAGCTTCCTGCCGTCGGGAGACAACTGAGGATCGATCCAGCCGGTGCCGGGAAGGGTCTCCACCCGGCCGGTCCCCCGGGTGAAGCGCAGCATCCTTCCCCCCAAGGGGAGGAACACCTGCTCACCGTCGGGAGAAAGGGAGAAGGAGGTGAACCCCATCAGGGCCTGGCGCATCCTCTCCCTGCGGGCCTTTTCTTCTGGAGAAAGTTCCTCCTGGCCCCCGGCAAGCACCTGGGCGGGGGTCAGGACTTCCCGGGTGCTCCCGGTCTTGAGATCCGTCTCCCACAAGGAAAGCTGGGGGATGCGGGGAGGACTCCGCAGAAACAACACCCCCTCTCCCTTGGGCAGGGAAAGGGCGGAAACCGGCATTCCCAGGGTGAAGTTGCGGGTCTCGGCCAGGTCCACCAGGGAGGGGGAAGAGGCCAGAGCGTCGGCGGCAGAAGCGGTCATCATCACTCCCAGAATCAAGGCGGCACCGGAGGGCCCCGGTGGAGGAGAATCCGTCGGAAAGGGGGGAAGGGATGCCTGTTGCAGGGCCCGTCGGGTGATTCTTCCCAGCAGAATCAGGGTGGTGACAGTGACCACCCCTCCCAGGCTCAGAAGAATCACGCTCTGGCTCTGGGGCAGAGAACCCCCTCCCTGAAGGAGCTCGGTGGCGTCCCGCACCAGGGAGCCCAGATACACCTGGAGGGTGGTGATGGGGAGCATGCCCAGGAGGGTGGCCGCCGCGAAATGGGACAGGCGCAGGCGGGACAAGGCCAGAAGATAATTGAGGTAATTCTGGGGAAAGACGGGGGACAGGCGCAGCAGCAAGGTCATGCGGAATCCCTGGCGATCCACGGCGTTTTGAAGGATCTCCCACCTTCCGTCCCCAGCTCCCCTCTGGGTCAACCACCGCCGCGCCACCGTTCTCCCCGTCAGGAACGCCGCCGAGGCCGCCACCGTCCCCGCCGGAGCGGCGATGAGAAGCCCCAGGGGAAGCCCATAGGTGAACCCCGCCGTGGCAGCAAAGGGGGCCATGGGAGCGGTCAGGATGACTGCGATCGCATAGACCCCCACGTAGGCCAGTGCCCCCAGAGGACCTCCCTCCCTCAGGGCATCCACCGCCCGGAGGAGGCCATCCTGGGCCGCAGGAATCCGCAGGACCAGCAGGGGGACCAGCAGGATGAGGAGGAGGGGAAGAATCTTCAGGGCGGTGACGAGGCGGCGGGGCACGAAGCTCTCCTGGGGAAGCCGAATCGTCAGGGATTCCGAGGGTGGATGCAAGCGGGGAGGGTCAGGTGCCGGAAGGCCATTGCGTTTGACCGAATTGCTCACCGGAGAGGCCGCGCCGGAGGTCAGATGGGGCCCTGGCGTTCAGAAATGAAAGTGTTGGTGTCCGAATCCCCGGGCCCGGGGGATCCGATCCTCCCCCTCTGCCGTAGACTCGGGGGCCCCCTGCCCAGACCTCCCCTTTCCCCGACGCTCCATGCCCACCCCCTCTCCCCTGGCCCTCCGCATCCACCGCCACCACGACCCCGCAAGGCCCCACAATAGTCCCCCAGAATCGGTTAAACTGGCCCACCACGCCACCGGTGCCCACCCCA
>CAYRTW010000010.1:0-45858 GCA_964426935.1 uncultured Rickettsiales bacterium
GCCGCGAGCTTTCCGGCGAGCGCCGTGTCGTGGAGCAGCGTGAACGGGACCTGCAGCACGTGCAGCAGGAAGTGATGATCCGTGAAGCCGGGCGCGTCGAGGATGGTGAGCGGCAGCCAGGGGAACGCCACGGGCACCCCGTGCTCGCGCATGAGCGCGGCCATCCGGAGATGGTAGTAGGCGTCCGGGTCGACGAGGTGCGGGCTCGCGAACTGTACGAACGCCAGTCCGGCCGCCGATCCCAGGAACACGTAGACCTTCCCCTCGTTGGTCTGCCCGCCGTCGTACCCGTTGGCCCCCACCGCCACGTCCGCGAAGCCGTCGCCGTTCACGTCCCCGGCACCCGCCACCGCCTGGCCGAACAGAGCCGTCGACGCGTTGAACTCCGCCGTCCACGCGGGGGTCGCCGAGAGACCCGCCGCCGAACCCACGTACAGGAAGGCACGGCCCTCGTTGGTCTCGCCGTTGGCGTAGTAGGGAGCCCCCACCAGCACGTCCGCGTACCCGTCGCCGTTCACGTCCCCTGCCCCAGCCACCGCCCGACCGAAGTACGCGCCGGCCAGGTCGGACTCCGCCGTCCACGCGGGGGTGGCGGAGAGGCCCGCCGCCGACCCCAGGTACAGGTAGGCCTGGCCTTCGTCGGTCTCGCCGTTGTCGTAGTACCTCGCCCCCACCACCAGGTCCCCGTACCCGTCGCCGTTCACGTCCCCCGCCGAGGCCACCGAGATGCCGAAGCCTGCGCCCCCCTGGCCGCCCGTCGCCGACCAGGCCGGGCTCAGCGACAGGCCCGCCGCCGAGCCCAGGTAGACAAACGCCGCGCCCTCGTCCGCGGCCCCTCCGTCGTAGGTCGGCGCGCCGACGGCCACGTCGCCGTACCCGTCGCCGTCCACGTCCCCGGCCGAGGCCACCACCGTCCCGAAGGCGGCACCCGCCTGGTCCCCTTCCTCCGTCCACGCCGGGCTGGTCAGCAGCGGGTCCACCGTCACCGGGTAGGACGCCCCGGCGTCGTCCACCCGCAGGCGCAGGCCGAGGGCCGTCGCCTCCATCCGCGCCGGCAGGTCCCGTCCCCGGGCGTCCCAGGCCCGCAGCCCCGAGTACCGCAGCGCCGGGCCGTCCGGGCGCTCCAGCGACGCCACCGTGCCCGAAGCCTCCACCCGGGCCGACGCTCCCGCGAGCGCCAGGTCCAGCACCAGTTCCCCCGCCGACGGCGCGGGGCGCTCCCCCACCGTGAACCCCTGCTCCAGGCCCCGCGGGCCGTTCTCCCACCATTCGGTCAGACCGCTCCGGACCACCTCCACCCGGCGCAGGCACTCCCCCGCTGTATCCACCGCCCCATCCGAGCCGCACGCCCCGAGGCGGGCCTCCACGTCGCCCACCGCGGGACCGCCCCAGGCGGCGACGCGGATGGTCACCGGTCCCCCCGCGGCCGGGGCGAGGGAGGCCACCGTCAGGCCGTCCCGCCCCACCTCGCCCCGCAGCCCGTGGGCCCGGTTGGTCCACCGGAAGGCCCCCGGCCCCTCGCCCTGGAAGGCATACCGGCCGGCGGCGATGCGGCCCTGCACCGCCTCCTGCCAGGCGGCGGGGGCCACCGGCGAGGACGACGGACCTGCCGAGGTCACCGCCGCGTCCGGCACCCGGTCCGACCGGTCCCCCTGGCAGCCCGCCAGGGTTGCCGCCAGGGCCAGGGGGAGAAGGATGACGAGGACGAAGCGGGACATGGTCGTCTCCAGGCGAGGGCAGTGCGTGACACGGAACCCGGGGCGTGGCCCGGGGCCGAAAGAAGCCAGTCTTGGCGAGGGACCCGAGTCGATGGCGCCCGGGCGGCTCCGGTCGCCAGCCACGGACGGAGGGACTCCGACCATGGGCCACGGTTGCCCGGTGCCGCCGGGCGGGTGGCACCGGTGTGCGGATCATAGCGGCGGCCCGGGCGGGTGGTGTGATAAGTTCCCTTGCCAGTACCGATAAACAACGTTCCACACCGCTCCCCGGCCCACCGGCCGGCGGGAGAGAGGACGCGCCTTGGACCTGGAAGCCCTGCGAGCCCTGGTGGCGGTCGTCGACCACGGATCGGTGCTGGCCGCCAGCCAGGTGCTCTCGGTGTCGCGCCTGACCGTGCGCGCCCGCATCGAGACCCTGGAGAAGGAGGTCGGATCGCCACTGCTGGTCCGCGCCGACGGGAAACCGGCGCTCACCGAGACAGGCCGGCACTTCCTCGACGGAGCGCGCGCGCTGCTCGATCACGCCGACTCCCTGGTGAGCCGCACCGTGGCCTCGCGGGATGCCCTGCCCGGCGAGGTGCGGCTGCGGGTCCCCGTCGGCGGATCTCCCTTGATGTTCGGACTCTTCTCCACCGAGATGCGGCGCCGGTACCCGGACGTCCGCCTGCGGATGTTCCCCTGCCACGACCCCCTGAGCGAGGGCCCCCGGGACGCCGACGTGGTGCTGTACATCGGCAACACGGTCCCCGACGGCCTGTACCGCACCTTCGCCCTGGTCCGCATCCCCCGCCGCGCCCAGGCGAGCCGCTCCTACCTGGACGCCGCCGGCCGCCCCCGGGACCTGGAGGAGCTGGTCGGCCAGCACACGCTGGTCTCCTGGGTGGTCACGGGCGAGGACGGCTCGGCCTGGCCCCTCCTCGACGGGGGGAGCGTCCCGGTGCGACCGTGGATGGTGACCACCGACGGGTACGCAGCGCGCTGCATGGCCGCAGCGGGGGCGGGGATCTCGCTGGTCCCCGACTCGGCGTTCATCCCCATGGACGTGCCGGGGGAGGACCTGGAGCCCGTGCTCCCCGACGTCGTCGGCGGCGAGTGCATCCTCAGGGTGCTGGTCCCCGAGCGCGTCGCCGACCTGGCGCGCCGCAAGGCGGTGACCGCGGTGATGCGCGACCTGGCCCAGAGCATCTTCGGAGTCGACCTCCCCGAGGATTGAGCCCCGCACCCGGCGGCGCGGGCCGCGACGTCCCTCGGCCCCGGAGGGGGGAGTGGTACGACATGTGCCACCGGAGGAGGGGATCAGGCCAGTCCTCCGTCCGTTGGAGCATGGTACGTCCTGGTGGCAAGCCTCGGCCTCCACGCCGCGCCCAGGTCACCCGACGTGCCGCCAGCCGCCCCCACCATCCTGTGCGTCGACGACGAGCCCCTGGTGCTCACCACGCTGCGCGAGCAGTTCGACCTGGACCTGGAAGGCTGGGAGGTCGAGGTCGCGCAGGACGCGGCCGAGGCCCTGGAGATCCTGGATCGCCTCCAGGGCGAGGGGGCCCTCGTCCCGCTGGTGATCAGCGACCACATCATGCCGGGCATGAAGGGGGACGAGTTCCTGGCCGAGGTCCGCGCCCGCTTCCCCACCATCGGCCGCATCCTGCTGAGAACCTGCGGGCGCTGGTGCGGGACAGCACCGTTGGCGCGACGGCGCTGACCTCGCGCGAGGAACGTGAGTTGCGCAACCGCCTCGAAGTGGAGTTGGAAGCCCAGTCCGTCCCCGATGGGCGGAGGCTCGCGCGTGCGCTCGTCCCCATGGGCACCTCCGGGCCGTTGGATGCCCACCTCCCGCTGCTCCGCTCGGCGCGGGCCGCCCCCCTCCTGCGCGCCGCGTCTGCGCTGGTGTCGCTGCGGAGGAACAGCGCCACCATCGGGACCGCCGCCGAGCGGGCGGCAAAGATCGTCTTCGCGCTCAAGAGCTACGCCCATCCCGGCGCGGCCTCTGGCGAGCCCGCCCTGGCGCGGGTGTCGGACAACCTGGAGACCGTCCTGACCCTGTACCAGAACCAGATCAAACACGGCGTCCAGGTGGTGCGCACCTTCAAGGACCCGTGCCCGCTCACCGGGCACCACGACGAGCTCAACCAGGTGTGGACCAACCGGGTGCACAACGCGCTCCAGGCGATGCAGTACGACGGGCGGCTGGAGCTGGTCTCGGCCCGGGAGCCGGCGCGGGTGGTGGTGCAGGTCATCGACTCCGGGCCAGGGATCCCGGAGGCGGTCCTTTCCCGCATCTTCGAGCCCTTCTACACCACCAAGAGCCAGGGCGAAGGCAGCGGACTCGGACTCTCCATCTCCCGGGAGATCGTCGAGAGGCACCGAGGGGCCATCGAGGTCGAGAGCCACCCCGGTCGCACGGTGTTCACCGTCTCCCTGCCGACCGCATCCCCCGCAAGAACCAGCAAGGGCCGCATGCTCGGCAACCTCGTCTGCCCCATCTCCAACGTGCGCATCGACCGGAACGTGGTGCGCACCAATTGCGACTGAAATGGACTGGTGAGCCTAACGGGACGAGTTTCGAACTGGATCGCAGGGAGTGAGACGCTCCTGTGTGAGCTCGCACCGAACCGACTCGGCACCCACGGCGCGCAGGTCGGCGGCGATGGCGTTGACGACTGCCCTGGCAGCGTCTACCTTCTTGTAGAGAGTCGTGCGATGCCCTGGAGGAGCCGTCATGCGAGAGTCCACCCAGATCTCGGCCCACGTCCACGAGTCGACCCGCGAGCTCCTGGAGCGCTACGCGGAAGCTCACGGCATCAAGAAGGGCCACCTCATCGAGTCAGCGCTGCTCCATCACCTCCAGGCGCTGCAGGAGATCCCCGCCGACCTGGTGATCCCGCCCAGGATTGTGCTTGAGCCCGAGTCGGCGGCGGAGGTCCTTCGCTTGGTCGCCGAGCCGCGCGAGCCCACCGAGGCCATGAAGGCGCTTTTCGCCAGCAAGCTGACCGAGTAGCGGGTGGAGATCCGCCGCCTGGCGCGGGCCGACGATCGGTCATCGTTCCGCTCGGGGAATGACGATCTCGACCGATACTTCCGCCGCTATGCCGGACAGAACCAGTTCCGACACCATCTCGGTACGACGTACGTCGCCATGGAGGCGGGCAAGATCGTCGGGTTCGCCACGGTGTCGGCGACTCAGCTCGTCGCGGCGGAGTTCCCCGCCGACCTCGGCCCCGGCCTTCCGCGATACCCGCTGCCGGCACTGCGGCTTGCGCGGCTGGCCGTCGCCGAGGACGCGCAGGGTCACGGCGTCGGCCTCGCAATGCTGCTGTACGTCCTCAAGCTCGCCCACGAGATGGCGGAGCTCGTCGGCTGCGTCGGGGTGGTGGTCGACGCGAAGCCCGAGGCAGTGGACTTCTACGCACGCTTCGGGTTCAGGCCGCTGAGCACCCGCACGGGACGCCTGGGGGACCGCCCGGAGCCGATCCCGCACTTCCTTGAGCTCGGCGCAATCCCCGCGAGCGCCGGTGGCTAGGACGAGGTCCGCACCATGCCATACAACGTGCTGGAACTGCACATGAAATGGCGTGGTGACCCCAACGGGACGAGTTTCGAACTGGATCGCCGCCTGGATAGGGGTGATCCACGGCCTGCCTGTCCCGGCGCTCGTCGCGATGGGTCGCCCCGGGTAGGGCTTGCGGCCGTCGAAGAGCAGACCAGCAAGTCGACGTAGTCGTCGGCGCATGAGGTGCTGTCGCCGCGGGCCAGCCTGCCCCCCAATCCTGGAGGCAGCAGGTTCAGCCCCCAGGTGCAAATGCCGAGTGGAGCCAGTTGACCCCAGGCCCGGGCTCCCGGGCGAGGAGCCCACATGGAGAATCAGATATTGCAGATGCTTCGGATAGTGCGTAGGATGCACGCATGACCCACATCGACCCTCACGTCCCGTCTCCCGACGAGGCCCAGGATGCCGACCGAGCCCTTCGCGCGCTCGACAGCGCGGACGGCGCCTCCATCGAGGTACGCCTGTCGGGCCGGATGGACGCGCCCGCGGTAGAGCTTCCCCCAGAGGCGCGGGCCCTGCTCCTACGGGTGCTGGCCCACCTCGCCAACGGGGATGCGGTCACCGTCGTCCCTGTGCAGGCCGAGGTGACGCCCCAGCAGGCCGCGGAGATCCTCGGAGTGAGCCGACCGTTCCTGGTGCGGCTCCTCGACGAAGGGAGGATCGCCTTCCGCATGGTGGGGACCCACCGCCGGGTCCCGCTCGCGGACCTGCTGGCTTTCAAGAAGGCGAACAAGGCGGAGCGGAGGGCGCTGGCCGCGGCTCTTACCGAGGAGGCCCAGGACGACGGCTTCGGCTACGAATGAAGCCCGTCGCTCTCTAAGACGCCTGCGTCCTCTACCCGAGCCCACTGCGCGACTTCCTGATCCGCGTGGCGATCGAGGAACTTGTCGTCGCCCGGTGGAGCGACCGGATCCTCGACGAGGTGTTCTGGAGCATCGCCCGAGACCGCCCGGACCTCGATCCGGCCCGTCTGGCCCGCACGAGGCAGCGGATGTGCGCGGCGGTGCTCGACTGCCTGGTGGAGGACTACGCTGAGATCGAGACGGCGGTCTCGCTCCCGGACGGTGACGACCGCCACGTCGTCGCTGCGGCCGTTCGGGCCGGGGCCAGCATCATCGTGACCTTCAACCCGCGCGACTTCCCAACCGCCGAGCTGGCACGCCACGGTCTCCTCGCCTTGCACCCGGACTCCTTCGCACAGGAGTTGCTCGCCGACAGCCCGGCAGTAGTACTCGACGTACTGGCGGGGCAGGCGGCGGACCTGAAGAACCCTCGACGCACCGCCCTGGACGTGATCTCAGCGTTGGAGCGTTGTGGGCTGGCTCGGTTCGCGGCTGCAATCCGAGCGGGGGGCTCGATTGGGTGAACGGGCGCCCGCGCCGTGAACACGCACCGGTTCGAAGGCCGTTGCGGCTCGACCTCGCAAGTACCTAGAATTGCGGGATGAATGGACTGGTGACCCCAACGAGACGAGTTTCGAACTGGGTCGCGGGCCAGGGGAGACTTCTGTGGGATTCGGTACCCCCTGGACTTGCTGATTTGCACCTTCAGGGGTAGGTTTGCTACCCATTGGATGACATTTCGGCAAGTCGATGAGGCCCTCGTCGTGGTTCGCACAGCACCCCGTCTTCCGGGTGGAGGAATTCGTGGCCGCCCATGCGGGTGAGGCAGGGCGCAGCCGCCAGACCTCCGCCGCGGTCCTGAAGCAGCACGTCGCAGCCGGGAACCTGGTCCGCGTCCGCCGTGGCCTGTACGCCACTGTGCCCAGGGGCGCGGATGGGGAGACGGCCCCGATCGACCCCTACCTCGTCGCGGCGCACCTGCACGACGACGCCGCCATCACCTACCACACGGCACTCCAGTACCACGGCCGAGCCTACACATCCTGGTCCACCTTCCAGGTGGTGAGCCGAGTCCGCGCCCCCACCTTCGACTTCCGGGGCGCCCGGTACGTCACGGTGCAGGCTCCCGCCTCCGTGCGCCAGGATCCGGATCTGGGCGGGGGGATCGCCCTGGAGTCCCATGCGGGCGGCCAGGTCCTGGTCACCACCCTGGAGCGAACCCTCGTCGACGTGCTCGACCGACCGGACCTCGGCGGCGGTTGGGAGGAGATCTGGCGCTCCCTGGAGGCCGTCGAGTTCTTCGACCTCGACGCCGTCCTCACCTACGTTCGCCGGCTCGGCTCGGCGCTCACGGCGGCCCGCGTCGGCCTCTTCCTGGAGCAGCACCGCGAGCCCCTGATCGTGGACGACGAACACCTGAACACCCTGACCCGCCTCGCGCCGCGCCAGCCGCGCTACCTCGACACCTCCCGGGAGCGGGGTCGCCTCCTGCCCCGGTGGAACCTGATCGTCTCCGAGCGGCTCCTGCGCCGGGACTGGGAGGAGCCGGCGTGAAGCTCACTCGCGAAGAAGTCAGCCGGATCGCGGCCGCCACCGGCTACATGGCGGAGCCCGTCGAGAAGGTCCTGCGGCTGATCGGCCTGCTCGGCACGATGAACCAGCATCCTGCGCTGAAGGGCCGCCTCGCCCTCAAGGGCGGTACCGCATTGAACTTGTTCGGACGGGGCCCGATCCAGAGGCTCTCGGTGGACATCGACCTGAACTGCGTGGGTGCGCGGGACGTCGAGAGGATGCGAGCCGAACGGCCGCGCGTGGAGGCGGCCGTCGAAGCGGTTTGCTCGCGGGAGGGGTTGGCGGCGAGGCGCGTCCCGACGGA
This sequence comes from uncultured Rickettsiales bacterium, assembly GCA_964426935.1. GTDB lineage: Bacteria > Myxococcota_A > UBA796 > UBA9615 > JAKLKC01 > CAYRTW01. The sequence goes on from CAYRTW010000010.1 coordinate 7,981, forward strand.
GCACGCGGGCGGCAAGTGGAGGCTCGGCTATGCCACGACCGATGGGCGCACCGGGAACCTGGAGGTCGACCTGAACTTCCTCCATCGCGTGCCGCTCTGGCCGCTGGTGCTCCGCGACTCCCTCCCTCTCGGCGACCGCGCAGTCACGACGATCCCTGTGCTCGACCTGCACGAGGTCGCCGCGGGCAAGCTGGTTGCGCTCTTGTCGCGCACGGCGAGCCGCGACGTCTTCGATGCTCGCCCCCTCCTCGCCGACCAGGGCCTGGGCGACGGACGGCTCCGCGTCGCCTTCATCGTCTACGGCAGCGCGAGCCGGCGGGACTGGAGGGAGGTGGCACCCGACGACGTCCGCGTGGACGCCCGGGAGGTGCGCAGCCAGCTTCTGCCGGTCCTGCATCGGGGTTCTGCCCCCGCCCCGGACGTCGTGGACGCCTGGACTCGGTCCTTGGTGGAGGACTGCCGCCGGGGCCTGGGCCGGGTCCTCCCGCTCTCTCCCGAGGAGAGCGAGTTCGTCCGGTGCGTGAACGAGGAGGGCGAGATCCGGGCGGAGCTTCTGACCGACGACTACGAGCTGCGAGATCGCATCCGCTCCCAGCCCGCGCTGCGGTGGAAGGTGGAGAATGTGCGTCGGCATCGGGGAATCGATGCGCACGCGTCATCAACCGCTGGGACGACCCGGCGTCGGCGGGTCGCGAGTCCACCGAAGCCGTCGAGGGAGCGCGGAGATCCATGATGCCGGACGATGCCAACCTCCTGTGGACCTATTACCAAGGGGTAGTCGAGCGTCTCCGAGCGGAGGTCGACCTGCTGAACAAGGTCATCTCACACGACGACAGCATGGGGGAGGCGAACGAGAGCCTGCTCCGAAACCTGATCCGGAAGTTCATCCCGGCCCGCTACGGTGTTGGCTCGGGCGTCGTCGTCGACCACCGAGGCAAGCCGAGCAGGCAATGCGACATCGTCATCTACGACCCCGTGCTCTACCCATCCCTCTTCGGATTGGGTGAGGCCCACCTCTTCCCGGTGGACTTCGTCTACGGCGTCATCGAGGTCAAGACCACACTCGACGCCGGCAAGGCCAAGGACGCCATCGAGAACATCGAGTCCGTGCGGAAACTCCAGGTCGTTCCAGGCGCCTTCGCCGCCGTGAAAGGCAATGGTGTAGCCGTTAGGCGCCGCCCCCTTCGAGGAGTCCTTCGATCGCTCGGAGTCGCTCGGTTGGAAAGTCATGGTTGACCCACTTGTCACGATACCCTTCCCCGCCGTGAGCCTCGAGTAGGCGCCTGAGTTCGCCAGCCACGGACCGCCCAAAGGCGCGCCTATCGCACTCCGCCTCGAAGATAATCTTGCCGGATTCATCGTTCCATTCTCCCCACTCGGGATATGCGATGATCTTCAACCGTACGCGATCCGTCTCGACGGAAAACAATCTCCATCGATATTCCCCTGGCTCCTCAGCGAACGTGGCTTGGGCGTCGGTGTATCCCCGAAGGACATCCTCGACCGCGGAGGCAAGATCCCCGAGAGCGTCCGAAAGGTAGGACGCCGTGACCTCACAGGTCGTGTTACCGATTCTGAGTCGGCACTCTGACCACCCGGTTCCGGTCAGCTCGTAGTGGAACTCAACTTGGTCCATCGCCCGTGCGCCTAGCAGGATGTAGACGGGCCCGGATAACGCCCGGGCCAGTGGTGGTTGTCAGCATAGCATAGCCGTGCCGCAACACGCCCAGCTTTCCTGGTCCGGCATGTCTCGCGGGCACGGGGTCACAGATCTGCCGGTCCGCATGTCCCCGTCGCTCACAGGCGGTTCCAGGGGCTGCGCATACCCTGAATGTCGCTCAAAACCATCAGCTTCTGCGCCACTTTGTGCGCCGCCCTTGTGCGCCGCATCTAGGCCGCCTCCGAGGGGGTAGGGTTCTGCGCCAGCATCCCGGCCTCGCGGAGGCGGCGGCGGAGCGTGTCCTTCTGGATGCCGGTGGCCTCGGATACAGAACGCCATCCCCATCCCTGGTCGAGCAGCGACTTCGCCGCCACGAGGGCCTTGTCGGCGGTTTCCCTGCGCGGACGCCCGCAGTGCTTGCCCGCTGCCTGCGCTCGGCGCACACCCGCGACCACGCGTTCCTGGATGACGCCGCGCTCGAACTCCGCGAACGCGGCGATGATGGCGGTGAAGAGGCGCCCGGCGGGCGTGGTGGTGTCGATTCCGGAGTCGCGGAGCGAAACGAAGCCGACGCCATGCGCGGAGAGCTGTTCGAGGACCGAGAGCACGTGCTGCAGGCTGCGGCCGAGGCGGTCGAGCTTCCAGACCGCGACGACGTCCAGCTTCCCGGCTTGCGCATCCGAGAGCATCTGGTCCAGGGCAGGGCGCGTCGTCTTCGCCCCCGAAACCCCGTCGTCGACGTACTGGGTGGCGGTCCAGCCACGCTGCTGGGCGACCTGGCGCAACTCGTCGAGTTGCAGGCCGACGTCCTGACCGTGACCCGTGGTGCTCACCCGGGCGTAGAGTGCGGCGTGGGGTTGACGGGCTTGGCTCATGCGCGGCGCGGCCTCGGGCAATGAGAATACCCGATCGTCGGGCGAGAGTGGGACTGATCCGCCACAACGAGCGGAAGGCGACTCGTCGCGCACGCGGTCTGGGCGGCGTCCCGCTGGAATCGCCCCCGGGGGTTCGTCTTGGTCACGAGGAGCTACTCCTCGTCCTCAACGACGGCGAACCGCTCCCGGAGGGGCAGATTGTCCTTGGGCCGGATCCCGAGGAGGGCCTGGGCTTCAGCACTCAGGTCGTGCCAATGGGACAAGAGCATCTCCGCGAAGCGTTCACCCTCCACGAGGGTAATGGTCTTCTTGCCCGGCGCCCCGGCCTCCTGCTTCGCCTGGCTGGTGTACCCGCCGAGGGTGATCACCGCCCCCTGTTCGTCGATGCCGAGGGCCCCGCGGGTCTTGAGCACCGTGTCGATGCCGACGTTGTCCTGCGTCCGCTTGACCTGGACTCGCAGGCTCACCTGCGCCAGGCCCTCGGCGTCCAGCGTCCCCTCCATGTCGATCCCACCATCACCAACGTAGGGAGTCGGGCGTGCGTCGTACCCGATGGCTCCGAAGTACTCGGCGACGAAGTGCTCGAACTTTTCGGGATGGAGTGCGTGTAGCTGGTCGAGCAGGTGCGCGACAACGTCGCGGGTCTTCGACTTGGGTCCCGCGGTCGGCCCGGGCTTCGTCTCGCCCTCAACCAGCGAGCGGGCCTCGTCGGCGGAGCGGTTCAGGCTCCACACCGTGGACAGGGAGCCGAGCGAGTTCAGCAGCTTCTGCGGGATCGCCGTCCGGGGCACGTCGCGGATCCACTCGACTCCCCGCCGCTGGCGGTAAGGGCAACCATCGGCGGGATCCGGTACGTAGACGAATCCTCCCTTCACGCGCCCAACGTAGACGACCTTCCGGGAGGTATGGGGGACCAGCACGATGTCGCCATCGTCGATCTCCCGGACGAAGCGCCGCACCTGGCCTGCCCCGATGCTGGCGGCCATTCCGGCGACCCCGTAGGTGCCCTGGTACTGCTCCAGCAGCTTCCGCCACGCTGCGTCGGGCTCTGCCGCCGTTGCCAGCCAAGCCAGATCCCCAAGAGCATCCCACTTGATGGCCACGAACCCATGCTGACGGGCGACCGCAGCGTACTGTCCCCCGTGCCCGACTCGAACGCCCCAGTACTTCACCATCGCCAAGTCCTCACCCAGGGTCGGGGGACTCTATCACCATCGCCTTGGGACGTCCCGTGGGCCGATGCCGCCGGTCCGGCTCGATCTGGCTCCAACGAGGGCTTCCCCATTGGCCATCGGCGCTGGCATCGTGGCCCATCGGCCTGTTCGGGGGCGGTTGAGCACGTCCGTAGTTGCGCCCCGACGGGATCGACGACAATGGGGCCATCGCCGTGCTCACCAGAGCCGGCGATGGCAGGGAGGAGCAATGGCGTCGGTCGGCATGGAAACCACCACCATCATCGGCATCGACGCGGCCACGGACGACGTACGCACAGCGGTCGCTCGGGGCATCGCCAATGGCGGGGAGGTCCGCGTCGAGGAGGTTCTCGGGCGGTGGTCCGCGGACAGGGTCGCCGCGTGGATCCGGAGTGCCGGGCCACGGGTACTGCTGGCGATCGATGCCCCGCTGGGGTGGCCTCGTGACCTGGCTCGGGCGCTCGGCGGACACAACGCCGGCCGGCCGCTGCCTGTTGAGGCGAACCAGCTATTCCGCAGGGAGACCGACCGACAACTCAAGAGGGTGGTGCGCAAGACGCCCCTCGATGTGGGCGCGGATCGGATTGCCCGTGCCGCGCACGCCATGCTGGGGAAGCTCGATGACCTTCGCCTGCAGGTTGGCGGAGAACACGCTCTACCGATGCAGTGGGTTCAAGGTCCCCCGGTGGTCCCGTCGGTCATCGAGGTCTACCCCGCGGCGACGCTCATGGCCCTCGGCTTCGAAGCCACCGGGTACAAGGGCCGGCATGCGAAGGACGCCGCCGCCGAGGTCCGACGGGACATGGTGGAGAGGTTTCGTTCCATCGGCCTCGGGGTCGCGGACGACGTGGTGGCGGAGTGCATCAAGTCGGACGACATCCTGGATGCCGCGCTCTGCGTCCTGGCCGGTGCACACTTCATCGCCGGCGCCTGCCACGGCTTCGAAGACGACCAGCGCGCCCTTGTAGAGGTTGAGGGGTGGATCTGGGTCACTCGTGGCGAGGTGAGCGCGCGAGCCGAAGCGACGGCCACTGCGGCACTTCGCGCAAACCGGTAGCCGGACGATGCCCGCTCCTTCTGGCTACCCAAGGTGCTGGTGCTGGGGGTCGGTGACCGCGTGGGAGTGGGCGGTCCCGGTGAAGGTGTGGGTGTGTGCCGCCTGGGTCAGGGTCCGGTCGGCGGCGTAGACGGCGACGAAGCGGCGGACGCCGTTCGGAGCGGCGGTGGGGGTGACCGCCGAGTTGGTGCCGTCGAAGGTCGCCGCTTCGGTGACGCCATCCACCGACAGGGACCCGACGCCGCGGGTGTTGAAGTCCTTGACGCGGGGGATGGCGGCGGAGCCCACGCCCAGCTTCGCGGCCCGGCCGATGGAGGCGCCCGCGGCGTTGGCGCCGACGGCGGCCTTGGTGGCGGAGGTGACGGTCTTGAAGACCTTGGTCCCCACCACGGTGTTGCCGGCGTTGGCCACGAGGGTCTCGTTGACGGCCTGGTCGAAGTGGTCGGTGCCGACGACGTTGACGTTGCCGCCGTCCCACCCGGCGGCGAAGGCGACCTGGACAGCGCGGGGGACGTCGGGGTTGGTGAAGGGGCCGGGGAAGGCGTTGCCGGCGCTGTTCCCGGCGAAGGCGGCGTGGACGTCGGTGGTGCCGGGCGCCGAGGGGGTCCCGAGGTCCTGGGCCATGGACAGCACCGCGGCGGCGATGGCGGGGGTCTGGTTGTCGAGGGTGCCGGCCGCGGCGGTGTTGCCCAGCGAGATGCCGGTGCCGGCGGCGCGGGTGGCGGGCGGGGCGTCGGGCTGGGCGTCCATCAGGGCGTAGACCGTCGCGGTGGCGGTCACCTGGGGGTTGCCGGCGCCGAGGCGATGGGCGATGCCCACCACCAGCCGCAGCCGGGGGAGGATGGGGCCGACCACGGCCTCGTCAAGGTAGCCGGTGAGCAGGCCCAGGGCGTCGGTGGTGTCGCTGAACAGGTTGCCGGCCCCGGCGTTCGCCCACGGGCCGGCGCCGCCGATGGCGTGGTCGATGCGGCAGTCGAGGTTCGCGTTCAAGGCCCGGGCGGTGACGTCCAGGGCGGCCCGCACCTGGGCGCCGTCGAAGTCCATGGGGACGGCGAAGACGTACTCCTTGCGGGAGCCGTCGGCGTTGGAGGCCAGGGCGGCGCCGGCCACGAGCTGCTGGAGGGAAGGCGCCTGTCCGGGCTGGGCGTAGTTCTCCCAGGCCAGCATCGGCAGGGCGGTGAAGGTCACCTGGGGGTTCCCGCCGCCGAGTCGGCTCGACACCGTGAGCAGCACCCTCAGGAAGGGCAGGAGGATCCCGGCGCTGCGGACGCTGGCCGCGCCGGAGAGGAGGGCCACGGCGTCGGTGGTGTCGTTGATCTGGGCCGCCGCGCCCACGTTGGCCCACGGTCCCGACGCGGACGGCCCGTGTTGGAGCAGCGCCTGGATGTCGCAGTTGGGGTCCCGGGCGGTGAGGGGGAGCACGATGGGGACCCGGGGCGGGGACAGCCAGGACAGGGGGCCCACGGCGGTCTGGGCGGCGGCGCCGTTTCCGGCGCTGCGGTAGACCTGGGGGACGGTCTCGGGGATGAGCTTGGAGTAGGGCATGGCGGTCTCCGGTCCCGGTCAGGCCAGGCGGACGGGGGCGTCCCCGAGCTGGGGGTCCTTCAGGATGGCGGTGCGCCGGGACAGGATGTCCCGGTACAGGTCGACGGAGCCGGCGTGGAGGTGCCACTCGGAGCCGACGGCCACCCAGCGCAGCCGGCCCGAGGAGGGCGCGGTCGGCGGAGTGGTGCGGCGGGCGCGGTCGGCGGCCGAGGCAGCGTAGGCGGAGAGCAGGTCCCGGTAGGAGACGGCGACCGCCTGTCCCCCCGCGGTGAACCGGGCCCGCACCTTGGCGGCGACCTGGTCGGCGGCTCCCGCGCCCTGCTGGACGGCGGTGTCGAAGAAGAGGGCCAGGGCCCGCTCGGTGGGGACGTTGAGCTTGCGGGCCACCGCCTCGGCGGCCTGGAAGTGCTCGCCCTCGCGGGCCAGCTTGTCCTGGGCCTCCTGGAAGGGCGGGTGCCGGCCGGCGGCCCGGAAGCGGCTGACCCAGGGCTCGGCCCACAGGACCGCGCTCGCCACCGGGGCCAGGCTGCGGGAGTTGACCGCCTGGAGCAGCTTCGGCCAGTCGGGGCCGAACACCCGCTGGAAGGTGGTGGCGTCGGCGGCGTACATCGCCGCCAGCACCCGGGCCAGGTCGCCGGTGCGCTGGGGCCACTGGAGGATGCCGAAGCTGAGGCCGGCGCCGTCGGTGTTGAGGTTGAGGGAGTCGTAGCCTCCCTCGTGCCGCATCACGCGGCGGATCACGCGGGGGACCCAGGTCATGCGGCTCACCAGGTCCGCGGCGGCGTGGGCGGCGTCGGTCACCGTGTCGGCGACCTGGCCGGGCACGGCCGCGGCGGCGTCGAGGAGGGGGAATGCGGCGGCGGGAGTTGCGGGGGCTTCGGCCGCGGAAGCGGGCGCCGTCGCGGACGCCGGGGGCGGGCCGGACTCGCCGGGGGCAGGGGGAGGCCCTCCCGGGATGGGGTGGGGATCAGGCTCGGACACGGTCTCCTCCCTCCTACGGCCCCCCGCCGCCACGGCGAGGGCGATCAGACCCACGGCGCCGGCCCCGGCGAGCACCAGCACGCCCTTGCCGGACCCGGCCATCAGGCGGCCCTCCCGGTGATCTCGGGGGCCGGGAGGGTCGAGGCGTCCTCGGCCGCCTTGCGGGCCGACGACAGCAGGTCGCGGGGGATCTTCCGTCCCCACCAGTAGTCGCCGGCCACCTCCAGTTCGCCGAACTTGAGGCCCGAGGCGGGGGCCAGGTCCAGGAAGCTCCGCCACCCGGCGGCGGTCGGCGGCAGGACGTCGCCGGTGGCAAGGCCGGGGCCGCGGGCCACGGTCAGCTTCCCGTCGACCACCACCGGGACCTTCTGGTCGTCCACGTAGTAGGGGCTGGCCTCGGCCATGGAGCGGACGATGCGCCCCGCCCTCATCACCCACGACCTCTTCGACCGCGTGCAGGACGTGCTCGACGGCCGCTACCAGGGCCAGCGGGAGACCGAGCACCACGGGGAGTTCGCCTTCACCGGCCTCCTGACCTGCGGGCACTGCGGCTGCGCCCTCTCCGCGCAGCTCCAGAAGCAGCGGTACGTCTACTACCACTGCACCGGCTTCAAGCAGAAGTGCCCCGAGCCCTACGTCCGGGAGGAGGTCCTGGCCGAGCACTTCACCGCGGCCCTGCGGCGCCTGAGCTTCGGCGAGGAGGTCATGGAGCTGGTCCGGCGCGCCCTCCGCGCCAGCCACGGGGAGCAGGAGCGCTACCACCGCGAGGCCATCGAGCGCCTGGAGGCGGAGTGCGCCCGCCTCCAGAAGCGCATCGACACCGCCTACCTCGACAAGGTCGACGGGCTAATCGATGGCGACTTCTTCCAGCGGAAGGCGGGGGAGTGGCGGGAGGAGCAGCGGGTCGCCCGCCGGGCGATCCTCAAGCACGAGGAGGCGAACCAGTCCTACATCGAGGAAGGCATCATGCTCCTCGACCTGGGCCGGGAGGCGGCCGACCTGTTCGCCGAGCAGCCCGTGGGGGAGAAGCGGAAGCTCCTCAACTACATGGTTTCGAACTCGACCTGGGCGAGCGGAACGCTCACCGTCGAGTGGCGCCAACCCTTCGACATGCTTGAGGAAATCGCGACGGTGGCGAGGGACCTGGACCCCGCCGAGGAGGGGTCCGGCGGGCTGCCGTCACGTTTGGTGACCCCAACGGGATTCGAACCCGTGTTACCGGGATGAAAACCCGGCGTCCTGGGCCTGACTAGACGATAGGGTCACGGGCCACTGAGTGGCGCAGGCGCAAGCGGGGGCAGTGTGGTGGAGAAACCCTTGTCTGTCAATGCCGATGCTAAATCGAGAGAGGGGAGGGGCCTGGTTCATGGGACCTCGCCACCTCGGATCTCCAGTTCCCAGGCCTGCAGTTTCTTCAATTGGTCGCGAAGCTGGGCGGCCTTCTCGAATTCCAGGGATTTGGCCGCTCGTTGCATCTCTCGGGTCAGGCGGTCGATGGCCTTGGGGATGTCGGATGTGGGAAGATCTTCAATATCCTTGGGGACTTGAGGGTCCACTTTGACGGTCACGTAATCCCCCTCGTAGATGCTGGCCATCACGTCATTGATCTCCTTGCGGATGGTCTCAGGAGTGATGCCGTGCTCGGCGTTCCACTCCAGTTGGATCGCCCGCCGCCTCTCGGTCTCCCGGATCGCCACCTCCATGGAGTGGGTCACCCGGTCTCCATAGAGAATCACCCTGCCCCGGACGTTTCGAGCCGCCCTCCCTATGGTCTGGATCAGGGACTTCTCTCCCCGCAGAAACCCCTCTTTGTCGGCATCCAGTACTGCCACCAGGCTCACCTCAGGGATGTCCAGGCCCTCCCGCAGCAGGTTGATCCCCACCAGCACATCGTATTCGCCTTTGCGAAGATCCCGAACCAATTCAATACGTTGAATGGTCTCTACGTCGGCGTGCATGTACCGGACCCTCACTCCCAGGTTCTGGTAGTACTCGGTCAGGTCCTCGGCCATCCTCTTGGTGAGGGTGGTCACCAGCACCCTCTCCTTCAGCTCCGCCCGGACCCGAATCTCCTCCAGAAGGTCATCCACCTGGGTCCGCACCGGCCGCACATCGATCTCCGGATCCACCAGACCGGTGGGACGAATTACCTGCTCTACGATGACTCCTCCTGCCTCGGCCAATTCGTAGCTGGCAGGAGTGGCGGACACGTACACCACCTGGTTGAGGAGGGCATTGAACTCCTCGAACTTCAGGGGGCGGTTGTCCAGCGCCGACGGCATCCGAAACCCGTACTCCACCAGGGTGGTCTTGCGGCTGCGATCCCCCTTGTACATGGCCCCCACCTGGGGGATGGTGACGTGGCTTTCGTCGACGAACAGCAGGAAATCTTTGGGGAAATACTCTAGCAGGGTGGGTGGGGGCTCACCGGGCGCCCTGCCGGTCAGGTGCCGGGAATAGTTCTCGATCCCCGGGCAATGCCCCATCTCCTCCAACTGCTCCAGGTCGAAGAGGGTCCTCTGCTCCAGCCTCTGGGCCTCCAGCAAACGTCCCGCCGCGTTCAGTGCCGTCAGTGTCTCCAGCAACTCATCCCGAATCGACGAGAAGGCTCTCTTCATCTTCTCTTCGGGGGTGACGTAGTGGCTGGCGGGATAGATCGCCACCCGATCCAGAGAGCCGATCACCTTGCCCCGCAGGGGATCGATCTCCCGAATGGTCTCGATGGTGTCCCCGAAGAACTCGATGCGGAGGGCCTTTTCCTCCTCGTAGGCGGGGAAGATCTCCAAGGAATCCCCCCGGACACGGAAGGTCCCCCGGTGAAAGTCCATGTCGTTGCGAAGGTACTGGATGTCGACCAGGCGGCGTAGGACCCGGTTGCGGTCAAAATCCTGGCCCACTTCGAACTGCACCACCATCCCCGCGTAGGCCTCAGCCGAACCCAGGCCATAGATGCAGGAGACCGAAGACACGATGATGACGTCTGGCCTTTCCAGCAGGGAGCGAGTGGCGGAATGGCGCATCTTGTCCAGGCGGTCGTTGATCTGGGAATCCTTCTCAATGTACGTGTCGCTGGAGGGGACATAGGCTTCGGGCTGGTAGTAATCGTAGTAGCTGACGAAGTACTCCACGGCGTTGTCAGGGAAGAGCTGCTTGAACTCTCCGTAGAGCTGGGCCGCCAGGATCTTGTTGTGGGCCAGGATCAACGACGGACGCCCGGTGCGGGCGATGACCTGGGCCATGGTGAAGGTCTTTCCCGATCCCGTCACTCCCAAGAGAACCTGGGACTTTTCCCCGGATTCGATTCGCCGGCAGAGGGCTTCAATCGCGGCGGGCTGATCGCCTTGGGGGGTGAACTCCGTCACCAATCGGAACAGGGACATGGCAAACCCGGTCGCCTGGCTCAGAGGCTGTGGAGAGGATGGGAAAACTCAGGGAGACGGATACGAGAACCCCCAGGTCACCAGCATGGCTCCCCAGGTGAACCCACCGCCGAAGGTACAGAGCATCACCGTGTCCCCCACCTTCAGCCTCCCCTGGTCTACGGCCAGATCGAGGGAGGTGGGAATGGTGCCGGCGGTGGTGTTGGCCCATTCAGCAATGGTGACCATCACCTTTTCTCTAGGAAGCCCCAGCTTCTCCTGCGCGGCTTCGATGATGCGGATGTTGGCCTGGTGGGGCACGCAGAGGTCGAGGTCCTCCGGGGACATGCCTTCCGATTCCAGCAGTTGCTGAACCACCTCCACCATGCGAGTGACGGCGAACTTGAACACCGTCTTGCCCTCCTGATGCACAAACCATCCCTTGGGCTCAGGGGGGCGACCCCAGATTTTTTCTTTGATTCCGCCCCCATAGCGAAAAAGATGGTCCGCACCGGAGCCATCGGTGTGCAGTTTCCAGGCCCCGATGGCCCCCGGATGATCCTCATCCACGGCTTCCACCAGAACCGCACCCGCTCCGTCCCCGAACAGGACACAGGTGTTCCGATCCCCCTGATCGAGGATGGAGCTCATCACGTCCGCCCCCACCACCAGGATTCGTTGATGACGGCCTGATTCCACCAGGGCGGTGGCTTGAGCCAGGGCGTAGAGGAACCCCGAGCAGGCCGCTCCCACGTCGTAGGCCCAGGCGCGATGGGCACCGATCTGTTGCTGCACGAGGCAGGCAGTGGCGGGAAATCCCAGATCAGGGGTGACCGTGCCCACGATGATGCAATCCACCTCCGCCGGATCCATCCCCCTCCGCTGGAGGGCCTTCCGAGCCGCCCCCGCCGCCAGGGTGGACGTGATCTCCCCCTTCTGGAAGTCGGCGCGATGGCGAGTGGTGATCCCGGTGCGGGTGCGAATCCACTCCTCCGAGGTGTCGAGCCCCAGGACATCCAGAAAGTAGCTGTTGGGGATCACCGTCTCGGGGAAATGTCGACCGGTAGAGGTGATGGCGGCTCGCCGGGCTGAAGGGCGATTCATGGATGCTTCCTGGAGGGGGTCCTTGGGACGCGGGCACACCCGTCAGGGCCCTGGGAGTGGGCTCTTCTCCTCGAACGATCCCCGTTGGGCCGGCCTTCCGATCTCAGGGTACCGGACCGCACACGCCGTCCTCGACGTATTTCTTGTATTGAAGAGCCTGGCTGCTGAAGGTCTGCTCCAGCCGGCCTTGTTCGTCCTCAGCGAGGGAGTCCAGCCGGGTGCGGCCTTGCTCCTCGCAGGAGGAGACGAACTCCTCCCTACCCCCTACGCCGTAGAAGTCGTAGTTCTTGACCAGATTCCACCCCCCCTCGGTGGCCACTCCAGCACAGGAATCAAAATAATCTGCCCGCGCCGTGCAGAGATCCGCCACCGGATTACCACAGCCCATGAGCGAGACCATGCCCAACAAGGACAACAATCTCACGAGGTTCAAAGTCACCCCGCCGCGCATACGACCTCTCCTCAACGACCGCACGATCTCTTCCGAAAAGCCCGTCACCTGGAGGAGGTGATGTGGTTGCGGTCAAGCCGAGCAAGGCTATAGGATCGAGCGGTCAATTACCAGTGCCACGCAACCGCCCTCGTCGGATGCATCTGAGGCCGACGCGCCTTGTCCGATCGCAAAGAGTTCCGCCGTGAGCCCCAGTCCCTGACCCAAACTGCGGTCTCGGAAGCGGTTCCCATCATCACCCCCCCTCGCATCGGGCTGGCGGTTCGCATCCTGGTCTACCTCCTGGTGGCAACGGTTCTGCTGCTGGTAGCCTTTCTGATCAGCGCCGATCAATACCTGCGTCAGGTATCCCGCGATCTTCAGGCGGATGGAAAGGAAACCGCCGAGAACGTCCTGACCCGCCTGAGCACCTCCCTGGAAGATCAGATCCAGGAGGCCTACCGGGTGCAAGCGGTGGAGGAGGCTCGCCGTCTGGACGGGGCCTTCCGGGAAGTGGAGAGGTCGGTGGCCATGCTGGCGGACGCCGCCAGTGTCGAGGCGGAGGGTCCTCGCCCCGGTACCGCCATCGCCCTGCCGTGGACGGCATTCAACTCTCCGGGAGAAAAGCCTCAGGATCTCCGCTTTGACCCCGCTCGGGGGGTGCAGATCTCCTGGAAATGGCCGGTGTTTCACACTCCCAAGGGGGTCTCTCCCTTGTCTCCCTCCCTGGCCCGCCTCAGCCCGTTGCGGGATCTCATGGTGCTCCTGGCCCGGAATCATAAGGATCTTCCCTGGATCTATGTTGCAAGCAGCGATGGAGTGTTTGTAGGGGTGCCGGGGAATGGAAACTTCACCGACGATTTTGATGCCCGACAGCGTTCCTGGTTCCGAGGGGCCATGGTCTCTCCGGGAAGAACCCACTGGACCCAGCCCTACGTGGATGTCCTCACCGGCCGGTTGACGGTGACCTGCTCTCGGACCTTCTCCCATGGCGGAAGCCGATTGGCAGGGGTGGCGGCTGCGGATCTTTCTTTGGAGACGATTCGAGCCTGGCTGGGGGATGTGGCGTCGAGTCACGATGGCAGGGCGATCCTGGTGGATGGGGGCGGCCTCATCGTCGGGGATGCTCGGGGAGATGGGGAGGAGGATCCCAACCAGGAACCCCGCAAGTTCGCCGACCAGGGAGATGCCCGGCTTCAAGATGTCATGAAGCAGATGTTCAAGGGGGAATCGGGTTTTGCGAGGGTGGCCCTTTCAGGGGTGGAGATGTTCCTGGCCCACGCGCCCATTCCCACCGCCGGATGGCATCTGGCGGTGCTCTATCCGGCCGACCGGTTCCGGGAGATCCGCACCCAGAACGCCGAGATGGTGGGCAGCATCTTTGGGAGCGCCGAAGCCACCACGGCCCATCGGGTGGATGACCTCCAGCAGCGCTTCGTGTTGGCCATGGTCCTGGCTTGCGTCCTGCTGATGGGAACGGTGGGGGCCATCCTCACCCTTCGCCTCACCCGGCCGGTTACCGCCATGATTCGGGAGGTCCATGCCATCGCCGGCGGAGATCTGGCTCGGGAGGTGCCGGTCACCGCCCAGGATGAAATCGGCCATCTCGCCACCGCTTTCAACGAAATGAGCCGCCAGCTCCGCCGCACTCGGGATGAACTTCGGGAGAACTACCGCACCCTGGAGCGCAAGGTGGAGGAGAGGACTCGGGAACTGGCGAGCCGCAACCTGGAGTTGAACCGCCTCTACCGGGAGAGGGAGCAGGCCTATCGGCAGTTGCAAGGAGCCCAGGCCCAGCTCATCCACCAGGAGCGCATGGCCACTTTGGGGCAGTTGGTGGCGGGGATTGCTCATGAGATCAACAACCCCGTCAACTACCTGGTGAACAGCGTGCGCCCTCTCCAAAAGGCGGTGGAGAAGATTCGCAACGTCCTCAACCTCTACGAGCAGGTGGAATCCCTCCCCCCCGAAGAGGCCCAGGAGCGCCTCTGGGACATTCAACGCTACAAGAGGGAGGCCCGGTTCGATGTCCTGCTCAGGGATCTGGACACCACCTTGGAGCTGATTCGCAACGGCGGCACCCGCACCAGCCAGATCGTGCAGAACCTCCGGACTTTCAGCCGCACCGATCCTACCGAAACCCGGGACACCGATCTTGCCCAGGCCATCGACATCACCCTCAGCCTGCTCAACCATCTCATCAAGGGCCGCATTGAAGTCCACCGCGAGTTCGACAACATCGGCAGGATCAAGTGCAATCCCGGGCACATGAACCAGGTGCTGATGAACCTGTTGACCAACGCCGCCCAGGCGATTCGCGGCACGGGAGAGATCTGGATTTATCTTCGCCGGGAGGGGCCCTGGGTGCGGATTGTGGTGAGGGACAACGGCTGTGGCATTCCTGAAGACATGCTGTATCGCGTCTTTGAGCCCTTCTTCACCACCAAGGAGGCTCCCCATGGCACCGGTCTGGGATTGTCCATCAGCCTCAGCCTGGTGCAGCAGCACGGGGGAACCATTGAGGTGAGAAGTGCAGTGGGGGTGGGCACCGAACTGACGGTTTCCATCCCCGTGGAACCCGGGGCGGTGGAAGAGGCGGCCCTGGCCTCGGGGAAGATCAAGCCGGTGGCGCTGTCCGATCTCATGGGGGAGGATGACACCCAGGACTCCATCCAGGTCAAACCTAAATCCAAACCGCCGGGAACCCCTCAGTTTCCGTAAAAGAAATGAACCAATTCAGCCACTTTGATGAAAAAGGAAACCCGAGGATGGTGGACGTGGGGCAGAAGCCGGAAACGTCTCGGCTGGCGGTGGCCCGGGGTCGGGTGGAGATGTCTCCCCACACCGTTTCCCTGATTCGAGAGGGAAGGGTTGCCAAGGGAGATCCGCTGGTCACCGCCCGCCTGGCGGGCATCATGGCGGCCAAGCGCACCTCTGAGTGGATCCCGTTGTGCCACCCTCTTCTCTTGGATGCGGTGGAGGTGGACCTGGCCTTGGGGGAGGACGGATGTTCGGTGTCCATCGAGGCTCGGGTGAGATGCACCGGAAGGACTGGAGTGGAGATGGAGGCCTTGACTGCGGTGGCGGCGGCGGGGCTGACCCTCTACGACATGTGCAAAGCGGTGGACAAGGGGATGAGCCTTACCGAGGTTCGGTTGATGGAGAAGAGGGGAGGACGAAGTGGCACGTTTCAGAGGGAGGAATGACGAACCTTGAGACGCTCTTGCGGGAAGAGTCGAAATCCTGGAACCCACGCCCATTCTCGCTGTCAGAGGAGGTGCGGCCGATGGAACGGCTCCTTCTGAGTGCGAGAGCGGTGCAGGGGACCTGATTGCCCATGCCACCCTTCTCGGAGAAGACCTCGGTGTCCATCGCCGATGAGGAGCTGGTTCGGCTCTTCACGGCAGGAGAACCCGCTGCCTACGAGGCCCTGGTGCGTCGTCATCAGGACCGCGTCTTCAGCATGTGCGTGAGGCTTCTGGGAGATCGGGCTGTCGCCGAGGAAGTTGCCCAGGACGTATTCATCAACATGCATCGGAACCTTCACCGGTTTCGAGGAGATTCCCGCTTTACCACCTGGCTTCATCGCGTGGTGGTGAATCACTGCAAGAACAAGATGATGTACCAAGGTCGACGACACCAGCATCGCCACGACAGCATCGACCTCGGCATCGGTCCCGACGGGGAGACGATGCGGCGCGAACTTCCCGACAAGAGTCAGGGAGCCGAAGAGCGCATGGTGAACCAGGAGTTGTATGCGGCGCTGGAGGAGGGAATCTCCGCTCTTCCCGAGGATCAGCGGGCCATCGTGCTGCTCCGGGATGTGGAGGGGCTCAGCTACGATGAGATCGGAGCCACCTTGGATCTCGCTGAAGGAACGGTGAAGTCCCGTCTACACCGCGCCCGCCTGGAGTTGAAAGGCCGTCTTTCCGCTCTCCTGGAAGGCAGGAGTCGCCGCCGATGACCCACTTCATCATCCAGAATCTTCTGTCCGGCTACCTGGACGGCGATCTCTCCGAAGGGGACAGAGAACGGGTGGAGGCTCATGTTCGGGAATGTGAGGAATGCCGGAATGAACTGGAGGAATTGCGTCAGACCGTGGAGTTGCTGAGGGAGCTTCCCCTGGAAAAGGCTCCCGACGGGTTCGCTGAAAAAGTACTTCAACGTGTAAAGACTGAGAGGATCTCCTCGGGAGGGGGATGGGGTCGCTTGCTCCCCTTCCCGGTGCCGAAGGTCCCGGGAACCCTGGCTTTGGCGGCCACTCTGGCCCTGGCGGCCACCGGTCTCTACCTGCTCGCTTCCCAGAAGGAGTCCTCGCCGCCAGTGGCGTCCCCTTCCCAATCCTGGGAATCGGCAGCCTCCCCCCTTCCCGCCTCTCCGGCTCCCGTCTCCGGGTTGGAGGCCAAGAGAGAAGGGGAGGGCCAGGCAGCGGCGGTGAGGGGGGGCGTCTCTCCTGCCGAACAGAGGCTGAAGGCTCTGGGGTACGCCATGGACGATACCGGAGCGATGGAGAGACCGCTGGGATCCCTGGCCGAGGTGCGAAAGGAGAATGCCCAGCCTGACCCCTCGCCGCTGGTCGGTGGGAGGGGTGGGTTTGCTCCCGAACCGTCCCAGTCCTCGCCGGGAGGGGTGAGCGGATGGGGCGAGGGGGATGGAGGAGGAGGGGACCAGGGGGCCATGGGGATGCTGCCCTCCCCCCTGGGAAAGGGTAGCAAGGGGCCTTCCACTGCATTCGCGCCTCCGGCACCTCCGGCGGCGAGCTCCTCTCCCCGGCGGGATGCTCCCTCGACCCGCTCCGCTCCCCCTGCGACCGGGGCTCCCTACTACGCCGACTGGGAGCAGGATGGGGATGACAAGCTCCAGGCCCAGGCTCCCCAGGAGGAGGCGGCCCCCGAATCCTTGGCGGATCGCCGGGTCACTTCGTCGGCCACGGATGCGACGGCTCAGGAGAAATCCAAGGCGGAGAAGAAGGATTCTCGTTCCCGTTCCCAACCCGCCCGGGAGCCCTTGGACGAGGGCACCGAGCTTCGGCAGGGGGCGGAGGTGGCGGTGAAGGTCTACACCGCAGATCGGTTCGCGGCGGTGAAGATGCAGGATCTCTGCTCCACCCTGGGGGTGGTGTGTGCCTTCGTGGAACCCAACAAGAAGCCTATCGCTCTGGACTCGGGGGCCAACTATCAGGTGGTGGTTCTCACCGTCACCGCCTCTCAGTTCACCCAGCTCATGGAGGGGCTGCGGCCGGTCGGAGAGGCCCAGGCCCAAGGTGAGGTGAAGTCGAGCACTTCCGGGCGGGTGAAGGTGATTCTCCAATATCTCCCCTGAGAGAGGGCAATCCCCGCCTCACCTAATCCTCCTTGAAGGGGGGGGTGGCCTTCCGAATCCGGTCCCCCCTCTCTTTTCGCTGGTTCCAGATTTCCAAACGCTCGGCGATGGTTTTTTCGTAACCCTGGGTGGAGGGTTGAAAGAATCGGGTGCCGATGAGGGACTCGGGAAGATATTCTTCAGCTACATAATTTCCTGTAAAATCATGTGGATAGGCGTATCCCTCCCCATATTTCAGCTTCTTCATGAGGGGAGTGGCCGCGTTTCTGAGGTGAAGGGGGACCGGGAGGGCGCCGTGGCGACGGGCCATTTCGGCGGCGGCAAAGTACCCCTTGGCGCTGTTGGACTTGGGGGCGGTGGCCAGGTAGAGGGTGGCCTGTGACAGGGGAAAAACCCCCTCCGGCAGCCCCAGGAAATCCACCGCCTCCTTGGCCGCCAAGGCCACCTGAAGAGCACGGGGGTCGGCGTTTCCCACGTCTTCTGAGGCGAAGATCACCAGGCGACGGGCCACGAACAGGGGCGTCTCGCCCGCCTCCAACATTCTCGCCAGCCAGTACAAGGAGGCGTCAGGATCGCTGCCCCGCATGGATTTGATGAAAGCGGAGATGACATTGTAATGCTCCTCTCCCGCCCGGTCGTAGCGCAGGGAGTCTTCTCCCAGGGAGTGGGCCACTTCTTCCGCAGAAAGAGGAGGAGATTCAGCTTCTCTTCCGATGTGAAGGAGGGCCAATCTCTCCAAGGCGGACAGGGCCCGGCGGGCGTCCCCCGAGGCGTGGCGGGCCAGGAGAGAGAGGGCCTCAGGCGTCAGAGAGAGCCCTTGTCTTCCCACTCCCCTCTCTTTGTCGGTGAGGGCCCGTCTCAGCAGAAGTCCGAGGCCCTCGGGTTCCAGGGGATGGAGGACGTGGACCGCGCAGCGGCTCAGGAGGGCGGCGTTGACCTGAAAGGAGGGGTTTTCGGTGGTGGCCCCGATAAGCACCAGCAACCCCTCCTCCACATGAGGCAGGAAGGCATCCTGCTGGCTGCGGTTGAATCGATGGATCTCGTCCACAAACAGGACCGTGCTCTTGCCGGTCCTGAGGCGGTGGAGTCGCGCTTCTTCAACGATTTCACGAACTTCTTTTACTCCCCCCAGAACCGCGGAGAGGGAGGTGAAGGCGCATCGGGTGTGGGAGGCCAGCAGACGGGCCAAGGTGGTCTTGCCGGTCCCGGGAGGCCCCCACAGGAGCATGGACGCCAGCCGATCCCGGTCGATGGCCAGGCGCAGGGGGCGGTCTCGACCCAGGAGATGATCCTGCCCCACCACTTCATCCAGATGGAGGGGGCGCATTCTTTCGGCGAGGGGAGGGAGATCCTTCTGGGGAGGGGCAAAGAGTGACGGCATGACCCCGCCATCATAATGGAATGAGGGAGGACCTTTTGAGGAACCGAAACGGGTTGGGATGCTTCGTTGAGTCCAAGTGCTTACAATGCCGCCCCGGTCCCCTCCATGCCGCCTCCACCCCCAACCCCCTCCTTCTATTCGCGCCTGGGCTCCCTGGCTGTCTCCCAATGGCGTTGGTACCTGCCAGGGGCCTTGTTTCTCCTGGGGACCAATCTGTGTGGCGCCGCCGGTCCCTATCTGCTGAAGAGGGCGGTGGATTCCCTGGAGGAAGGGAAGGCGGAGGAGATTCCCCGACTGGCGGTGATGCTGGTGGGGGTGGCGGTCTTTCTGGCTGGTTTCCGAGTCCTCAGCCGCATCTACATGTTCAACGGGGGGCGTCAGGTGGAGTTTGCCCTTCGCAATCGCCTCTACGCTCACCTGATGACCCTCTCCCCGCGCTTCTTTGGAACGGCGCCCGTGGGGGATCTGATCAGTCGAACCACCAGCGACATCGGCAACGTCCGCCTCCTCCTGGGACCGGGAATCCTCAACCTTGTCAACACCTTGCTGGTGTTCGTCACCGCCGCTGTCCCCATGTTCCTCATCGACGCCCCCCTGGCCCTCCTATCCCTTCTCCCCTTTCCCTTGTTGGTTCTGGGGACGCGGGGCCTCTCCCAGAAGGCGTTTCGATTTACTTTCGAAGCTCAGGCAAAGCTCTCCGCTTTATCGGTGGCGGTCCACGAAACCATCATCGGGCATGGAGTGGTGCGGGCCTATGCCCTGGAAGAGACCCGGGATCGGGCATTCCAGGAGGCTTCCTCTGCGTATCTTCACAAGCAACTGGCCGCCATCCGCATGCGAACGGCGTTGATGCCCTTGACCGGAAGCCTGGGAGGACTGGGGCGTCTGGCGATCTTTCTTTTGGGAGGATGGCAGGCGGCCCGGGGCAATCTCAGCGTGGGGGATGTGACCGCCTTTCTGGGATATCTGGGGCTGCTCCTATGGCCGACCATGGCGGTGGGATGGATCATCGGCATTCTCCAGCAGGGGAGGGCCAGTCTGGAAAGGCTGGATGTCCTGTTCCAGGCCCAGGCCGAGGTGGAAGAGCCGAAGAGGGAGCAGGTGCCCGGCGGATTGCCCCAGAAGGTCCAGGGGGGTCTCTCCTTCCACGGGCTGCGATTCCGATACGGGGACAACGAAATCCTGCGGGGAGTCGATCTTCTGGTGAGGCCTGGGGAGCAGGTCGCCATTCTGGGGCCGTCGGGTTCGGGAAAGTCCACCCTGCTCCAACTCATTCCCCGACTGTGTGACAGCGAGAGAGGTCAGGTCCTCCTGGACGGCCGGCCTGTGCAGGATTTTCCCTTGTCCCTGCTGCGTCGTTCGGTGGCCTTCGTCCCTCAGGAGCCGTTCCTGTTCTCCATGTCGGTGCGCCAGAACGTGGAGTTCGGCACCGGCCCCCAGCCCGACGAAGTGGTGTGGGAGGCCTTGCGCCTGGCCTGCCTGGACGAGGAGGTGTCTCGTTTTCCACAGGGACTGGACACGGTGGTGGGGGAGAAGGGAGTCACCCTGTCCGGGGGTCAACGGCAACGGCTGACCATCGCTCGGGCGGCCGTCCTGAAGCCGCGCCTGTGGGTGTTCGATGACTGCCTGGCGGCGGTGGATGCGGAGACGGAAAGGCGAATCCTCAGGAACATCCGGGAGATGACTCGGGGAACTACCACCTTGTTCGTCACCCATCGGGCTTTGGGTCTGGCCGAAATGGACCGAATCGCCATCCTCTCCCAGGGAAGGGTGAAGGAGAGTGGCACTCACCAGGAACTCCTCGACCTGCAAGGGTGGTATTCCCTTCTCTACCGTCGTCAGAAGTTGGATGAGGAGCAAGGCGTTCCTGGCACACGGGTTTCCGCGTGAGCGCCCCGGTGTGGATGGCGACGGGTGAGCCTGGGGCGCGCCTCCTTGACCGGGAGATCCTCCTTCGCCTGGCCAAGGTGGCTCGTCCCTATGCGGTTCCTTTGGGGGGAGCCCTTCTCCTTTTGCCCCTTACCGCTGCTGTGGAACTGGTTCAACCCTGGCTGTTCAAGGCGGGAATCGATGGCCCCATCGCCGAGAGGAATCCCCAGGGGCTCCTGCCTCTGGCGGGGATCCTTTGCCTGGCGATGGGGGTGGAATTCTCTTTGCGCTTCGTTCAGACGTGGTGGATGCAGAGGGCCGGCCAGCACATGGTCCACGACCTGCGGGTGGCAGTGCATCGCCACCTCCTCACCCTCTCTGAGAGCTTCTACCAGCGCCATCCGGCGGGAAGGCTCCTCACCCGGGTCACCGGGGATGCCGAGGGCATCGGAGAGATGTTCGCCTCCGGATTCCTCACCCTCCTTGGGGATGCGGTGTACCTCACGGGAATCGGCGTCGCTCTCCTCCTTCTCGACCGGGATCTGGCCCTGCTGACCTTTCTGGTGTTGCCCATCCTGGCGGTGATCAGCCAATGGTTTCGCGGGCTTCTGAGGGGAGCCTATCGAGACATCCGCGCCCAGATCGCCGAGGTCAATGGTTTTCTCCAAGAGAGGGTCAGCGGGGTGAGGGTGGTGCAGCTTTTCGCCAGGGAGAAGGCCTCCTATCAGGAGTTTGTAGACAGGAACAAGGACTACATGGACGCCTCCCTGCGCTCCATTCGCTACGACGCCCTCCTGTTCGCCGTGGTGGACATGCTCAATTCTGTGGTGGTGGCCCTTCTTCTGGCCTACGGCGCTCGCTCCATCACCGGTCACCAACTCAGCGTGGGGGCCCTGGTGGCCTTCCTCCAGTACATCGACAAGTTCTTTGTGCCCATTCGGGATCTCTCCATCAAGTTTGCGGTGATGCAGTCGGGAATGGCTTCGGCGGAGAGGATTTTTGGCCTCCTTGATGAGACGGATCGCCTCCCCGATGGGGGAGGAACGGTCCCCGAGGCCCAAGGGGTGGTGGAGTTTCGGGATGTACGCTTTGGCTATTCCCCTGGCCAGGACGTGATTCAGGGGCTGGATCTTCGCCTCCAACCCGGAGAGAAGGTGGCTCTCCTCGGGGCGACGGGGGCGGGAAAATCCACGGTTCTCAGCCTGCTGAACCGCACCCATGACGTGGGCTCGGGCAGCATCCTGGTGGATGGCCTGGACGTGCGGGAATGGCCGATGCAGGCCCTGAGACGGCGGGTGGGGGTGGTCCTTCAAGACGTGTTTCTGTTTGCGGGGACGGTGCGAGACAATCTCCAGCCCGCCGATGAACCCATCTCCGATGAGGTGCTGTGGAAGGCACTGCGCCTCGCCGGGGCGGAGGCGGTGGTGACGCGCCTGGGAGGCTTGGAGGGGAGGATCCGGGAGGGGGGAAACAACATGTCGGCGGGGGAGAGGCAGATGCTGGCCTTTGCCCGGGTCCTGGTCTTCGATCCCCAGGTGCTGGTGCTCGACGAGGCCACTTCCAACGTGGACAGCTTTGCTGAGGCCCAGGTGCAGGAGGCCATTCGCACCGCCATGGCGTCCAGGACGGCGTTGGTGGTGGCCCATCGCCTGTCCACCATCGCCGAAGTGGATCGGATCGTGGTGCTCAAGGAGGGGCGAAAAGTGGAGGAAGGGACCCACGAGCAGTTGATGGCCCGAGGAGGCCTCTACCGCAGCCTCTATGAGCTGTATTTCGCCACCTCGACGCGGGGAGAGGAGGGAGTCCCATGAGGAGAGGGATTCTGGGGGTGATGCTGCTCCTGATGGTGGCGGGAATGGGTTTCGTTGCCCTGCGCCGCCCCGTGCCGGAGGATCACGCCTCCTTTGCCCTTCAGGAAGAGGCGGCCCGGGCGGTGTTGAAGGAGGCCCGCTCCCGGTTGATGGGCAGTCCTCCCCTCCACCCGGTGGAGCTCACCTCCCTGACCTGGGCCGACCTGTGGTTGACTCTCCACGCTCCCGGCGGGGACGAAAAGACCGTCCCCTTGGGGGAAGGAGGAGTGGGGAAGGCGGTGGAAGCCCTGGTGGCGATCCTCTCCCCCCGTGATGAGGCTGGAGAGGCGGTCTTCCAGTTGGACATCGAAATCGACCCTCCGTGGACCGGTACCTGGCCAGGGCCCTTTGGCCTCGGCTTGGACCCCGGCATCGACGGCGCCCTTCTTGCGAAGGGGGGAGTTCGAGTCCCCGGGTGGTTCCTGGCTGAGGGCATGAAGCGAAGTGAGATGGCGTCCTGGTTTGCCAAAAACGACGCCAGGCCCCTGCGAACGGTGGCCTATGTGGAGGGAGGGGAGGGGAGGCCGGTTCGTCGCCTGCTTCGGGGCGCCCTGTTGCCGGATGAGCCGTTGACCCCTGAAGGTCTCCTGAAGCGGAGTCGTTGGGGCGGGGATTACCTGCTGAATCACCTGGATGACAAGGGACGATACGATTACGAATACAACGGGAGAACCGGAAAAAAAGGCAAGGGATACAACGTTTTACGCCACGCTGGCACCACCTACTCCCTCCTGCAGCTCTACCGACGCACCCGGGATCCCCGGTACCTGGAAGGGGCCGATCGCGCTCTGGGATGGCTGAGGAAGAACGCCATTCGCCCCGATCCCCATCATCCTGATCGGCGGATGGTGGTGGAGGGAAGGAAGATCAAGCTGGGGGGAGCCGGTCTGACCCTGTTGGTCCTGGCGGAGAGGATGGCCGCCGAGCCGGAATCACCCCCCGAACTGCGCGAAGAAGCGCGGGCCCTGGGGCGCCACATCCTCGCTCAGCAGGACGAGGAGGGCTGGTTCGACTCCTACTATGCTCCCACCTCTCGCTACGACGATCCCGAGGACAACTCCATCTACTACCCTGGCGAGGCGATCCTGGGGCTGGCCCGCTGGGCTCAGGTGGATCCGGAGGGGGGAGAGTCCTTTTTGGCGTGTGCCCTCAAAGGCGCGAATTTCCTGGTGAAACAGCGATGGAGAGCCTTGGGACTGGAGGTCCAGGTTCCTCCCGATGCCTGGCTGGTTCAGGCCCTGGAGGTCTTGGATCGAATCGATCCCAATCCGGAGAGGCGCGAGTATGCCCTGGCCATTGCCCGAGGCATGATTCGCGCCATGTATCGGGGAAAAGAGTCGATTTCGCCGGTGCTCCTGGGGGCCTATGCCGGGCCGGGCTTTCCCAACCTGGTGTCGGCGGGCAGCCGCAGCGAAGCCCTTGCGGCGGCAGCGGCGTTGACCTCCCGACACGTTCCCGAGGACAGGGAGTTCCTGGAAGCGGCCCGGCTGGGGGTTGCCCACGTCATGCGCTACCAATACAGCGAGGAGAGGCTGTTTCTAGCTGCCCATCGAGAGAAGGCCCTGGGAGGCATTCCCAGCTCAGCGGTGGATTCAGCGATTCGCATCGATGGCGTCCAGCACAACCTTTCCGGGTGGCTCCTCCTTCTTCCTCAACTCTCCGGGGAGGAGATGCCATGAAACTTCCCCCCCTTCTCCCCGCCCTCCTCCTGGCGGTTTCCCTGGTCGCTGCTGGAATCCTGTCCTATGGCCTGTCCTACAAACTGGATTATTGGACCGCCCTCCCCTACGCCGCCCTGTCCCACGCCTCCGCCTGGATGGCAGTTCTGGCCCTGCTCACCTCACTGAGAGGGAAGGGCTGGAAAAGGCATCCCGCCCTGGTGGGAGGAGCCGCCCTGTGGGCGCTGACCTGGGTTCTGTTGTGGCTGCACTCGTTTTTTGCCCCCTGGCAGGATCTGGTGGCGGCGATATCCCGCGCCATCCTGGCCCTCCTTCACGGCTGAAAACGACCATGCGCGCCCTCTTCCTGGCGGACACCCACCTTTCTTCGGGGAGGGATGCCCGAGGGGAGTGGGTGGCCTCCTTGCTGGCGCGGGAAGCTCAAGGCGGGGAGGCCTCCCTGTTTCTCCTGGGAGACATTTTCGACGCATGGTGTGGGGCGGGAGGAGAGAAGACTCTTCCCAAAGGACCTGTCCTGGACGGGATTCTCGCCTGGGGACGGCGGTGTGGGCCGGTGCATTGGCTGGAGGGAAACCACGACTTTCATCTGGCCGGGGCCTTCCCCGAATCCTCGGGAGTGACTGTCTGGCCTGGACCCATGGACACCGTCTTGGACGGTGTTTCCTTCCACCTCGCCCATGGAGACGAGGTAAACCGTCAGGATCGGGGCTACCTGTGGTTGCGTCAGGTGTTCCGTTCCCCTGCCTTCTTCCATCTGGCTCGCTGGGCAGGTCCGACCCTTCTCCAAGGGGGAGGTCATCAACTCAGTCGGTTGAGCCGAGACGGAAAACCCGCTGCTCGCCGAGATTGGGGGCCTGTGGTGGAGGCCTGGGGACGCCAGCAAAGGGCACAAGTGGTGGTGGTGGGGCACGGACATCGTCTGGGATGCCAGAGGTTGGAAGGGGAGGGGCGATGGCTGGTGGAACTGGGAGAATGGTGGGAGGCCCGGTCCTTCGCCCGATGGCGGGACGGGTCCTTGTCTTTGCATCGACTTCAGGGCGAAGGGGGTGGCGAAGAAGAGATGGCTCGGATCAGCGAATGGTGATGCGCCTCAAGAGGTCTATGGAGTCCAGCACCTTGCCGCATCCCAAGGCGACGCAGTAGAGAGGCTCGGGGGCGACGATCACCGGCAGTCCGGTTTCCTCCCGCAGCACGATGTCCAGGTTGGTCAACTGCCCCCCTCCTCCAGCCAGGATGATCCCCTTGTCCATGATGTCCGCCGCCAGTTCGGGAGGAGTCTTCTCCAGGGTGCTCTTCACCGCATCGACGATGGCATCCACCGGCTCCATCAACGCCTCCCGGACCTCTTCTGAGGTGATGGACACGGTCTTGGGAACTCCATGGATCAGGTCTCTGCCCTTGATTTCCATGGTCTTGACCTCGGCCAGAGGATAGGCGCAGCCGATGGTCATCTTGATCAACTCGGCGGTGCGTTCGCCAATCAGCAGGTTGTGCTTGCGCTTGACGAAGCTGATGATGGCGTCGTCCATTTTGTCTCCAGCGACTCGAATCGACTTGCTGTAGACCAGTCCTCCCAGGGAAATCACCCCCACCTCGGTGGTGCCCCCGCCGATGTCCACGATCATGTTGCCTTGGGGTTCGGTGACCGGCAGTCCTGCTCCGATGGCGGCGGCCATGGGCTCCTGAATGAGATAGACCTCCCTCGCCCCCGCCGATTGGGCGGACTCCCTGACCGCCCTCTTCTCCACTTCGGTGATGCCGAAGGGCACTCCCACCAGGATGCGAGGTCGCACCAGGGTCCGCCGGTTGTGGGCCTTCTGAATGAAGTACCGAAGCATGGCCTCGGTGACCTCGAAATCAGCAATGACCCCCTCCTTCATGGGGCGGATGGCCATGATGTTGCCCGGGGTGCGCCCCAGCATCTCCTTGGCTTCCTGGCCCACCGCCAACACGCGTGTCACACCTCGGTGATCTTTTTCCACCGCCACGACGGAAGGCTCGTTGAGCACGATCCCCTTGTTCTTGACGAAGACCAGGGTGTTGGCCGTGCCGAGATCGATGGCAAGATCACTGGAGAAATAACCGATCACCCGGTCAAAGAGGGCCATGGGAGCCTGGGGCGCGTCCAGATTCGAGGGCGAGACACGCGGTGTTGGTTTGGTTCAGACCGTCAGAGGCCAGGTCAGCGGTTTCGTTCAAGGGGCAGGCATCGGGTGAGACAGGGTGGGACGGTTCAGGGCTGGGAACCGTTCTGGCCGAGAACCGTAGAGCCGATGTCGACCCGGTTGATGGGGATCAATGGCTTCTTGGTTCTCATCACCACTCCCTCTGCGTAGGACTGGAGATCCTCCTGCTCGCTGGTGTTGATGAGGATTCGCTCTCCCTGGGCCGTCACCACATACACCTCCCACACCTTCCCCGAAAACATGTTGGCGTCGGTGATGTACTCGATCTTGGCGATGTCCGAGAAGGCGATGCGCCGGGTGGTGGGGTCTCCCCGATAGCTGGTCCACACCATGAAGATGGACTGGGAGCCCTCATCCACGGTCACCTGGGCCAAGGCCTTGGTGTTGAAGACGCTGGCGAGGGTGGCTGCACAGATTCCCGCCATCACCAAGGTCAGGAGCATCCAACCCCAGGGAGCCCGCTTTGCTGGCTCGGGGCGATGGACCAGATCCCCAAAACAGTGCTTGCACTTGACGGCGAAGGAGGGAATCCCTGCACCACAATGAGGACAGGTCTTGGTAGCAACACCAGACATGAAGGGCTCCGGAACGTGGATGTGAAGGCTCGGAGCGCCACGGGAGAGAAGAGCCAGCCGAAAGGGCCAATGGCCATGCATCCCGCGCGGCACCCGGGCGGAAAAAAGCGGAACGGACCCTAATGAATGGCAGGGGCGAAGTCAAGGTGGAACTTCCCCGACAGGCGCCGGGTCCCGATGGGTCCTCGCCAATCCCGGCCCTCCTGGGGAGGATGCCTCTGTCCGTCTTGACACTGTGTCGGCGAGACTGTTACAAGCATCGAGTTTCGCGCCCGGGGGGCGGTGTGTCTGCCGTTGTCCGGGCTCGGCGCGGGTTTTCGTGCGCCCTGATGAGGATCTCGCCTCGGAGTCGAGCCTTGAAGACGTTCCTACCTTCCTTGCTGCTCAAGCTGGCCGTTGTCGGCAGCCTCTTCTTCTTCCTTCTCCTCCCTCGGGCTCAGGCCCAGGGGCAAGGAGGAGCCATCAAGGGAGAGGTGGTCACCACCGACGACAAGCCAGTGGAGTTGGTGTCGGTGCGTATCGAAAGCCCGGAGATGCAGGGGATTCGGGAACAGAAGACCGACGAGTCGGGGCGGTTCCGCTTCGTCAACCTTCCCCCAGGGGACTACGTCTTGACCGCCGAGAAGGAGGGGTTCAAGACGATCATCCGCAAGGGTCTGGTGGTTCAGCTAGGCCGCACCATCCCTCTGAAGATCGTCCTTGATCTCCCCGAGATGGGGGAGACCGTGGAGGTGATCGAGAGGCGCCCTACCGTGGACACCGAACGGAGCGAAGTGGGGGCCACCTTCTCCGATGATTTCCTCGGCAACCTCCCCACCGGTCGGAGCTTCCAGGAGGTCATCCAGTTCCTTCCTGGAGTCACCGGCGGCGGAAATCCCAACATCCATGGGGCCACTTCCCAGGCGAACCAGTACTTCGTGGACGGGGTGAACACCACTGATCCGGTGACCAACACCTTCTCCATGAACTTCAACTTCGATGCCATCAAGGACATCGAGGTCATCACCGCTGGCCTGTCGGTGCGATATGGCTCGGCCCTCGGCGGCATCGTCAACATCGTCACCAAGAGCGGCGGCAACAAGTTCGAGGGGGACTTTTCCGGGTATTACACCACGTCCGCCCTTCAGAGCCGGGACCGGTACTATTCCGACGAAGTGACCGACTACTACGAGGGCTCGGTGAACGCTGGACTGGGGGGACCCATCGTCAAGGACAGGGTTTGGTTCTACGTGTCCTATCAGTTCACTCGCAACAGTTCCTTGATCATCCCTGCCATCGATACCGGCCGCGACCTGGCCAAATACCCGATGATCCCCCAGTTGTGGACCAGCCACTACCTCCTGGGCAAGGTGACCTGGCAGGCCAGTGACTCCCACAAGATCGTAGTGTCAGCCCAGGCCGATCCCACTCGCATCGAGAACACCCGCCAGAGCATCTATGTCCTGCCTGAAGCGGAGAATCTGTGGGATCAGGGGGGATGGTTCCTGAATGGACGATGGGAGTGGACGGTCACCCCCACCGTGTACTTTACCACCCAGATCTACTACCAGAAGTCCTTCATCCATGTTCAGCCCATCATCTGGAAGGACTGCAACGAAAGGAACGACATCGGCGCCTGTCTGGACGACGACAAGCAGCAGGTTCCCGTGTGGCCCTGGACGGGGGCGGAGTTCTACAACGGGAGCTACGGACGATATGACTTCGACAACCGAAATACCTTCTCGGTGCAAACCGACGGCACCCTCTACTTCGACACCCCCATCGGCCCTCACACCATGTTCTTGGGGATCGGTGCCGCCTTCGGGAGCACGGATCGGGCCTTCAGCTACTACACCGGTGAGGTGGTCTGGAAGTCCTTCCCCGATTATGACGGCGACGGTAACCCCGATGCGGAAGAGGTCAACGACATCGAGAACTACCAGGCCGAGCAGAGGGCGGTCATCATCAACAACCCTGTGGAAGAGCAGTCCGGGGTAGAGGCCTGGTTCTACATTGAGGACGAGTGGCAGCCCACCGAGGGGTTGACCATCCAGCCGGGTCTTCGCATCGACCGGTCCATTCAGCGCAACAACATCTACGACAACATCATCGACGGGTGGGCGTTTTCCCCGGCCGTTCAATTCTCTTGGGATCCCTTCCGAGATCGCCGCACTCTCCTCCACGGAGGCTACCGTCGCTATACCGATACCGGGTTCCTGGCCATCTCCGGATACGTCAATCGGGACAAGTTCAACGCCGAGTACTACGTGTGGGACGACTTGCAGCATCGATGGGGAGAGGATGGTACCCGAGCCCAGGCTCCCGACAACAATCTGATGCACTACGACCTGGTGGCGGCCTCGTCCGACGAGTTCCAAGTCGGCATCCAGCGGGAGGTCCAGAAGGATCTCTCCATGGAGATCCAATACATCTACCGCTTCTACCGCAACATCTGGGAGGACGACGAGGTGAACCTCATCTGGAACGCGGACGGCACCGATGTCATCGGTGGTCGTGCTGGCGACGACGCCACTCGGTATCGCTTCCGCACCCCCAGTGAGGCGTTCCGCCGCTACAACGGGGTGGAGATCATCGTCCGCAAGAACCTGTCTGACAACATGGAGGTCTACGGCTCCTACACCTTCTCTCGCACCAGCGGTAACTCGGACGGGTCCTACGGGGTCTTCACCGCTGACTTCGACGAGGAGCAACAGGTCTTCTACCAGGAGGGGCTCATCTATATTGACCGTCCCCACTCGGTGAAGCTGGCCGCTTCCTACAACAACCCCAACGCCCGCCGGCTCTCCGAGCATGTTTCCCTGGGATGGGCCCTGGGAGCCCTGTTCACCTTTGAGTCGGGCACCCCCTACGACAAGCTCTACTACAACTACTACTGGCAGGGAGTGAACAACCTCCAGGAGCGACGGGGGACGGTGTATCGCCTTCCCGCCACCTCCCCCCTGGATCTACGGGGAACCCTCTCCATGACCGTCTACGGCACGGAGATCGATTTCATCGTCCAGGTGTTCAACCTCCTCAACAGCCGTGAAGTGGATTCGGTGTACGTCAACGCCACCGACGAGAATGGGGATGTGGCCACCGACGAAGACGGCAACTCCATCTTCGGTACTCCCGTTTCTCGCCAGACGCCCCGTACCGTGCAGTTCGGGCTGCGCTTCCAATTCTGATGCGCGAGCGCCACGCCCTCACCGCCGAGTCCGGAGAAATCACCACCATGACCATCCTGAACCGCATCCCCAGAGCCTCTACCTCTCTCCTCCTTCTCGCCACGGCTGCCGCTGCGAGTGCCTGTGGCCAGGAAGCGGGGATCGCCGAAAGGCACATCCAGGGGGTGGCGACCCTGCCCCCCATGCAGGTTGTCGAGCAGGAGACTACCGCTGCCGCCACCAATGACACGGTGGATACGGCGGAGAACGGGGGGATCCCAGCCTATCACACCATCCTGGTGGATGGCACGGTGGACATCACTCCCGTCGACAAGGAAACCACGACCATCGACAAGGACGTCTTCCAGTTTGCTGCCGGGATCCCTGGAAACACCCTCATCGAGTTGACCGCTGCAGAGGAAGGAGGGCAGGTTCCGGTTCAATTGACCGTCTATGACGATACCGGGGCCGTCCTTTCCGATGCCAGCACCAACTACAGCGATCTGGTGTTGGTCCCCACCTACGTCATCACCGTGAGCGAAGAGCAGGAGTTCTTTGTGGAGGTCACCGGGCCGGAGGAGCCTTCGGGGGATGCCTACTCCTATCGGCTGATCCTCACCCACCAGGAGCCGGTGGATGACGAAGACCCCAACGCCCCCAGCTCCCTGAACTATCGAACCGAGCCCATCCTGGTGGGAGCCTTCCTGGGGGAGAACACCTCCAACCTGGGCAACCCGGTCTCGGGGACCACTGTGGATGACTGGACCTACGACGTGGCCTCCTTTACCTGGTGGGGGCCCTTTGAGATGTGGGCGGTGCAGCAGGTCACCGCCGAAGCCGACGTGATCCTGGCGGGGATGGATGACGGGTTGGACAACAACTGCGATGGGAACGTGGACGGCGGAAACATCCGGAGCAACACCGGCCGTTTCGATGATGCCGACGGCGACGGAGCCACCGAAGTGGACGGGGACTGCGACGACAACGACGACACCGTTCGCCCCGGTTTCGCGGATGCCTGGGGGGATCGGATCGACAATGATTGCGATGGATGGGCCGACAATGGCCCTGACGGCACCGACCGGGATGGGGACGGTTACTCCAACTTCGATGGGGACTGCAACGACACCGACCCGGCCATCTTCCCTGGGTTGGCCGGCGAAGTGGAGGCGTGTGACGGCATCGACGATGACTGCTCGGGGACCGCTGGGGACGATGGGGGTGGGGATCAAAGCTGCATCACCGTGACTGGACAGAATCTCCGTAACTCTGAGGACCAGGATGGGGATGGTTCTGCTCCCAAGGACGGCGATTGCAACGACTCCGACGCCACCATTCACCCCGATCCCGAGTCAGAGGGAGAAGAGCCGGGGAACACCCACTTCTACGATTGGCAGAACTTCGTGGATAACGACTGCGACGGAGACGTGGACGAGAACTACGAATACATCGGGCCGGATGGAGAGTTGAATCCCGATTATGTGGGATTGGACCAGGACGAGGACAACTACACCATGGACCAGGGGGACTGCAACGACACCAACGCCCTGGTCGGCCCTGGCAACTACGAGACCACCACTGAATACAGCGTGAATCCCTATGTGGATCGGGTGTACATCTACGCCGGTTCCTTCGCCGATCTCAACAACACCGCCACCGGACCTGGGGACGTGGTCACCTCCCAGCTTCTCCCCGTGGATATCTCCGACCTTTCCTCCGAGTGGGTGCTGGATGAGG
The DNA here is from genome assembly GCA_964426935.1 of uncultured Rickettsiales bacterium. GTDB lineage: Bacteria > Myxococcota_A > UBA796 > UBA9615 > JAKLKC01 > CAYRTW01. The sequence continues at coordinate 39,930 of CAYRTW010000010.1, forward strand.
GATGGGGGGACGAGAGTAACGGCGGGCAGCTCATTCCCACTGGGATCCTCAATGTGTCCATCGACGCCTTCGTGCCGGTGACCTACTGCAACCGGGTGGAGGAGACCCCCGAGGCCGATGCCGCCAACAACCCTCCCTACGGTGAAGTACCCCCTGAAGGGTCCATTGAGCTGGGGACCACTTGCGGGGATGGCAGCGTGCTGAGAGCCGATGGAGAGTTCACCACCGTGGTTCAGAACAGTTGGGACGGGGACACCGATTCCTACCACCTCACCACCGGTGCCGAAGGAACCCTGACCGTGTACATGAACTGGCCCGATACGGCGGCAGACTACGATGTGCTGGTCTACTGCTACTTCGGTGACGAGTTCAATCCTTACAACTACTACGAGATGACCGGAAGTGCTGGTGCCACCGACAACTCCTCCAACCCCGGTTATGAGACCACGGTAACGGTGGTTCCCATGTCCGCAGGGACGGAGTGTTGGGTGTGGGTGGCGGGGTATGCGGGTGAGCCGGGCCCCTACACCATCAAGGCCTACCACTAGAGGTCTCCCGTCTTCTCTCTCCTCCTCTCCTTGCCCCTGGGTGCCTCGGTGACCTCCCCCACGTCGGGTGAGAAGGGAAGGGGGGGGCGGTCGTCCCGTCCCCGCCGGGTCTCTGGTGACGAGAGGGCGCGGCTGGCCAGAGGGGGCCTTCTTCCCCTCCTCTATCGCCTCTTCTATCGATTCCTCCTGTTCCCGTTGATCCTCCCCACCCGCTGGCGTTCACCTTCCCCCCGTTGGCTTGGGGTTGAGCTGGCTGGCGACATTCCTCCCCAGCCCCTTCGTTCCTGGTGGGGAGGGAGAGGGGAGTTTTCCCAGCCCGAGTGGGAAGATTTGTTCCGCCGCGCCGCTGGGGATTCATCGGTGAAGGGGGTGGAACTTCGCCTCGGGCACCTGTCCTTGGGATGGGCCCGTTTGATGGAATTGCGGGCCGCCCTTCAGGAGGTGTCCCAGGCCGGCAAGGAGGTGAGGGTTCAACTCCTGGGAGGAGGAATCAAGGAGTACGTCCTGGCCACAGCGGGTACCCGGCTGCTTCTCGCGCCACAGGGGACCCTGGATCTGGTGGGGCTGCGGGCAGAGCTTCACTTCCTGGGGGATGCCCTGCGTCGCTTTGGGGTGGAGCCGGAGTTCATTTCCGCTGGAAAGTACAAGAGTTTCGGGGAGATGTTCACCCGCAACGCGCCCAGCGAGGCGGCCCAGCAGGCCCTGGAATCCCTGCTGACCGATCTGGGTGGGCAGCTTGCTGCCGCAGTTTCTTCAGGGCGAGGGTGGAGCGAAGAGCAAGGGTGGGAAAGGTTGGTGGGAGGCCCCTACCTGGGGGAGGAGGCCCTTCAGAGGGGAATGGTGGACCGGCTGGGCTATCCCGATCAGCTCCGCTGGCGGCGCGCCTCGGTGAGTGGGGAGGAAAAGGTGGAGATGGTTTCGGGGAAGGCCTGGTACCAGCGTCATGCCCGGCGGCAACGATGGAAGGCTCGCTCTCTTTCCCGGCCGGTGATCGGGGTCATGACCGCTCAGGGCAGCATCCACGATCAGGACGGGGGAGAGGGGAGCATCAACCCCCGTTCGTTCTCCCGCGTCCTGATGGCCCTGGCCAGGGATCCCCGGGTGGGGGCGATCGTAATCCGGGTGGATTCTCCGGGAGGGTCGGCGGCGGCCTCCGATCTGCTGTGGAGGGCGGTGAGGCGAGCCTCCCGGTGGAAGCCGGTGGTGGCGTCCTTTGGGGATGTGGCGGCCTCGGGTGGGTATTACCTGGCGGCGGGCGCGGATCGGGTGATCAGCGGCGCTGCTTCCATCACTGGCTCGGTCGGAGTGGTGGCGGGGCGATTCGATCTCGCCGGGCTCTTCCAAAAGGTGGGTGTGTCTCGCACCGTGGTGGGGCGGTCCGATCGGGGGGGCATCTATTCCCAGGTGGGCCCCCTCAGCCCAGCGGAGAGGGCCTGGTTGGAATCCATGGTGACCCGCAGCTATCGCGCTTTCCTGGCCAAGGTGGCCCGGGGACGGCACCTCACCATTTCCCAGGTGGAAATGGCAGCGGAAGGGAGGGTGTGGACGGGAAGGCAGGCCAAGGAACTGGGGTTGGTCGATGGGCTGGGAGGAGTGGGCGAGGCCGTGGTGCTGGCGGCTTCCCTGGCCGAGCTCCCTGACTATTCGGTCATGCACATGAGCGCCACCTCTCCGTTCCCCTGGGAACGATGGCGGCGCCGGCTTCCCTTTGCGACGATCTCTGAAGGGGATTGGCTGAAGGAAATGGAGCGCGCGGTGGGGAGCGAAGGACTTCTGGCTCGAATGCCCTTCCATGTTCACATCCGCTAGGCCTCCACGGCATCTGGCCCTCAAGGGGCTCCTCTATCGGAGATCACGGATACAGAAGGGAGTTTTCCACCGCGTAGAGGGGATAGGAGAGGGTTCCGTGGAAACCGGTGTCCACGGGGGTGGCGGTGCCCTGGTGAGGATCCACTTCCACCACGGAACTTGCCGCCTCTTTTTCGGAGGACTCGCTCCGATTCCAAAGGAGAACCCGCCGCCCGTCCCGCGACCAGTGGGCCAGCGAGGCGTCAGCAGGGGAGGTTCCCTCCTGATACGCCAGGGGGGTAAGGGCGTCGTCCTCCAGCGAATTGACATCCATCACCAGCAGGCTTTCCGTCGAATCCCCGGTGGCCGCAGACACTTCCTTCACCACCAGAAGAAGGAGCCCACTGGCCAGGGAATCGGCAGGACCCCACCGCAGGGCATCCAGACTCTGGGAAGGGGAGAGGGACTCGGCAGCCAGGAGGGAGGAGTCGGCGTCCTCAAAAGAGTCCATGGTGGGGATCACCGAAAGCTGGGTGAAGGCGGTATCGCTGAAGAAGGCATCCTCCACAAACGCCAGGCGGGAGGGAGAGGAGGGATCCCATTCAGCACCGTGGGCGTCCAGGGCGGGGTTTCCCGAGGAGAGCAGAACTCCCTCGGAGTCGGAGGAGAGCAAGGGGTAGCCGTAGAGATCCCTCCGGCCGTCCATGTCAGATGCTTCCACCACGACCCACTGCCCGTCGGGAGAGATGTGGGGAGAGTCCAGGGGGCTGTCTTCTCGCCAGGCGAGGAGAACGGGGAAACCGGTGGCTGGATCCACCGAATACACCGCTCGGTTGGCCCCCTCGGGTCCGGTAGCGGTGATGAGGACATGTGAGTCTACCGGGGAGAATCCCTGGAACTGCACATCGGAAGCGTCCAGGTCCACCCCCCAGGACGAGGAGCCGAAACCAGGGTCCACAAACTTCACCTGGGAGGTCCCTGAGTTGGAATCCCGGGTCTGGAGTACCAGCCAATCCCCATCGGCAGTGAAGGTGAGAGCCGCGAGGTGTGGCACCGCTTCTCCACAAGCCAGACCTCCCTGCTCCAGGGACAGAACACAGGGGCGGATGGCGCCTTCTCCTTCGAGGGTGGAGGGCTCGGTGATCACCAGCGCCAGTTCGCGTCCGTCGGGGGAAGGGGACGGCAATGGGGAGGTGGCGGCCACTACCCCGACTCCACTCACCAGGTTGGGCCGCACTCCCTCGCCGGTGAGGTTCTGGAGTTCGGTGTCCTCCGACCATCCATAGATATCGGTTACCCGGGTGGTGGGATCCTCTCCCACGAAAAGCAGGGAGGGCAGGGGCAGGGGAGCGCCGTCAAAGGAGGCCCCGGAGTCCTCGCCGGTAGCCGCGTCCGTGAGCTCGGACTGGGAGCAGCCGCTTTCCAGCAGGATCAGGGTAGCCAGCAGGGTGAGGGAGATTCTGGACATCGCCCTCCCACTGGGCGCAATCCCCATGCCATGGGCGGGGGACCAAAAGGGCCCGACTTTTCGGAGCAGGACCCTCAAAACGAGGTTCCCAACTGGGAGTAGAGGGAGTCCAAAATGTTGTCGATGGCGCCGTCGGTCAGCCCCATGCTCAACCCCAGCCGCACCCTCAGAAATCCTCCCCAGAAGATGGCGAAGTCCACCCCCACCTCCGCTCCGATTCCCACCTTCAGGTCAGAAAACCATCCCTCCAAGGCGTCGGGAAGGGTGGATTTCCCCTGGAAGAGGCTGGCCAGGGAGGGATTGTCTCCCCGATCCCAGGCCTGTCCGGCATCGGCAAACAGAGAAAGACTCAATCCTTTCAACCAGATGGGAAGGGTGCTCGCCCCTCTTTCGGCAAAGAAGAGGGGGAGGCGGTATTCGGCGCTGAACAGCACCATGTGGTCCCCCCGCACCGAGCTGGTGGGGAAGCCCCGCAGAGGGTAGTACCGGTCTGGCAGGCTGATGAAGGCGCTATCGCCGTAGGTTCCTCCCATCCGGTAGCTGTCCTGTCCTTCCTGGGTCCCCAAGGTGGTGCCCACCACTCCCCGCAGCGCCAGCACATGCCCCCGTCGCCACGGCATGGTGATGTATCCGCGTCCTTCCGCAGTCAGCACCACCTGTTCGATGTCCTCCCGGGTGCCCTCGGGGGTGTCGATCCAGCCCCCCAGGTACTTGGAGGCGATCTCCGCCTGGGCAGAGAAGGAACGGCCCGCTTCGGGGCTGATGGAGTAGGTGTAGGAACGAGTGTTGCTGTAGGTGTAGCCGATGTCCAGGCCAGAGAAGCTGCCGTGGTTGGGCAGGTATTCGGTGTGGGCGTTCTCGGGAATGGGATCCAGGGGGGTGCGGAGATCGAAGGCGTAGCGACCGATGAAGGCGTGGCGGCCATTACGGGAGGGAAGGGTCAGGGAGGCGTAGGCCCGGTCCCGCCTCTCCACATACACGTTGTCTCCCCGGTAGATTCCGTCAAAGTAGGTGCCTCCCGGGCTGCCCGGGGAGGTGGTGTTCATCCAGATGTTCCCGTAGTTCACCGCGTAGGTGTAGTAGCCGATGCTGAACTCGGGGGTGAACACGTTATTGCTGTATCCCACCGACCAGCCCACGTAGCGGCTGTCGCTCCGGTAGTTGATGCCAGCTCCCCAGGCGTGGCGGCGGAGCACGTCATATCCCCCCGTGCTGACTCCCACCACGAATCCGGTGTCGTTCACTGAAAAGCTGGGACTCAGATAACGGGGAGGGAACAGGGTGGGAAGGGGATTGTAGGGACGGGAAGGGAGGGCCGCCTCGGCGGGAGGAGGCAGGGGAAGGGGCCGGGGAGGAGGGGCCCAGGTGGAAGGAGGGGGAGGAGCATCGGAGACCGGTCGCCAGTCCTCCTCGTTGAGGGGAGCAATGCGAATGTCGAAACCTTCGGCCGTGTAGCCCTGCCAGGCCAGGGTACGGCCGTCGGGGGAGATGGCCGGTGAGAAGGCCCCATTCACTTCTCGGGTCACCTGAAAGAGGCTGCCATCGGCCACCTTCCAGGCGAAGATGTTCCAGATGCCGGTGCGATCCGAGGCGAAGAACAGCCACTTTCCATCGGGAGAAAAGTGGGGATCGATGTCTGAGGCCCGGTCAGAAGTGATCTCCCTTCCCGGGTCTCCCCAGCGCTGAAGGGCCTGGGGATCCACCAGATGAATGTCCCGAAAGCCTCCTTCTCTCCACACGCTCAAGGCCACCATGCTGCCGTCAGGTGAATAAACGGGCTCAGAAAACTGAGTAAAGTCACGTGTTTGGGTGATAGGGACCACTCCTCCTTTCTCCGTCCAGAAAGCAAGGTCATTCATCTGAGCGTTGTTGGTGACGCAGAGAATCTGGGAGCCATCCCGATTGGGAGCGGGATCCCTCACCCTCTTCCCCTCAGTCAATCTCTTGGCCCTCTTGGAGTTCGGATCGTAGCGATGGAGGTCAAACCAGGTGTTGAACCGGTCGGTGATTCCAATCTCGCTGAAGAACAACGAGCGACCATCCTCGCTCCATCGCATCCGCCGGGGAGCCCTCTTCAGGTAGACCTCCTCCCGTCGGGTCCCCGGGTCCACCGCCATGACCCGGG
>CAYRTW010000011.1:0-45632 GCA_964426935.1 uncultured Rickettsiales bacterium
CGACTTCCACCTCTACGTCATCCTCGACATCTTCAGCCTTTTCACTGCCAATGGCCAGTTGCCCCATGGACGATACTTCATCAAGGCGACAGCACCGAAAGAACCTTCTCCCAGCATCCTTTCATAGGAGAATCGGCCAGGGAATGTTTCCAATAGTTGTTTGACAGACGCCAATCCCTCCGGAGAGGGGGGTGACGTACTCCTGACCAGACCCATGGTTCATGGTAGCGCCCCCTTGCACACCCGACTCAAAACCCGGGATGCCATGCTCCCGACCCGATCCGCGCTTCCTGGTACCGCTCATATGCCCACCCCCGCCAAAACCCGACCCACCCCAAGCCTCCCCTCCTCCACCTGCACCTCTACATCCCCCAAGGACCACAGCGACGCCCCCGACGGCGGGGAATCCACCCTCACCAGCCGCGTTTTCCGAGGCGCCTCTTCCAATTGTTTTCGCACCACCTGACCCCTCTCCTCAGCACGGGCCCGGGAGGATCCCACCAGATGAACCAGGGTGAGGGGAGAGGGGTGACGACCCAACAGGGGGGCCAGGAACAGCCTGTCCACCGCCCCTCCATCGGCGTACACCGCTTCCCCCACCTTCTGGGGCGCAAACAGCCAGGGGACGGCGCAACTGGCCGCCACCGACTCCGCCAGGGGTCCGGTTTCCAAAAGAACAGGGGCCTCGGTGCGGGCCTCCACCACCCCCACCGAGAACGGCATCGGCAGATCCTCCATGCGGAGGGGAAGGTATTCCTCCAGCAGGCGAATCAACCCCTCCAGGGAGAACAGTCCAAACCCCGGTTTCCCCCAGGGGAATCGCCAGGAAAGATGGGCCCGGGGCGGCACCCGTCTCACCATTTCCAAAATCACTTCCGATGAGTGCCCCGCTGCCCACAGAGCTCCCACCAGGGCTCCCGAACTTACTCCCGAGATGCGGGTTGGCCGGATTCCCCTCTCCTCCAAGGCTCGGAGCACCCCCAGATGACGACCAAAGGCCATGAAGCCGCTGGAAAGGACCAGGGTCCATTCACCCCCCAAGGCGGTTTCCAAAGATGGGGGCGCTGGGGAACTCACCGGGGCAACACCGACGGCGCCGGAGCCTTGGCCCCCCCCTCGACGCGGCTGAGAACCACGGCGTCAATCCAAAGATTTCGATCCTCGGTCTGCCCGTCCTTTCCCTTGGCCTGGCCGTCGTTGAGGAAGCGGATGGACAGGGGACCGGCCCCGGTCAGGGGGGCCTCGAAGCCCACCTGCAGGAGGGTGGAATCCTTGCCCACCGGAAGGGAGGTCTGCCCCAGGGCTCGGGCTCCGGGGAAGGTCACGTCGATGCGAACCTGCTCTCCTCCCGCTGGCGTCCCCCGGGCCACCACGTCTACCGTGTAGTTCCCCCCTTGGGTGACGGTCAAATCAGGGAAGCGAACCATTCCTGCGGCGTAGAGGAACACCGCCTCCCGATCCATGAAGGACTCCCGAGGAGGATCGAGGGTGGCCTCGGGAAGTCGGGCCGGCCTTCCCCCCGGTCTCACCAGAAGGCCCAGGGCTCCTACCTTTTCGTACTTGCGAAGAATGGCCGCAGTTCCGGTCAGGGCACCGGTCGCCTCTTGATAACGCTCGGGAAACTCCCCCACCAGCCACAGAAGCCTCTGCCCCCCTGCGGCGGTGGCGGCGGCGCGACCGGTGGTGGGCCCCGCTCCTACGGGAATCTCCAGAGGAACCGCCCTCCCCAGGGCCACCTCCCAGGCTCCCGGATAATTTCCCGCCAACACGTCGGTGGGCCCCAGATCCACTTTCGCTTCCCTGGCCACCCCATCCCAATCGGCGCGAGAGGTTTCATCCCGGTTCACCGCTGTCCGCGCCGTGATCCCCCCCAAGAGGAGAAGGAGGAGGAAAGGAACCCACCGGGCCGAGGTGCGTTCCAGGCGGTCCATTCCCCATCCTCCCAGGAGCCACAGGGAGGGAAGGACGACGGTGGCGTAACGGGCCTCGATGATCGGCCGCCCCAGATGGCTCACCGCCATGCCCACTCCCAGCGGCAAAAGGAGCCAGGCGAGAAGGAGGGGGACGAGGGAAGCCGCCGAATCCTCACCAGAAGTTCGCTTCCCCCATGCAGCCACCGCTCCCCCGGCCAGGGCGAAGAGCACCGCTGCGGTCAGATGCTCCCCATATGCGAAACCGTGGAGGAACCAGAACAGGGAGGTGGCATCGGGGGGTTGAAGCTCGGGACCCGCCGTCTTGCCCAGGTTGTTCAACCACAGGAGGGAGGGCAGGGCGAGAACCCCCAGGAGCCCCCATCGCTTGAGGGCAGCTCCCCGGCTTCCCGAAGGGGAAACCACGTCCAGGACAACTTGGGGAAGGATGGCCAGGGCCCCCCAGGCATGGGTGAACAGGGCTGCCAGAACAGCGACTCCGTGGAACAGGGAATGGCCCCGAGAAGCCTTCCCCTGACGGAGGGAGAACCAGCCCGCCCATGCCGCCGTCACCCCCAGCAGAAGAAGTGCGTCGGGGCGGATTTCCCGGCCGGCAATGAGGGACAGGGGAGCAAAAACCACCCCGCAGCAGGCCAGGAGGGAGGCGGGACGGGACAGGAACCCTCGGGCCATCCAGTAGACCAGGGCGGCAGTGAGGGCCCCGCACAGGACCGAAAGCCCCCGGGCCGGCCCAGCCTCGACGCCAAACCCGCGAATCCACACCGCAAAGGCCAGATCCGACAGGGGGGGCCGCAAAAGGTCGGTGTTGACGGTGAGGATGTCCACCAGGGGACGCCGAGCGATTCCCAGGTTGGCCAGTTCATCCAGCCAGCGGGAAGGCGCCGAAAGGTGGAGGCCCCGCAGCCCTCCCGCCAGGAGGAACGCCAGGAAGGCCAAAGCGGTATCCATGGGGGTCCACGAGGAGGTCGGCGGGGGAGTCGTTGGGGAGGAGGGCGGGGAGCGGGTTCCCTCATCGGGGCGGGCCCGGGAGGCAATGACCGTGGCGGGAGAGGGGGCAGGCGAAGCGTCGGTGCTCATGGCGAGGCAGGGTAGCACTCACCGAGGAAGGCGGGGAGGGGGTCCGGATGGAGGGAAGAATCGTTCACCACTGCGCTGACGGAGAAAAAACTCTTGTGTCTTTGCGCTGTTGCGGCCCGGAGGATTTACCGGTTCAGGCCCCGACGCGCTCGCCACCATCCACCGACCATCGCCAGGGGCACCAGGACGGGAATGGAGTAGATGGAGTCCTCGGTCCAGAACAGCCCCGCTTCCCACATGGTGAGGGTGAAGGGATAGCCCAATCGGTAGGCTCCCCCCATGTGTCGTTGAAGAACATCCACCCCCACATGGAGCCACCCCCCCAAGAGCAGGCTGCGGAAGAGAAGGGCCCGGGAAGAGGCCGGCGCCAGGAGAGCCAGCCACAGGCACAGCAGCAGGTAGGGAAAGGGATTGTGCAGAACGTCCCAGCCCAGATACACCGGATCGGGCACCTCCACACCGGTCACCACCGACAAGGCGTAGGTCCCTTGAGCCGGCAGGCGAGACACCAGATCGGGGAGGGCGTTTCCGGCAACGAACCACAGGCTGTGGCGGCGGGTGGGGGCCGCCAGGTACAGCAGATATCCGCACAGGCAGTGGGTGATGAGGTCAGCCACCCACCGCTCCTGCCCCCGGTGGATGCCCCCTTCGCCAATCTCGAACAAACAGGGTTCCCACCAGGAGGGTGGTCAGCAACCCGATGATCTTTTTGAGCCTTCTCCACTTGTGGACATAGGCTTCGGCGAGCTGCACCCGATAATCCGGCAGGAGGGTCCCCCGCACGCTGATCACGTCCCCCATCGAAAGTCCCGCCACCTCCCCCACCACCGGTGCCTCTCCTCCCCAGGAAACCGCCGTGAACCCTCCTTCATGCACCTCCTTCACCTTGTAGAAGGCCAGCACCAGGCCGGTGCCCACCCGAGACTGGGGAGCCAGCATGATCTCGGCGTAGGAGGTGGCCGATGCGTCAGAGGTGATGCCATAGTGGACATAGAACACCACCAGGACGGTGGGAATCAGCCCAAGGAGAGGGCGACGGCGGGGACCCGTCCAGAATGAGGGAGAGGGGAGAGACGCCTCGCTCATGGGTCGCTCAATGATAGGTGGGGCCCCGATCCCGCCCCCCATCGATGACGGTGAACTTCCCCAATTTGCGCTTCAATCGCCTCTGCTGAAACCTCAGCCACAGGCCCCGGGGCGAGGGGATTCCCAGGGAGCCGGGCCAGGCCCACCACCCCGCCAGCAGCCCCCCCAACAGGTAGAACGGGGTCGATCCCGACAGGGTGAGGACTCCCAGGAGCACTCCCCCCACCGTCACCCAGGTGATCCACTTCGCTTGGATGGGAACCACGAACATGAACAGGATGGTGGCGGTGGGATTGAGCAATCCGAACAGGGCCACCAGACAGGCGACCCCTGGCTCGATGCCCAGGAAGGGGGGGGAAGCGGCGAAACGGGCTTGGAGGAGGCTGTATGGAATCAAGGACACCAACTGCCCGAAGATCGCCGCTCCCAGGGCCACTGAAATCCAGAAGCGGAGAAAGGCCTTGGAACCGATGGTCCTCTCCACCGTTCCCGCAAAAAAGAAGAAGGCCAGCAGGCTGAACACCCCCGACAGAGGAGAGGAGGCCCCCTGCAGGAAGTGATGGGTGAGAAGGGACCAGGGTTTGCGGAGGGTGCCCTCGGGGTCCAGAACCGGAGAGAGGCCCAAAAGTCGGGGGAGATCCCCCGCCGCTCCCGGGACCCAGCCGGTGATGACCAGCTCCAGGACGAACAGGACCGAATAGGCGATGAGGAGGGTCCGGGAGAGACCCGAGAGACCTCCTCCCAGGGACAGGCCGGAGCCACCCAAGCCGCCTCCCCCGAAGCCGCCTCCTGGCGAGGAAAAGCCGCCTCCTGAACGCCGCCCCCCCCCGCTTCCCCAGCCTCCCCGGGGAGTTGAGGCACCGAAGGCGAAGGGAACGCCCGAAGCTTTCAACCCGAGCGCTGAGGGGAGGTCAGGCATGGAACCGCTGGATGCAGGCAAGAGAAACCGGGGTGGAAAGCAGGGTGAGGAAGGCCGACAATAACACGGCGACGGACGGGGGGCCATCTTGAACCCGAGGCGGACCCCTCCCCTTTGGATCGGAAAATCATCTGTGAATTCAGCATCTTGTCAACAGTTTCTCCGGTGTCTCCGAGTCCACAAGGCCTGGCGTGGAAGGGGCGGAGACTTGTATCGAATCCCCCTTCTCGTCCTTTCGCTTCTGGCGGCCATCGCCTTGTGCATTCATCCCGCAGAGGCCGTCGCCCACCCCTATGGCCGCAATTACCTGTCCCACCGGGTCATCGCCGCCCTGGATGGAAAGACCTTGAGGATTGAGTACATCGCCGAAATTCCCACACCGGTCATCATGAAGGAGTTCTACAAAGCTTACGGAGAGCGCTCCCGGGTAGGAAGGGAAGAGGACCGGGAGTTTGCCCTCAAGAAGCTGAAGGCCCTGGCCGCCGGGGTGAAAGTGTGGGTGGACGGCCAGGAAATGACGCTCCCCGAGACCACTCCCCCTTCGACGCTGAACGGTCTGGGCGACTATAACTTCTTCACCTACCGCCTTCGTTGGGAGGGACCCCTGACGGTACTTCCCGGGTCTCGCCACACCTTGGAGGTCAAGAACGCCAATTATCCAGGGCTGCCCACCTATTACTCGGGGGGCATCAAGCTCCCCGCTGACTGGCAGTTTCAGGGAGGCACCATGCTCCGCATCTCCCACCGGGTCTCCCTCGACGATCCCGCCGAAATCCCCGCATCCTGGATCGGCGAATCGGTGATGCGGGATCCCACGGCAACTTTTTCCCGCGACCATTCAGGGATTCGAGGGTGGTGGCAGAAGAGGTGGCGGGGAATTCGAGGGTGGTGGGAAAGGGGAAAATAGACAGACCCCCTGACGTCCAACTCATGCCCCCCGGAGCCCCGGCGAATGGGGAGCTGCGGGAGAGGAGAGCCGGCTCCATATCACGCCCCCCTCCTCCCTCTGGTAGAATCCCCCGCCCATGCGTCTGAACGACCTCTGCCCCTTTTGTGAAGGACCCCACGCTCCCCAGTGGTGCGCTGCAGCGGCAGGCTCCTCCCCGTGGGAGTTGGCGGAGGGGGCGGAGTCGGCGGCGGCCACCGGGCATCCCGACGCCCTGGCAGACCTGCTGGTCTACCGCTTTCATGCCCCCCTGAGGGCGGCGGTGGCTCGGATCGAGGAAGAGGCCCATCTGCTCTCCGGGCTGTATCGAGATCTGGATCAGGACCGGCGCTACAGCCTGGATCTGGGGCTCCTGGCCGCCGTTGCCGCCCTTCGCAAGGGGGATCTGGCGCTGGCCCGGGAGGAATTGACCGCCGTTCAGAGCCGAGGGGGCGAGGATCCCAAAGCCTCCCTCCTGAACGGGTTCATGCACCTGCGGGAGGGGGCTCTGGAGGCGGCCAGGGAGAGCTTCGAGGCCGCCACCCTCCGCACCGACCCAGGTCCGGCGAGGGCCCACCTTCGCTTTCTTCAGGGGCGCTGTCTGCTGGTGCAGGGGGAGGTACCCAAGGCCCGGGATCGCTTTCAGAAGGCCTTGGACGAATCGGTGCCACCCCTGCGGGCGGAGCTCCTCTATCAACTCGCCCGCCTCAAACTGGCCTTCCCCGCACCGCCTCCCTTGAAGGGGATCTCCCCATGAGCGCCTCTCCCCTCCTCTCTTCCTCCCCGCCGCCAGCCCTGGGAGACATCCTCTCTCGGGCCGAATCGGGAGTTGGAGAGGTGCCCGGCCCCCTTCCCCAGGCCGAGTTGTCGGGACTGCTGCGGGCCGCCCTTGAGGAGCCCATTCTCCTGGTTCGCATCGATCAGGATCCCTGCTTTGTAGAAGCGACTCCCCAGGTTCGCGCCTATCTGGATGCGGTGGCGGCTGTCCTGCGAGATTCGGTGCAGGAAACACGGGCAGCCATTGCCACCGCCATCGCCTCCACTGCGGCATGGATGCCCCTCGCCCCCGCCGATCTGGGGCTCAAGAGGGCAGAGCTTCAGCAGCGCCACGCCATCACCGACGTCCAGGGGGGAGGGACCCCGGCCCTCCTCGCCGCCGCCACCACCCTGGGTGGGGCCCGGGAAATGGCCGAGCACCTGGCCCGGGAGGTTCCTGAGAAGGTCATTGCCATCGTCAAGGAAGACGTGGTGCGCTTTCAGAGGCGCCTCGCTGAGACTCAAGGGGGGATTCGCCGCATCCAGATCTGGGCCACCGCCTCCCGAGATGCCTCCCGGGCCCTGGTGTGGTTGGATTCCCTGGCCCATGACGATGGAACCCAGGTGGTGCAGCGCATTGAGGACGTTCGCCGCCTTCTCTCCTCCCATCGAGACACCATCGACCTGATGGAGCAGGAAGAGGCGGAGCGGGTTCGCACCGAAAGTCGAGAGCGAGAGAGGCGCCTTCGGGAGGACCATACCCTCCTGTTTGCCGCCCGCAGCCAGGTGTCTCGCATCAACATCACCCTCCTGGCATCGGTTTCCCTCCTGGTCCTCCTCCTTGCCCTTTCCCGCAGTCACCTGTTCTTGTTGTCCATCACCCCGGCATTGCTGGGGATTCTGACCGCCCGCCAGGGGATGAACACCATTCGCGACCGGGTGTGGACCCTCTCCCGAGACGATGTGGACGACGCCTTCCACGACCTCCAGATTCGCCAGACCCTGCTGATGATGTTCCTCCTGGTGGTGGGACTGGTGATCCTGGTGATGGGGGCGCTGGCGGTGGTGAGCGAATGAAGCTCCCCCTATGGATTCTGTTCCTGGGGCTCCTCGGCATGGGGGGATGCACCGTGGTGACGGACCAGGTGAGCCTCTACGGGTATCTGTTCACGACCTCGACCCCCGAGGGAGACTCCACCGTCCTCCCCGATGCCGATCTCTTCGCCTATGACCTGTCGGGAAATCTCCTCGCTGAGGGGTATGAGCCCTACTCCAACTCCCCCGGCTACTACCGGATCGCCGGTCTCCCCGCCAGTGAACCCCTGGTCGTCGTCTCCCGAGCCAGCGCCGACTACACCCCCACCGTTCTCCGGGGGGCCACCCAATCCACCGCCCTCTATCTGGACAACGGCGAGTTGTACATCCTGCCTGCCGATGTAGCCCTGGCCTGGGTGGAGACCTTTGCCGAGGCGGATCCCGAAGGGCCGGCCTCTCAGCACCTGGATCCGGATCTGGATGCCAACGGGGGCTTTCTGGTGGGCTCCCTGAGGGATTCCGCCTCCTGGGAAGGCACCCGCATCGAAGTAGAAGATCTGGAAGGCACCCTCCACCCCGCGTTTTACATGGCGCCCACCGGTCTCCCCGACCCCTCCCTCACCTCCACCTCGGCGGACGGGAGATTCGCTGTCTTCGCCCTTCCTTCAGGACCGGTGAAGGTGTGGTTCACCCTTCCATCCGCCTCTTCTCCCCTGGACTCCCCCTTCCAGACCCTGGCCTGGGAGGACGGGGTCACCTCCCTCCTCCTGTTTCAGATTGTCGAGGAAACACTTTGATTTTACGTCACTTTTTTATGTTTTTCCCTATCGTGCTCTCCTCATGCGCTCTGTTCGGGGAGACCGAAGTGGAGGGGCGATTCCTGGCGGAAGCCGATGCCGACGCCGACCCGGTGGAAGACGGACTGGTGACCCTGTACAGCACGGAAGGGGAGAGGCTGGGATGGGATGTCAGTGAATCGGATGGCTCCTTTGCCATTCATGATCTTCCCCCCTCTACCCAGGTTCTCACCGTCGTGGAAGCGTTGCCGGAGTTCATTCCCACCGCCTTTTCAGGCGCGTTGGGGAGCGGCACCATCACCGTCCCCGATGGCAGCCTGTTCGCCTGGTCTGAGGAGGAGGCGGCCGACAACATGGCAAAGTATGGCAACCTCACTGCGGGTCAGCAGTTGGACCGGGAGGACGACCTCTACCAGGGATTCGTCTATGGCTCGGTGGTCACCGAAATCGATGCATCCGTGTATTCACCCCTGTCCCAGGTGTGGGCACGGGTGTTCACCGACACCGCCACCTATGACGGGGTGTATCTGGATGAGAGCGGGGTCCCCGACGACGACCTGGAGCGCACCTCGGGAGCGGGGCAGTTTGCCGTGTTCAACGTGCCTGAGGGAATCTGGCCCCTTGGCCTCAGCATGATCGCCTCGGACGGACTGGAATACGGGGTGACCGTGCCGGTGTACGTGCCCGGTGATGGAGTGGCTCTCATCCAAAACCTGGTCCTGAACCTGTAATCGGAAGCCCCCCATCACCACCATGACCCTTTCTCCTCGCCCTTTTTTCCTGATTCTGCTGGCATTCTCTCTGTGCAACTGCTCGCCTTCGACTACCTCAGCCCCCGGGGAGGAGCCCTCCCCATCGTCGGCACCGGCACCCCCCCAGCCCATTCCCTTGAGGCCCCCGGCCGCCGTCGAGGTCCCACCCGGTGAAGAGGACGAAGACGGCCCCGCCTCACCGGTGAAGGCCTGGCACGGCATGTCCCTGGCCAACCTCAAGGAATCTCCTCCGGGAACCCCAGGGGGCTCCCGCTGCCAGGTGACCCACACCTATCGGGGCTCCCCCGCCGAAGCTGCGGGGATCGAGGCCGGAGACATGATTGTGTCCTTGGATGGGGCTCCAGTGTCCCGCTTCCAGGATGTGGGAGGAGGATTGAAGGGCAAGGCCCCGGAAAGTTCCCACCCTCTGAAGGTGTGGCGAAAGGGCAGGGAGGTCGATGTGGATCTGGTGCTGGCTCAAAAGCCGGGAAACTTCCCAGCGTGGCAACGGGAGCAATGGTTGGGAAGCTCGATGATTCCCTTCCTGGGAGTGTCCCTTCCCGACGGAAAGCCCTTTGATTCCAAGGGAGTGAAGGCCCGTCTGTGGGTGCTGGACTTCTGGGCCACCTGGTGCGGACCCTGCAAGCTCGCCATGCCCAAGCTGGAGGCGTTGCAGGAAAAATATCGCTCCAAAGGACTGAGAGTGATCGGCATCTCGTCGGAAGAAGAGGGCGTGATCAAGGACTTCTTGAGCCGGCGCCCTCTGGCCTACACCGTGATCCGAGACCCCACCTCCTCCATCAAGCAGGATTATGAGGTGAGCAAGCTGCCCACCCTGGTGGTCATCGACGACAAGGGCATCGTCCTTGCCCGAGCCACCGGGAGCGAGGGTGGAGTGGAGCAGGCAGAGAAGTGGGCTGCGGAGAGACTGGGCGGAAAGCGGTGATCGTCGTCGCCTCCCGGCGACTCCCCGGGTCTCCATGGCCGGGTTGGGAGCAGGCTCTGGGGCAGCGGTGGGTGCGGGAGGGACATCGCGCTCTGTGGATTGGCCCTCGGCAGGGATGGATCTCGGGGCGAACTCCCTCCGTCGGCCGACCCCTCCCTGGTTTTGCCCAGGTGTTTCCCATCGAAATTTCACAGGTCCATTGGATGCTGGCCCGCCTCGCCGGTCGGGCCTGGCGGGAGGGAACCCATGGCGAGGGGCCCCTGTGGCCCGGGCTTTCCTCCTCCCTCAGAAAAGATGGATGGGAGCGACCCGATGTCTTCCTGGCAAGCCACGCCTCCCTCCTGCCTCTGGCCAGGGTGATCGGAGCCAAAAGAATCATCCTGGGGTGGGAAGAGGGGTTCCCTGCAAATCGATCTCTGGGAACCCCCGGTCTGGCCCTCTGCCCCACCCTCTCTGGGGAAGCAGAGGCCCTCTCCAGAGGATGGGAGGTGTTGCAGTTTCCCCCGGCAGTGGATGGGGATGGGTTTGCCGGGCCCTCTCCCCCGTCTCCCTCGGAGTGGAGAGCACTGCCTCCCCCCTGGTTTCTGCGAGTGCCTCCTCGGGAAGGGCATCTTTCCCCCTTTCCGGCAGATGAGGTCGCCCAAGGACTCAAAACCGGGACCCTCATTCTCCCGATCAGGGAAGGGATGAGCGGAGAAAACCAAAGTCATCCTCACCCGTTACTTCCAACCTGCTCCCTCGAAGGCGAGGCGCGTCTGGTTTCATGGGCGCGCAATGCTTCCGGGGGGTTGTGGATCCCCCAACCGGGAGAAGAGGCGGCCGTGCCCCCCTCGGTGGTCTCCCTCGCCGCCGCTGGGCGGAGCACCGTGGTGCTGGGATTCCTCAAGGATCCTCATCCGGCCTTGACCGGGGCCCCCCTTCTCATCTGCTCCACCGCCCAGGAAGCCTCCCACTTGTTGATGGAGCAGGCTCGAAGCCCCAGCAATGGAGAAGAGAGGGCCCGGGCCTGGGCCAGGGAACATCGTTGGGAACGGCGCTTTTCCCAGGTGCGAGGGTGGTTGGAGAGGGGCGGCGAGGTAGCCTCCGCATCGGAAGGAGGCTAGACTACGGGCCCCTTTGTTCACTCCGGTCTTCTGCCTCTTGTGATCCCTCCCCTCCTTACCCCTTGCCTGTTGGGCCTCCTCCTCGGGGTGCGTCACGCCCTGGAGCCGGATCACCTGGCCGCCGTGTTTTCCCTGTTGGGAGATTCCCCTCGGAGCGGGAAGGCGGCCTGGCTGGGAGCTTCCTGGGGAATGGGGCATTCCCTGTCCCTCCTCCTGGCGGGTTCGGTGCTGCTGGGAATGAAGATGGTGATGAGCCCGGAAGCGGCGGCGGGTCTGGAGGGGGCGGTGGCGGTGATGGTGATGGGGTTGGGGCTGCGCTCCCTCCATCAGGCGTGGCAGATGGGGCGCAAGGGTCCCACCGCATTCCACCACCACCTGCGGGTTTCCCACCTTCATCAAGGGCTCCCCGGACACGTCCACCTTGGACCCCTGACCCTCGCCCCTCGCCCCTTGCTGGTGGGGATGATCCATGGCCTGGCGGGAAGCGGGGCCCTGTCCGCCATGGCCATGGCGGAGATGCCCGGCACCTCCTCCGCGCTGCTTTACGTGGCCCTGTTTGGATTCGGTTCCGTGGTTTCCATGGCGGCGGTCTCTGCCTTGGCGGGGTGGCCCCTGAAGCAGCTCACTCAGCGGCCCAAGGCCCATGCCCTCTTCCTGGCGGCAACCGGTCTGATTTCGGTGGGAATCGGCTGGTGGTGGGCTCAGGAACCCTTCTCCCACCTCGGTTTCTGAGCCCCCCGTGATCCTCCCTTCTCCCTCCTCCCCAACGGATCTCCCGTGCCCTTCGTGCTGACCACCTGGGGAGACTGGCTCTCCCACCTGCCCCCTGAACAGCTCCCTCCTTCGGTCCTGCAAAGGGCCCGAATCCAAAGGACAGCGGCGGTGGCGGCGATGACCGCTGGCCTCCGCTCTCCCGAAACCCCTCCCCTCCTTCAGGCCAGTCGCGCCCTGGGCAAGGGGACCTCTCTTCTGCCGCCGGGAATCCGCTCCCTCAGCCTGCCGGGAGCCCTGTTTCTTGGGGCCGCCCTGGCCCTGGCCCACGAGGAGGGAGACTCCCTGTTCCTGGCTCAGCCGGCCTCATCCGCCGTGGTGACCTCCCTGCTGGTTGGCGCCGAAGAGGGGATCTCTGCCCGGGAATCCCTGGTGGCCCAGGTGGCTGCCAACGAACTGATGGGGAGGATGGGAGCTGCCTGTCTGTTGGGACCCCTGACCTTCCCCCTGCCGGTGTGGCTGCATCGGGTGGGGGCGGCGGCGGCGGCGGCTCGGTGCATGAGACTGTCGGGGGGGGAATGCGCCCATGCCCTGGCTCTGGCCCTTCTTCAGCCCCCTCTGGGGCGATGGCAGGGATTCGGCTCAGCGGGCAGGCTGGCCCTTACCGGAGAACCGGTGGTGGATGGATACCGAGCCGCCCTCCTGGCAAAGGCGGGGGTGCAGGGTCCCCTGGACGCCCTGGATTCTCCCCACGGTGCCTTTGCTGCCTTGTCCTTCCACCCCCTGCGCTCCTTCCTGGGAGGCCTTTCGGAGGTCTGGCTGACCTCCTCCCTAGGCCTCCAGCCGAGACCGGGCTCCCCTCCCCTTCAGCCGGCCTTGGCGGCACTGGATGAAATCATAACCTCCTTCGCCACCGACCAGGGGCGCCCTCTTGGGGAGGAGGATGTTCGCTCCTTGCGGGTGGAAGGATGTCTGACCCTCGCTGAAATGGAGAGGCTCCTTTCTCCCCCCCGGGGAGGATCGTTTCGTCTCGATCCCGTGGCTGTTCATTTCTCCTGCTCCCGCGCCCTGGCCCTGCGGATCGTGCGGGGGTCCCTCACCGCCCAGGACCTCACCCCCGACGCCCTGGCCGAGGTGGGAACAGCCGTGGCGTCCCTGGAGGAGAGGGTCCACATCCACCACGACTGGAAGCACACCTTCCAGCAGATTCAGGCCCTTTCCCAGGGAATTGGACTGGACCAGGCCCTGTCCACCATCCCCCTGGCCGAGTGGGGGCGAATCACCCGGCGTTACCGGGAGGTCTATGGAGACGGGCTGGGAACGGTCCTCAGCGAATTTCCCCGGGCCGCCATGGCCCTGCCCCCTGCCCTTCGCGCACGGGCCCTGGGGGCGATGGTGCAGCGCATCACCGCCGTTCCTGAATCCATTTTGGAAGCGTCTCAAACGGCGTGGTCTGCCGCCTCCCGCCTGGCGGGACGGGCATCAGATTGGTTGAGAACGGGCATCATGGAGCCGGTCGAACCGCCCCTCTCCCGACCGGAAACCCTTCCCGACCACCACCTCGCCAACTTCGATCTGGAGTCCTTGGGGGTTCCCTTTCCCGTTCACGTTGAGGTGTTCCTGAAGGACGGGCGCATCCTCTCGGCCGAAGCCAGCCGGGTGAGAGGGGGCCCGGGTTCCCCTCCTCAGGAGGTCGAAGAAGTGGCCAAGGAGAGGTGGGACAGAGAGATGCTCCCCCTTCTGGGTCCCTCCACCGCCTCCCAGTGGGTGAGCTTCAGCTCCGAGGCCCAAGATGGGGAGTTCACGGCCTCCCTGCTCCACTCCCTCGCCGAAGATGCGGGCAGCCTTCCCCGGGGCCGGTCTTCCCAATGGCTAAGAGATTTAGGATCGTTCCAGGCGTGAGGCTCAGCGTTGACCCTCCCCTGGGTCGGTCATTTTTCCCTCTCCCCCTGCCACTTTTTCCAGTTCCTGCACCGCCTCCATCAGCATCCCCACCAACCCCATGGCCTCTCTCCGTGCCCAAAGGGCATCGGCCACCGCCCGGTAATACCACAGGGTTCCCTCCCGTCCCCCACTGAACCGGCTCCACAGGGACCTCCCCTGGGTCCGGTGATCCAGCAGCAGGGCACGGGCGTTGTGAAGCTTGTCGGCAGCCACCACCCTCAACACCGAAGGATTGGCGGTGGTCAGTGAAGCCACGAACCTCTCCTTGCGAGGGCGCCAGGGGGGCTTGGGGTGAACATCGGAGTCGGTACAGCCTACCACCACCTCGGCGACGAACTCCCCGAAACGACGCCGGATTTCTCGTTCAGTGGCCTCGCCCCCCTGATCCTCGATGGCATCATGAAGGAGGGCAGCCACGGCCTCATCCTCCGATCCTCCGTCCTCCAAGACCAGGGAGCACACCCCCAGAAGGTGAGCGGCATAGGGCACCCCTGAGCCTTTACGGAGCTGGCGGGAATGAAGATTCACTGCAAAAACCAGGGCATCAGTGAATCGGTGGGACAACGTCATCGGGACTCCTTGGGGGAGGAATGCTACCGGAACCAGAATCGGGTGAATCCCCGAACCGGAGTGTTATCTTTCTCGGGTGAGCCTTTTTCCCGACGCGTTCCCATGATCATCATCGAACTCCTGGTGGGGGAGGAGATCGTTCGCATCTCCCATGATCAGTTCGAGGCCTGGGTGCGGGAGGGGCGCATCGTCGAGAGCCAGCCCCTGCGCTTCCTCCCCGTTACCGGCGATTCTTTCGTTCCCGCCGGTCAGTTTCCCTTGTTCCAAGCGGTTTCCGACGATTACCAGGCCCGGGTGCTGAGGCGCTTCACCCTTCGCAAACCTGCCACGGTCACCCTCCTGCTGACCTTCACCTGCCTCGTCCTGTGGGGACTGGTCACCGCCTCATCCGTAGACGTGGGAATGCCCCTTCAAGCCGCCCTGGCGGGCCTTCCCTCCGATGTGCTGGTGGGGTTCGGGGCCAAGGAGCCTGGCCACATGGTGGAGTTGGGGCAATGGTGGCGCCTGTACACCGCCGTGTTCCTCCACGCCGGCCTCCTCCATCTCCTGTCCAACATTGCCTATGTGGCCTACGTGGGGTGGAACGTGGAGAGCGTATACGGTTCCCGAGGTACCCTCGTCATCCTGCTGACTTCAGCGTTGTGTGCGTCTCTGACCTCCTTTCTGGGAACCGATCATCCTTCAGTAGGAGCCTCAGGGATCACCTTTGGCCTGTTCGCTGCGTCGGTGGTGTTCGGATGGCGCTTCGGCCACCTTCTCCCCGCCACCGCCCGAGCCCGCTTCGGCTGGGCCTTTGTCCCCTTCCTGGTGCTGTTCTTCCTGATGGGGTTGCGGCAGCCCCTGGTGGACAACTATTCCCACGTAGGCGGCTGCCTGGGAGGCGGACTGGCGGGCCTGCTCCTTCAGCCCTCCCTGGTGGACAAGGAGGGGGAAGGTCGGTGGAGAGGGAAGCTCCGGGGTTTTGCCGCTCTGGGACTGGCCTCTCTGCCCCTGGGGATGACCTTGCTTGCCCTGGGGATTCCTTCTCTGCGGACCCCCTCTCTGTCCGCGTCTTTCACCGAGCCCATCTCGGGGATCTCCATCCCCCTTCCCTCGTGGTGGCGGGTGCGCCGGGATCCGGAGGGGGGCTACCTGTTCATCTCCTCCACTCGCCGGGAAGAACTGGCTTTTCGGGTGTTCGACGCCGGTCCTTCCCTCTTCAGCGCCGCCGCCCTGTTTCAGGCCGATCTCGCCGCCGAAGGGTACCCGGTCGCTACCATCGACTCCGTTCCCGACAACCGGGGTCCTCAAGAAGGTGAAACCTGGCAAGCGCGCCTGAACAGCCCCACGGGGGTAATCATGGCCCAGCGCCATGTGATGACCACCCCATCCGCCACTCTCCACCTGACGTTCCTCCACCCCGAAGAAGACGCAAGGATCTACGCCCCATTGGAGGCCAGAATCCTCAAGGAACTCAAGGAGATGGGGAAGGAATAGGAGAGAGGAGGGGAGGGAATCGGGCGAGAAGGAATCGAAGGGAAGGGCCGGGCTTCTCAGGGAGCGTGGCCGGTATCCGTGGGGGCATGAGACTGGAACATGGGCGCGTGGGTGGCATCCTCATACTTGCCGCACAACCCGAGGCGTTGCTGCGAGTGTTGCTACGGTAGCCGTGGCCAGTCCCATCCGGCTTGCAATCGGTCTGGCCTCGTCCCAGGACACCCAATGAGGATCACACGGATTGCATGGCGAACGGCCGCAGCGCCGAAGTCGCAGCACCCTGGTGAGGATTTTGGGGAGGATTCGCAGCACCGCGACCCGGTCGTGCAACCGCATTTTGCGTGAGACCCTCCATCCCCTGACAGGGGAGGCCAGAGCGCGCGAACGCAAGGCGACACCGAACCTGAAAACCGACGCAAAATAATTGTGAATTCCCTGCGGGGAACCCATCCTGCCTTCCGGCGCCTTCATCTCCATAGGATCAGACCTGCCGACGGGAACTTTCCCTTCCCGGTGGTGTCCGACCTGGAGACCCGGAGAACTCCATGCAAATCCGCACCACCCTGCCGCTGATTCTGGCCCTGCTCACCCTGACCCAGTCGGGAGCCGCCGCGCCCACTCCCGAGGAGGAAGCCCTTCGCGCTGCCCTGGCAGGACGAACCGGACAGGCGGTCAACCTCCTGGAATCCCGAGCCTCCGACGACCCCCTGCTCAAATGGGTGGCCGGCCGGGTCGCCCTGAAGGCGGGCGATCTGGCCACCGCCCAGCGCCTGTTCGGCAAGGGAGATCGGGGGAATCTGTGGGGCAGAGTGGATCTGTTTCTGGCTCAAGGGAACGCCGCCGAAGCCGCCCGAATCAGCCTTGCGGAGATGGACCGGGCCCTGCAAGGGGAGCACAGGGAGGCCATCTCGGTCATGCTGGTGTCCTGGGCCAAGGAGAGGGCCCAGAAGGATGCCCCGGTCGCTGCCCGAATGCTGGAGGCCGTTCTTTCCCTTGAGCCTTCCCCAGCCACCCGAAGATCCGCCGAGGACGCCCTGTTCCTCATTCAGGGAGCCCACCCCGCTGAAACCGCTACCCAGGCGGCTCGGCTGAGGGTCTCCAACGACGCGGACGACCTCCCTGCGCGAGGGGTGGTGGGGGCCTCCCTGGGAGCCCGGGACCCCGCCCGAGCCTGGGGCTGGCTGGAGCCGGTGGCCTCTCGGGCCGACAAACCGGTGGCCCTGCTGGCCATGGATGCCTTGTTGACCCTCCCCGTTCCCACCTCGCAGCAGGTTTCGTTGCTCACCCAGATGGGGCAACGCTTTCCTGGTGATCCCGAAGTGTCCCGCCGCCGCCTCACCTTCGCCCTGAGGGTGGTGAAAAACGATCCGGTTTCCGGAAGCGCCGCCCTAGAGCCCCTGATGGAAGATCCCACCGTGGGAGGACAGGCGCTGGAGGCCTGGGCCAGGGCTTCTTCGGACCCCCAGGAGAGGCGGGGTCGGTGGAAGAAGGTGGCCCAAAAGGAGGGGGCCTCGGCCCGGGGAGATCTGGCCCGCAACGAAGCCCGCAAGGCCCTCATGGAGACCGTCAGTCGCTGGCCCGAGGGGAAAGCCCGCGCCGAGGCGGCACGCCAGGCCCTCAAGGAAGAGGATGCCCGCTCCGATCTCCTCCTCCTCTATTGGGCCCTGCCGGAGGACTCCACCCGGGAAAAAGGGCTGTGGGAGCTCCTGACCCGATTTCCCGGAAATCAGCCCTGGTGCTCTGAACTGGCTCATCTCCTGGTGACCGCAGGGGCCAGCACCGACTCCGCAGAGAAGTTTGCCACAGGCTGTTCCTCTCCCCTCACTCCCGAATCCGAGGCCTTGATCCATCACGCCCGGGGTACCGAGTTCCTCTCCCTCCTTCCCGTGGAAGGGGGCGTGGATGTGCTGGTGGCGGGGGCCGCCAATCTCCAGATCAGCCAACACCGCGTGGATGGGGAGATGCTGTTCCGGGCCTCGGATGGCCACCCCCTGGAAACACCGCTGGATGCCTTTCTCATCGAACCCGACGTCGTCTGGGACGTTGCCATTTCCCGGGACGTGGTCAAACACACCCGCCTGTCTCCTCGCCAAGGAGGCTCCCTGTCCGCTCTCTCGGTGCGAGCGGGCGAGACCCGTGCCACCGCCCTGGTGGTGAGCCACCCCCTGGAAGTGGACATGCTTCGCCAGGGAGGTGCGGTGGCGGTGGGGGTTCGGCAAGGAAGTTCGCCAGCGGGGGACACCTCCTTGTTGATCCTGTCCGACTCCGGCAAGGCCGTTACCAGCCGGACTCGATCCGATGGAATTGCTGTCCTCAACGATCTTCCTGGAAACCTCCGAATCCTGGCGCGACGGGGGGAGGCCATCGGGTTTGGAGTGATGGAGGATTCTCCTGGTTCTCCCCACTCCAAGGAGGTCTTCACCCTCGTTCCCCATGATCGAGCCCTGCCCGCTGATGGAGCCCGCCGCGAGGTGCAGGTCTTCGGCGCCTCCCCCCTTGGAGGAGTCGAGGGCTCGGTGAGGCTGCGATCCACCACCTGTGATGGCCAGGAACTGGACTCGGTGGAGGCCATCCTGGACGGAGGCTCCGCCCGAGCCACCCTGTGGATGCAGGGGGGATGCAGCGTGGAAGCGTGGAGGGGAAAGGAAAAAGTGGCTTCTGCTATCCTTCCCCTGGCCCCTTCCTCCCTGCCGGACGGGGTATCCCTGGTGTTTGATCCCCCCGTGCCGGTGGTGGGGAGTTCCTTTACTGTCTCCCTTCACACCAGCCTGCCTGTCCCGGTGGAGGGGAGGGCCGCCGTCCTGACCGTGATCACCCCCTGGTCGGAGCAGAGGCTGACCCCTCTGCTGCGGGGTGAGCCCGTCGCCGTCACCACCTCGCTGGCCCCAGCCTTTCCCGGTGATCTGCTGACGGTGCGCGCCGAAGTGGCCGGGAGGCCGGCGGTGCAGACCCTGGTGCAGGTCGCCCCTTTGTCGGCCCCCTCTCGCCCCCAGCCTCCTCCCCTCGCCCAGATCAACAAAGCCATCCCCACCGCCCGAGTGCAGGGGGCCTGGATCCGGGCCAGCCACAACGCCACCGCTGCCCTTCGTTGGTTCCCCCCCGATACCCCTCCCGCCCTCGATCTCCCCGGAACCTGGCTGTTGTCGTCCTACACGGGAGGAATGCTCTCGGAAGGCTCTCCCGTGGAGGTGGTTGAACCTTCGGGACCCTTGAATGACTCCGGGCTTTGGTCTGGTCAGAAACCCACCCTCACCGCCATCCTGGCCGATGGTATTGTCCGGGCGAACTATCTGCGCCCTGGCGATTCCCTGAATGCCACGGCTTCTCCGGGAATGGACCTGGCCTGGGTCCGCCTCTCCGCCCTCCCCTCCCTCTCCATTCCCCTCAGGGAAGCCCCTCCTCTCCCCCTCCTGGTAACGGGAACCCTGCAGCGTGGAGCGTCCGCCGCTCTTCAATTGGGAGAGGGGCTGTCGGCAGGGACCCGTCTGTGGGCTTTCCTGCGAGACGGTTCGGACGGGGGAGTTCCTCCATACCCGGTTGAGCTTTTTCATCGGCCCTCGGGGCTCCCCGGGCTGGTGGCCACCGAATGGGTCGCCAACGAAGTGGAGGGAGAAGAGATCGCCGCTGCCCTCCTCAAAGAGGAAGAACGAATGAAGGAGCAGCGCCAGGCGGTCAGGGTGGACTTCGATGAGGTCTCTCCCATGGAAATGGCGGCCGCGCCGGGGTTGGGAACGGTCGGGTATGGCCGGGGAGGGGGCGGAGCCGGCATGGGGAGGTTGGGGGCAAAGAAATCTGTTTCGGCCACCGGACCCAGCTTGGGAATTGCCTCTCCCTCTTGGGATCCCAAGGTGCTGAGCCTGGCCCTGGGAGTCTCCCCCGGCCCCTGGGCCGTCACCGCTCCGCCCCATCTGTCTGGCGCCCGAGTAGAGGCCTTTGCCCTCACCCCTGATGGTCGATGGCTGTCCACCTCCCTCCTCCTCCCTGTTGGCGGCCCTCCCCCACTCGCTGCCCCGCCTCCCGTCCCCTTCTCCCCTTCCTCCGTCTGGGATGGCACCCTGGCCTCTCTTCACCCCCTGGCCCTCTCTCTCCCTGAGGATGCCAGCCGACACGCTCTGACCGCCCTGGTCCTTGCTGGCCACGTCCCCAGCCTCCCTCCGTTGCGAATCCTGACCCAGGGAAACCAGGGGGCAGGCCCGGGAACGGCCATCGCCTCCCACCTGGGATACGGTCAGGCCCCCGATGCCTCCAGCGCCCTGCGTCAATTGGAGGGGTTGCCCGACCAACGCCGCGCCGACCGGGTCCTGGCCACCCTCACCGCCTCCTCAGGCAACAAGGAGAGGGCCCTGGCGGCGGCTCGCCGCCTCCTCAGGGACCAGGAGATGGAGCCTTGGGTAAGGGCTCGGGTGTCCCTGGCCATCTGGGCGGCAGGAGAGACCGCAGAGGCCCTGGCCGCGGCCACCGGCGATGACCCCCTGGTGGCGGCTTCCCGAGCTGTCCTGACCGGACGCTCCGAGTCCCGCTTCCTTCCCCTCTTCTGGGCCATCGCTCGCAACGAAGCCGCCTACCCCCTGGATCGGGCCCTCTGCCTCCACGCCCTCACCCTGGCCTCCGGTGCATCGGTCTCTCCCACCAGCCCGGAGGCCCCCACCACCCTCCTCTCCCTGGGGGTTTCTCCTCCCCGGGCGGGGTGGAAGGGAGAGGTCTTCTCCAGAAGCTCCGCCTCTGCCACCCGCTACAGTGGAGGGGAGGTCCTTCAGAATGCCAAGGAAATTCCCCTGGATCGCCTGTTCTCGGTGCGGGCCACGGTGGGCCCATCCCCTCTTCCCACCCGGGTCCACTGCCCGGAAGGCACGGGAGCCACCAGCACCGATCCTTGGCAGTCCCTTCCTCCCGCCTGGAGCTCTCGCCATGTGGAATGCGTCATGACCAGCCTGACTGTGGGAGATGCTGAACTGGAGTTGACCTGGCACACCCCCGAAGGAGCCACCATCGGCAAAGCGACCGTCAAGATTTCCATCACTCCTGCCCGCTCCTCCCAGCCGGGCGATTCCATGAGTCCCGATGAACGATTCGGTCTGGGGAAGGCCCTGGCTCAAGATGGTCTTCCCGAGGGAATGGACATCCTGGCCGGGCTCCTCCGCACCGACTGGCTGGCTCCCAGCTACGTCGCGGACGCCTCCGCCGCTCTTCTAGACGGGGCGCGCCTGGGCAAGGATCCCAAGTCCCTGATTGCAGCCTTCGAGGCATACCGGGAGAGGGCCCAGGATGCCTCCCTGGATCTCCCCACCGCCGCTGCCGTGGCCCACGCCTATGCCCAGGTGGGCGAACCTCGCAGGACCATCGCCGCCACTCGGGTGGTTTTGGATGCCCGCTTTCAGGAAGAGCTGGCGGCGGTTCAAGTGCTTCAGAACGGGGGAATGGCCCTGACCGCCCTTCGCCTCCTTCAGGAATTGACCAGCCGCTATCCCGAAGTTCCCACGGTGATCCAGGCCCGGTACCTGGCCCCCTCCATGCTCCTGGATCGAGCCAACAGCGAAGGGGACCGGTTCGGATACACCCGTTCCTCCCTGCGTCACACCGCCGCCGGAGAGTTCGCCCGTTTCCTCCTCCTGCACGGAGAAACCGACGGTGCCCCGGGGGCTGCCGTTCTCCTGGTGGACGCCCTTCGCATGCTGAGGGATCCCGCCCGAGAGCAGTCCCTGGCCGGCCCCCTGGCCTCCCGCTACCGCGCCTCCGAGGTGGCGTGGCGATTGTCCGTCGCCGATGCCAAGGCCCGATTTGCCCGGGGAAGGTTTGCCGAAGCCCTGGAAGTCCTCCAGAAGGTCGATGCCCGGGGAGAGGCCGCCCCCGAAGTGGCCCTGGAACTGGGACGGGTCTACGAGGCCATCGGCAAGAGGGAGCTGGCCCTCTCCTGGTACCACAAGGCCGAGGAACTCCCCGAGGCAGGGGCTCGCATCCAGTGGCTGGAGAGGATGACCATCATCACCCCTCCCTTCCAGGTCTTGAGATCCCGCGATCCCGCCCTCCTCTCTGCCTGGCTTCGCCCGGGGACCGAGGTCGGAGTCACCGCCTACCGAATCGCCCTGGAAAGCCTGCTCCTGCGAGACGGAGGGGCCCTCCACCCCGATGCGGTGCGGGTCGATGGGCTTCGGCCCGAATCCACCCTGACCACCCGGGTGGGTCCCTCTGGTGACCTCCCCTTGCCGATGTTGGGAGAAGGGGCCTATCTCCTGACCCTGGGGGTGGGAGGGCAGACCCTGCGCTCGGTGGTGGTTCGCTCCGACGCGGAGATGTCGGTGCAGGCTGGCCCCTCGGGAGACACCTTGATCCAACTCCAGGACGGGTCGGGCCGCCCCATTGCCGGCGCCGAGCTGTGGTTCTTCGACCAGGAGGGGGCTTCTGGAACCGACCGCACCGATATCACCGGAGCTGCCCACCTGGATGCCGGCGGTGGAGGAATTGGGGTCCTCGCTCGGAAGGGAACCCGCTATGCGTGGTGGAGCCCTTCAGGAGCGGGATCCATGGCCGACGACTGGCAGCAGCAGGCCAACCAGTACAAGCGGGAGGCGGATGCCCCCCCTGCCGCCGCCAATGCCCTTCTCAAAGACAACGCCAACGCCTACGAGAGTCTGTTCCACCAGGCCTCCAAGGCCAGGGTGCAGGCGGACGCCCTGTAGCCGTCTCCCCGAGAACGCGCCTGGCGACTCGACTCGATCCACCGAGCCCACCCAGACGCTGGCGGATGCCTGGGGCTGCCTCCTTGAGGACCCCCGCAGTTTTTCTCCCCCCTCTCCGCATCGGGGGGTAGAGTGGAGGGACATCCGGCCGGTGGAGGTTCCCATGCCCCGCGTTCTCCGCCTTCTTCCCCTCCTCACCCTGTTCCTTGGTTTCGGAATGGCCTCCCCCACCCACGGTGGGGAGGGAGACAGCAAGGACCCGCCTCCCCGCAAGGTCCATCGCCCCTCCCGCATCCGCCCCCCCCGCCTGCCTGCCTACGGAGTGGCCATGTACCCTGGAGTGAACCGAGACGCGGTGGCAACCTCGGTGAGGGTCCTGGAGAGGGAGGGTCGGGCGGGAAGAATCACCACCCTGTTCGGCGGCGGAGCCTATATCGGCATCCTCAATGGCGCCACCACCGCCCCCTTGCCGGGGGTGACCTTGGGAGTCGGCTACCACATGGCCGATCCGGCGGGGTTTGAGATAAGGGCGGGCCTCCATCTGGATCCCGGTGCCGAGGAGACTCATGTGGAGGTGCCCGTTCACCTGTCCTTCACCCTGCAGACCCCCTCCCTCGCTCCCCTGGGACTGGGCGCTGCCTTCGGGGCGACCTTCCTGGGATTCCACCACGACATGACCGAGGAAAAGGGCCTACGCCTCTCCGGAGTGGTGGTAGGCCCCCACATCGCCGCCGGCCCCTGGTTTCGCCTGTCTCGGACCGTGTCTTTGGAGACCGAAGTGCGCCTGATTCACTACTTCACACGAACCGGGTATACCGACGGCGGTGCGGTTCCGGTGGCCGCCCAGGCCAGTGTCACCCTGAACGTGTCCCGCTAAAACTTCCCCATTCTGCCCTCATCTACATAGTCCCGCGCCCCCGAGGATTCATGTCTGCTCTCTCCCCGTGGTTGATATGGCTTTCCAGCGCCTTTCTCCTCATCACCTCCGGAGGATGCCTCCCCACCTTCCCAGGTGAAGACGATGACGCCGCCGACGATGATGAGTCCGACGACGATGCCACTGGCGATGACGACGATGCCACTGGCGATGACGATGATGCCACCGGCGATGACGATGATGCCACCGGCGATGACGACGATGCCACCGGCGATGACGACGATGCCACCGGCGATGACGACGATGTGACCTCGGACAACACCGATCACGATGGGGACGGAGTAAGTGGCTCCCAGGGGGACTGCGATGAGGGGAACATCGACCGATACCCCTTCGCCTGGGAGGTGATGGGAGACGGTGTGGACAACGACTGCGATGGAGCGGTGGACTATGCCGATGGGGATGCGGTTCACGAGGTGGAGATCTATGACGACGGTGCGGAGGAGGTGGTGTTTTCTGATTTCGCCTTCCCTTTCTGCGGAGAGTCATGGACCGAGGTCTATTTCATCGACAACGGCCGGCTCACTTTTGGCGGTGCCACCGACAGCTACCTGGAGCAGAGCGACACCTTCACCAACGCAGCCTACTACCCCTCCATCGCCGCCTGGTGGGATGATTTCGTCACCTCGGCGGGAGTGGTCGCCTGGATGGAGTGGGAAGAGGCGGTGGGGTTCTATTGGGTGGGCGTGCAGGAGTGGGATGGGGACGGAGACGAAGAGGTCAGTCTCACCCTCCTTCTCTTCCCCGACGGCCGCTTTCAGGTGCATTACCAGGACTTTGAGGTGGATGATGGCTTGGTGGGATGGTCCTGCAATGAAGGCGGGTCGGTGACCGAAACCGATCTGACCGGCCTGCAAGGGGCCCTCCCCGAAGGTTCAGCAGGCCTGGGAAGGGGGACGGAGACCCATCTTTTTGAGTTGTTCGAGGGGGATGATGGGGAGGACACAGACCCTGGAGATCTCGCCCCGGGGGGCTACACCTTCTGTGTCCAGGCGGGAAGCGACGCCGATGGGGACTCATGGACCGACCGTTGCGGGGATTGTGACGATGGCGACGACGGGGTCTATCCCGGGCATGGTTGCTGAGAGGGTGTTGAGATGGCTGTGATCGTCGGCCCATCCCGGGCACGGCCCCCGATGGGGTAACCGGGTGACCCTCGCCCTCACTCCACCTGTAACAAAAACTCCACCAGATCCTCCCGATCCTTTTCACTCAGGATGCCGGTCATCCCGTGAAGGTCCAATGGGTTCCGAGTCGTCAGCACCTCCATGAGGGTGGCCGCCGAGCCATCGTGCAGGTAGGGTGCCGTGGCCCACAGACCTCGGAGAGTAGGGGTATCCAGCCCGGTCAGGGGTTCGCCTCGCCTCTGTCCCGAAGCCTCGGTCAGGGTTCCCACATCATGCAGAAGGGGAGTCACCACATCCAGCCACTGGGAATCGGTGTATTCACCCGGGATGTGACAGGCGGCACACCCCACTTCTTCGGAGAGAAAGAGTTCCTGACCCCTCTCCCCGCCTTCGGTGAGTTGCCCATCCTCCTGACGATAGGGTGAAACACCAAAATCGTTGAATGATGTCACATATGCGGCCAGAGCGTCCAATTCCTCGGACAGGCCGGCCTTGTCCTCCCCCAGGGGGTCGGAGAGGGTTCCCGATTGCCAATCTTCCTCGGTGAGAAACCCGACTCCCTGGAAGGCGTTGCGGATGTCGTTTTCGAAGTCATGAATTTCATTGAAGTTTGCTGACCAGTGAATGGGGCCCTGCCCCGCGCCTTCTCTCCCAAGCAGGCTGATGGTGTTCCTGAGCCCCTCTCCCCGATCGGTAAAATCCCATACCCGGCCATCCTCCTCCCCCTCCAAGTGGCAGGAGGCACAGGAGATGTAGCCATCTTTGGACATGCGCGGATCCCGGGCCCGGTGAAACACCTGCTTGCCCAGGAGCACGTCCGCCGCCAGCACCTCCACTCCCCCGGGGCGGAGATCCATCCTGGCGATTTCTGGCGGTGAATGCACCAGATCAGAAATATCGAACCCCACCAACTCCCGAGTGGTCTCCGCCACCACCCACAATTCCTGGCCATCCGGGGACACCCAGGTCCCGGTCAACGCCCCTCCCACCGGGCCCAGCCCTCGCACCAACTCCGTGGAGAAGGCGTCCAGGACATCCACCACCTCAGAGCCCGAAGACGCCACAAACAGATAGTCCCCCCGGGGGGAAAAGGCCGCTGCGGTACAAAGATCCCGATTGTCCAGGACCTTGCGCGGACCCGACTCCTCTCCGGTCTCCCCCGCCGTCGGATCCAGCCACGCCTGGGACACCACCCCCCTCACCGTGGTCTCAAAGGTGAGGGCCTGCCCATCCCGGTACTCCCCCCGGGCGATGTTGGCCTGGAGGGAGGGAAAGAACACTCGGCGGCCATCGGGGGAGATCGCCGCCTGTTGCAGGTAGGTGGGAACCCCCCGGGCGGTGGTGTCGCTGTCGGGTCCGGGGTCGAAGGGGAGGGACCCCATGGAAAGGGTCTGGCCATCCCAGATTCCCCATTGTCCCTCCTCATCGGGGGAGCGAAAGCGGGTGATGACCAGGCCCTGGGGGGTCAGGGAAAGGCCCCGGGGATCGGGGAAACCCACCTCCTCCCCCGTCCACGCCGGCGCAGCGGAGAGATCCAGCCTGGCTACGACGTGACGCCCCCGAAGCCCCACCCAGGCGCCGTTTCCGTCTTCGGTCACCACCACCCCGTGGGGACGGCTTCCCCTCCCCGCCGCCACCGTCGCCACCCTTAAGAGGGTCTCGGTGTTGAACACATCCACTTCGCCCGACCCCTCGCAAGCCACCACCAGCACCGGAGATTTTCCCCTCCCATGGGATAGCGTTCGGGGAGTGTCACAGGTTGAGAGCACGGCCTCGACGCCACGAATTTCCCGATCCACCACCGCCACCGCATCAAAGTCGGGGAGGGCGATGAACATCCTGGCTCCCGTTCCATCGCTGTCGATGACCCCCGCCTGGGGAGGGCGCACCGCCAGAGGGGGATGAACCACCGTCACCACCGCCGAGTCGCTGTCGGGGGCTCCATTGGCCCCGGTCACCGTGAGGACCGCCGTGTAATGACCAGGGGAGGTGAATACATGTGACACCGAAGGAGAGGAGGATGAATCTGAGGTTTCACCATCCCCGAAATCCCAGAGATAATTCATTGCTCCACTGGAGCCGGATGCGTCCAGGACGATCTCTTCTCCCACATATCCCCAAGGATCTTGAGACACCACCGCCGTCGGTACCGCCTCAGTCGCGGAATCATCATCAGATGAATTCCCTTCCTGACACCCCATGCCCGATAACACCCAGAGGCCCATGAGTCCGAGAAGAGTCCCCGTCTTCATCGCTGAACCGTCCCACCCGTGGAGAAGCGAAACTCCAGGTCCCCTTCGGTGGGATTGCCGCTCTGGTCCACCACCCCTCCTTGGGGAACTCGAACGATATAGGTGGTGTCAGGCTCCAAGGGCTGAAGGGGGGTGAAGTTGGCGATGGCCTCTTGGGCGTTGTATCGACCCATCACCGCCTTTCCCTCCACGCTTTCCATTCGCACCGAGCCGGGAAACACGCTGGCCATGTCCACCATCTCATCAAAGCTCAGCCCCACCCTGCTGGTCAACGGCTGCCAGGTCGCCCCATCGGCGGGCTGATGCCACTCCACCACGGGTCCATCGACATCGGGGGAGACGGCCCACGGCACCACCGCGCTGGCCTGACCATCCACCGCCTCGTCATCCACGCTGAGGATGGCCACATTGCCGAAGGGAGTGAAGGTGTCTACATCTCCTTGCAGGTCAGCGGTTCCCATCAGCACGGGGGCGTCAAAGAAGGAAAAATCCACCACCGTTGCGTAGTTGGAGTCCCCGGTGAACACAAACTGCTTGTTGGCAAACACGTAGCCACCGTTGCCATCGATGGTGAAGTATTCCCCCAGCCAGATTGGGTTGGACGGGTCGCGAATGTCATAGGCGATGGGCCCTCCTCCCGCCTCTTTTCGAGCGAACCAGGCGGTGCCTCCCACCACATTTCCGAAGTAATAATCCATGGGAGATCCCTCCTGGTTGTGGACTTCAAAGTCGCCTCCTGGAACCACCTGAGGATCAAAAGGATCCCCCAGATCCAGGAGCACGGTGCGACTTCCCTCGGCGGTGAAGGCGATGCCGGTGTTGCCCACCAGGTGCAGGGCGGAGAGGCGGAGAGGAGGATCAAAAAGATACTGAGACACCAGGAGAGGAGCCTCAGGATCGGTCGCATCGATGACAAAAAAACCATTATCCGCCGCCGCAGCATATACGTAGGCGCCCTGCCAGAACACCGATAGGACCACCCGCATGTAGGCATCCGGATAAAACACTCCATCCAGGGTGAGGCGAGACACCTGGCGGGGCTGGGTCACGTCGGAGACCTCCCAAAATTGTACCCCCAGCAGATCGTTCAGAACCATGAACGATCTTCCCTCCTGAGAGCCCTCTCCACGAGAAAATGCGATGGAATGGGATTCCCGCAAACCCTCTCCTTCTGCCTGACCGGCCAGGACTGGAAAACAAGGGTCGGTGAAATCAAAAAAAGAAACTCCGCCGCCGCTCCATTCCGGGGCCCAGGGCATCACCAGATATCCATCCCACAGGGCCACCAGATTGTGGTGATCGTGATCCTCACTCCCCCCGTCCAGAAAGGCGCAGTTCTGGAACAACGCCTCGGGAGCAAAAGAAACCTGGGGAGCGCCGGGGCCCTGATTGGCCTCCCAGGAAGAGGGCTCTGGCCACTCCCAGGGGGTGGATGAGTCGTCATCGGTGGAGGGAGGGGCCTGGCAGGCCAAGGCAGCACCCATCAGGAAGAGCAGGCAGAGAAGTCGGCGGGGGGGAGAGAGAGTCACGGATGGACTCCGGGGTATGGAAGGGTCCGTGGGGAGGATCGATGCTACTCGGCGTCAGGAGGCCCCACAACCCGCAGGATCTCCCTCTTCACCACTTCCCCAGGGAGCAGCACCTCACCCATCACCTGCCAGACCCCCTCGGGATCCATGCTTTCGTTGCAAAGCAGCACCTCCAGAAGGGCCAGGCGATATTCGGGCCAGGTGGACAGAATTGCATGAGATTCCGCGAGGATGAGAACAACGGTCACTCCATGGGGGACATAGCGGACCTCTGCAGAACCCACCTCCCGAGCCCCCACCGTGGCCACCCCTCGTCGCAGGGCGGCCAGCAGGAGGGGACCCTCATCCAGGGGACCGCTGCAGCCCTTGGCATCCAGGATCAGGTGACGAATCTTCATCGGGGAGACCTCCACAGATACCCGTCCAGGAGATAGTGGGTCACCTGGGGAACTGCCAGAAGAGGCACCAGGGCCCAGTCAGGGCTCCCGCCGCCTCCCCCCTCTCCAAAGAGGCCGGGGTGATCTCCCCACACCAGACGGTCCCACACCCCCTCCTCCACGAAGGCCAGGAGCAGCAGGGGCGCCAGGAAGAGGGCAAAGGAGGCCGGTTGAAACCACCACCGCCACAGGGGCCCCTTCCCGGTGCGGGCCCATTCCCTCTGGGTGGTGTGCCACACCAGCGCCAGGTAGGCGATCCCGTGAAGAACCACGTTGCTCAAGGTGAAGGCCAGATCCCCCTGGGAAAGGCAGATCCCTCCCATCCAGGTGGCCCCAGTCAGCACCATCCAGGCATCCCGCCCTGGAGACCTCCGCCGGGATCGCCAGCGCCGGTAGAGGTGATGCCCCACCGCCCCGAGCGCCACCATGCCCGCCGGCAGAAGGGTCCACTCAGGGAGCCCCTCCTGGAAATCCCCGGGGAGAAACCAGGCGAACTCCCGGGGCAGATGCACATGCCACCACCACAAGGGAAACACCGTGAGGGCGTAGACGCACCCCCTCTCCGCCCGGGCGTCTCCGTCCCGGGTGGACAGTCCTTCCTGGCGTCGATACAGCATGGAGAATCCCGCCTGCTGTCGCACAAAATGAAACGCGGCCAGGTAGGCCATTCCCGTCCAGAACCATGCAGGAGAAACAGCGTGAAGGGTGATACATGAAATCGTGGCCAAGGTTGGCAGCATCCACAGCAAGCGGCGGTTGTCGCGCCATGCGGATGGACGCAGATAGCTGCGATACAGGGTTGAATACACATGGGCCACGTCGATGCCCACCACCAGGATCAGGAAGGCCAGGGGGGAGACATCCGCCTTGCCAGCCACAGACAAGGCCAGGCCCAGGGCCACCCACCCGGGAAGGTGAAGGAAGGTCAGATCCCATTCCCGAGAGCGCAGCCATCCGGAGGTGGAGTTCCCGGTCATAACAGGGAGGCTCCCCGCCAACCCAGGGTCGCCAGCGCCTCTTCCGCCGCCCGGATTCCATGCCAGGCGGCCTCCTCAAACAGGCTCACCCCCGAAAGGTCGGTGTGGGCAAAGGAAATGCGAGGCAGGGAAAGGGCGGCCTTGGCGAGGGAGCCTCCCCGTCTCAACCCCGGGACGGGGCGAACGGTTCCGTGTCCCCAAAGCAGGGCGTCCACCCGATGGACGCAAGAGCGCAGATCGGAGTGAGCCCGGCTGAGATCGGTCAGGGCGCGATCCGCGATGGATTCCCAGGTGTCTTCCGACAGGGATCGGCGGGCTTCACCCGGCTCGGGCCCGGTGAGGGGCTCGTACCAGGTGAGGGACGCTGGCCCTTGATAGCGACCCGATTGGTGGGAGGAGGTGACGTACCCCAATGCTGTGCTGTCTTGCAAAACGCTGTCCCAGGCGGTGGAAACCCCCTCTGCCGAGGGCAGGCGATGAACGTGGAGGTTGGCCACCCGCCAGGGGGCGAAATCAGGGGTGAGGGCTCGCACCGGCCGATGCACCAACCGATCGGCAATTCGGGCGGGGACCGCAGCAATGACATATTCAGAATGAATACAGCGGATTTCTCCCCCTTCTTCGAACCAGGTCTCCACTCCCAACGGCAAGGGCTGAAGAGCGCGTACCACACATCCCAGGCGCATGGGTTCCTGAAGGCCTTGAGTCAGCTTTCCCACCAGCCATCCATTTCCCGCAGGCCAGGTGAGGACATCGGTCCCCAGGTCACGAGGATCCCCAGGCTTGGGGAGGCGCGCGCAGTGATAATGCAGCCCCGCCCAGGCGGAAGTGTGCTCAGGCAGGGTGCCGAAATCATCCCGACATCCATAGGCCGCCCACCAGCGAAAAACGGGACTGGTGTATCCCTGCTTGTCCAGCCAGGAAGCAAAGGTCTCGCCATCCCAGGCCAGAAACCGGGGATCCTGGGAAGAATCTGCCAGGGGAAGAGCGAAGGGGGCCCGGCCATCCTCCCCCACCTCCTTCATCAGACGGTCGCAGGCCTCGCGAAAATCCAGATGCTGGGCCTTGTCCTCAGGCGTCGCCAGCGTTTCCGGCCAGATCCCCTCCACCCAACGTCCCCCCTCGAAAACCCTCTCGTCAGGGGCGTTGCACAGGGCTCTTTCATCGAACTCCGCCCATCCATCTCGAAAGCCGGTGATGACTCCCAGATCGGTGAGAAGGGTGCTACACGGAGAGGATTCGGCCCCCCTCACGGTGATGTAGTGGGCGCCCCAGGGAAAGGCTCCCGCCGCAGAGGCTCCGGATCGAGAGGTCCCCCCCGCCACCGCTCCCAACTCCAGGATGACCACTCCCTCCCGGACTCCCGCCCGTCTCAGCCTCCACGCCGCCACCAACCCGGCCACCCCTCCTCCCACAATGACCACCCTGGCCCGGGCCGGAGTCGCTCCCAGGGAGGGCGGCTGAAAAGGCTGACGAAGCCGATGCCCCAGGGCCGATAATTCCCCCCCTTGAAGGGATCCGGTCAGCTTGGGAAGGGGGGGCGGTGTGCCACAGGAGGCCAGGAAGAGAGAGGCTGCGGCCCCTTTCAGCAGGTGCCGGCGGGAGAGACCCCCTTCCCCTACCATATCTTCTTCCAGTCCTGATCGTAGAGGCGAACCAATGCCTGGTTGTCCATCCGATTTACTGGACCCTCCCGCCGGTTCATGTCCCGGGGGAACTGAAACAGGGTCGGCAGAGTGGCCGCATCCAGGAAGCGCAAGCTTTCGGGAAGGGGACGGAAGGGGGGCAGGGGAGCCAGGGAGGCCAGGGCAAAACCCCATTCTCCAAAGGATGGAACGTAGGCATGATACGGTCTCACCGAAAACCCCTCCTGCTCCAGGGTGCGGATGATGCACCAGTAGGCTTCCGGTGAGTACATCGGGGATGTGGCCTGGATTGCCACCGCCGCCCCCGCTGCCAGATGAGACTTCAACTGTCGATAGAACCGGGTTGTATACAATTTTCCCAGCGCGTAGTTATTGGGGTCTGGAAAATCAATGATGACTGCATCATAGAGCTGTTCTTCACCTTCAGGACCCAGCCAGGTAAAGGCATCATCATTGATGATTCGAGTGCGGGGATCCCGAAGGGAGAACTCGTTGATCTGGGCCAGCTCGTCCTTCTCCTTGAACATTCGGGTCATGGCGGGATCCAGGTCCACCAGGGTCAGGGAGGTGACTTCAGGATGGCGATAGATCTCCCGCGCTGCCAATCCATCTCCCCCTCCCAGGACCAATACCCGGGAGGGCCGGGCCACCGCCGCAAGAGCAGGATGCACCAACGCCTCGTGATATCGGTATTCATCCTTGGAGCTGAATTGAAGGGCGCCATTCAGGTACAGTCGAGTGTCCTCTCCCCGATCCGTGAGGGTGATTTTTTGATAGGGGGTCGTCTGTCGCATCACCACCGGATCGGCAAACAAAGACGTCTCCATGGCCACTTCCAGCCGAGCCGCCAGGGCGAATCCCAAGAGGAGCAGCACCAGGGCCCCCACCGAAAGCACCCTCAGCCTCAGACGGGCCGGTGGCGGAAGTTCAAATAAAAACGTGGTCCACAACGCCACGCATCCGTTGATCAATCCAAACAGCAGGGAGGTGCGGAGGAGGCCCAGATGAGGCAACAGCAGGAGGGGAAACGCCACCGAGGCTCCCAGGGCTCCCAGATAATCCAGAAAAAGAACCCGAGCCAGCAATTCCTTGAGGGAGGTCTGGTTTTCCAGGATCCGCATCAGCAGCGGCAGTTCCAGGCCCACACCGATTCCGATGGTCGCCACCAGGGCAAAGAGGACAGGGGCGAAGGCGGTGGTGAAGGTGAACGCCGCGAACAAAAGCAGGGCCTCGAACCCCCCCAGCAAGGCCACCCCCACTTCGATCTCCACGAATCGGGAGAGCAGCCCCCGGTCGATGTATCGAGACAGCCAGGAACCGACCCCCATGGCGGACAGGTAGGTGCCGATGACCAGGGAGAACCAGGTGACCGAATCCCCCACCAGGTAGGAGGCCAGGGCCCCCGCCACCAGCTCGTAGATCAGCCCGCAGGTGGCGATGAAGAAGACCGAGAGGAACAGGGCCCGCGCCATACCGGGCTGGGCAGGCACTCCCCGCATCAGGCCCCGACGGTGGCGGAGATGATGATGGCCAGCCCGAGAATCACTGCGCCCATCACCACCGCCAAGGCGACGTTCTGGTCCTCCTCGATCTCCTTTTGAACCGAGAAGGGGGTGAGCTTCACCATGACCAGGAAGGCAGCCACAAAGACCACCACCCCAATACCCGAGTACGTCAATGTTGCCAGGATGTGTTCAGTGTCCAAGGAATTCTCCATGGTTCTCCCCAGGTGAGTCACCCGGTGAAGAGGTTATTTTCCGGAACTGTATCCTCCAGAAGTGCTGGTGGAACGCCAGGTGGTGGGGTTGGAATAGGCGATGAAGACCACCCGGGAGGAACCGGGATTCTCTCGCACCGATCCAGGGGTCTCCTGGCTGCGAGCCGCCGGCATGGGCCGATAGGAGGTGAGCACCACCCCCAAGGACAAAGCCCCCATCATCCACCCCAATCCGATGGCCATTCTCAACAACCAGATCATGTCTCATCGCTCTCCTGCCACCGCCGGGCCTCAAAGGCCAGGGAGGCAAAAAGATGAATCAGCGGCAGGCACAGGGAGAAGAACAAGGTGAGGACCAAGGGGGTGCGCCACGGCCCCGCTTGTTTGACCTGAAGTTTCACCGAGCCGGAGCAGGGCTGCCCCCCCTTGCTGGGATCCTTGGCCATCTCCACTCGCGCCAGGTACTTCCCTTCGGTAGAGAGACCCACCGCCCCATTGGCGTTCCACGGGGACGTGGTAGAGCCCTTGCTCTTCCCCATTTCCACCACCACCGAGCGGCCGTGATCCACGTCCACCAGGACCACCGCCAGGGAGGCCTCCTTGGGGGAGAGGGTGGAAATCAGGTCAAGATTCAAGTTGCGGTCCCGAGAGGAGGAAACGGTGAATGAGGGACTCACCCAGGCCTGCTCGGTCTCGCAGTCGACCGTCCCCTCCAGGCGGGTCATGCTTTTGCTGGGGAACAGGAGGGTCTGGGCAACGAGAAGGAGGAGGGTCAACCCACCGATGAGGCCCGCGTGGAGAAAGGTCATTCCCCAAGGACCGGAGCCGCCGAAGGGGTTGGGCTGATGAGGAGCAATTCCCCGGGGAGTGGCCAGAGGGCGGATGCCAAAGGTGGACTCCACCGCCTCTTTCGGCCAGTACACCCCCAATGACCAGGCAATCTCCTGGCCATTCTTTTCATAGGAAAGCATCTGAGGAGGGGCGATGTAGTCGCTGGTGTAGGACTTGTCCCCGGCGTGAACCTCCCAAGTAAACTCACCGATGACCCGATCCACATGAGCTTCGCCGCTCTGGAAGCAGCGGAACCGCTGACTGCGGAGCGTCACCGTCGAAAGGGAGGCCCCTGTCTCTGGCACCTCATCGCACAGCCGAACCAGGTTCCAATGACTGCCCCCGTCCTCCACCAGCCACAGGCAGCCGTGGTACGGGTTGTAAAGAAGGTATTCGGTCCAGAAGAACTTCTCTCCATCCGCCGCCACGAACCGCATCATGGCCCCGATGATGCCGTAGGGAACGTCCCGGATCCGGCCGAAGGAGCCCAGGGGCAAGGTGGGCTTCCACACCTTCATCTCGTGGTTGGCCACCAGGGTCAGGGCGCTTCCCTCCCCCCCGTCTCCGGGATCCAGGGCCGAACCGCAGTATTGGCAGACGATGCGGGTGGTGGCCCCGGGGGCACGAAGGGAGAGGGGGGCAGCGCAGGAGGGGCAGGACGCGGTGCGAACAGCGGTGATCTCAGGTCCGGCAAAGGCCACCAGGCTGGGATCGCTCCACCCTGAAAAAAGGCGCAGTCCTTCCATCGCCAGCTTGGGGAGGGAAACGGTGCGTCCCACGTAGAAACTCGCCGTCTCTCCCTCCCTGTCCAGGGTGCCAAAGCCCGAACCCGTCTCCGCCCGCAAATCCGCGTAATCAAAAGACTGTCCGTCCACCACCGGGTAGGGGAGCTGACCCTCAGCGGCGACAATGCGGGCGGTGGCCGCCTCCATCACCCGCCACTCCACCCCCTCAAGACGGAGCGTTCCCCCTGGCCGAAGAGAGGGGAGGGAAGAAGGGGGCACCTCGACTGGCTCCCCCACGAACAGGTGGAACTGGCCGTTGCCCTCCCCCAACCAGCCGGTCTCACCCCCATCAAACCCCAAGAACCACTCGTTCCAGCGTACCCTCTCCCGAGCCTTGCGGAGGACCCCCAGCACGGTGAAGGACTTGCCGCCCCATACCCCTCGGGCCCCCACCTGCACGGGAGAGAGGTCCCGGGCAAAGGCGGAAACCGAGCCCACCCGGTGAAGATCCACCCCTTCCCGCACCACCGTGCTCTGGCAACTCCCGCACACCGCCGACACCGCCGCCCCGTGGCGAAAGGTCAGTGGAGCAGCGCACGACGGGCAGGAGGAGGACAGCAAAGGCAATCTCTGGGGGTGAAGGCGAAAAAAGGGTACCCCGCTTCAGGGAGAGGCGATAGAGACAGCGGGGAGTATAAGTGGTCGCCGAGGACCCGGCACCGGTTCTCTCAGTGGATGAACAGCATCTCCCGATAGCGGGGCAAAGGCCAGAGAGAATCGTCCACCAGGGTCTCCAGGGCGTCGCACACCTCCCGCACCCTGGCCATGGCGGGAATCACCTGGTCTCGAAAGACGACGGCATGGGCGTGGAGGGAGGAATGGTGTCCATCCGCCTTTTCCGAGGCCCCCTGGAGGGAATCCACCGCAGCGATCAGGTCGGAAACCCGCCCCGACACCTGGGCCAGGAGCTTTTTTTGGGGCTGGGTCTCCACCGGGAACTCACTCCCCAGCCCGGCCCCGGTCAGAGAGGAAAGGGCCCGGGCCACCTGCTCCTGAAAACGAATGGCGACGGGAAGAACCTGGGTCTGAGCCATTCCCATCAAGGACTGGGCCTCGATGGCGATGGCCTTGCAGTACGCTTCGTAGTGGATGGTGGAACGGGCCTCTACTTCCACCTCGCTCAGCACCTGATGACGACCGAACAGGGCAACGCTTTCTTCGGTGTGGAACCGGGCCAGGGCGTCGGGTGTGTTCCGCAGGTTGGGAAGCCCCCGGGCAGCCGCCTCCTCCTGCCACTCCTGGGAGTATCCGTTGCCGTTGAAGATGATCCGATGATGTTGGCTCAATGCCTGGCGGACCACGTCCTGGACGGCACCCTCTCTCCCCAGGGAGGGGATGCGAGCCTCGATCTGATCCGCCAACCACAAGAACGAGTCAGCGGCAATGGTGTTGAGGATGATGTTGGGGTGGGCGATGGACTGGGAGGAGCCCACCGCCCGAAACTCAAACTTGTTGCCGGTGAAGGCGAAGGGAGAGGTGCGGTTGCGGTCGGTGGCGTCCCTGGGCAAGGGAGGCAGGGTGGTGACCCCCAGGCGCATCGTCTCTCTCCTCCCCTCCTTGGAGGTTTCCATTCCGGCGAGGATGGCCTCCACCACGGCGGTCAACTGCTCCCCCAGATAGACCGAGAGAATCGCTGGCGGGGCCTCGTTGGCTCCCAGTCGGTGATCGTTGCCGGCATGGGCCACGGTGGTCCGGAGGAGGTCGGCGTGAAGGTCCACCGCTCGCAGTATCGCCGTGAGAAACACCACGAAGCGGAGGTTCTGACCGGGGGTTGAGCCCGGTTCCAAAAGGTTGTCCCCCCCATCGGTGGCCAGAGACCAGTTGTTATGTTTGCCGGAGCCGTTGATGCCGGCAAAGGGTTTTTCATGGAGAAGGCACTGGAAACCGTGGCGGGGAGCCACCTGGCGAAGGACCTCCAGGGTCAGCATGTTGTGATCTGCCGCCAGGGTGGTTCTCTCGAAGATGGGGGCCAACTCGAATTGAGAGGGGGCGACCTCATTGTGACGAGTCTTGGCGGGCACCCCCAGATCCCACAGTTCCTGCTCCACTTCCTGCATGAAGGAGAGAACCCGGGGAGAGATGGAGCCAAAATAATGGTCCTCCAACTCCTGCCCCTTGGGAGGACGGGCCCCCAGCAGGGTGCGGCCGGTGGCGATCAGATCGGGGCGGAGGAGATAGAAGTGCCGGTCCACCAGGAAGTATTCCTGCTCGGCCCCCACGGTGGAATGGACCGAACGCACCCGGTCATCTCCCAGGACATGAAGGAGGCGGGTGGCGGCACGGGAAAGGGCTTCTACGGAGCGCAACAAGGGGGTTTTCTTGTCCAGGGCCTCCCCGGTCCATGAACAAAAAGCGGTGGGAATGCACAGGGTGACCCCGTTCTCCGTTTCCCTCAGGAAGGCGGGTGAGGTGGGATCCCAGGCGGTGTAGCCCCGGGCCTCGAAGGTGGAGCGAATCCCGCCGGAAGGAAAGGAGGAGGCGTCGGGCTCTCCCTTGATGAGGGCCTTGCCGGAGAATTCCATCAGCACCCGTCCCTGGGACACGCTCAGAAAGCTGTCGTGCTTCTCAGCGGTAAGGCCGGTCATGGGCTGGAACCAGTGGGTGAAGTGGGTGGCGCCTCGCTGGACCGCCCACTCCTTCATGGCGTTGGCGACGGCATCGGCGATGGCCGCCGGCAACTCCCTCCCCTCCTCGATGCAGGCCCTCAAGGTCTGGTAGGCGGTGTCGGGCAGGCGAACTCGCATCTCCTTGTCGGTGAAGACACAGCGGGCAAATCGCTCGGTCAGATCGGAAGGAGGTGAGGCCCCCTCTCGGACATGGGGACGGCGAGAGACGATGGCCAACACGGCAGCGCGGCGGGCGTCAGCAGACATGAAGATTCCCTTTGGGCGGCGCGGACTCCCGAGCGTTCTGGGCGGCGGGAGCGTGGAAGGACGGCCTCCCCCTCGGGCTCCGGGGAAGGGTCGCGCGGACCCCCCCGCGCGGCGGGCGCACTCTAGATCAATCGGCACCCCGTGGGAACCCGGAAACCGCCAGAGACTCCGCCATGGCGCGCCGGGAAAGGGGGCGGCGAGGGGGGAGAGAGAGCCCAACCATGCTACCTTGCCCCCCGGAGGTGCGCGCCGTGGAAGGTCTGCTGGTTCTGTTCGGTCTGGCGGTGGTGGGGAGCATTGTTTTTCTCCCCATCATCGCCCTGATAAGCGCCTCCCGAGCCCGGACCGAGGCCCGGGCCCTGGCAGAGCACCTG
Source organism: uncultured Rickettsiales bacterium (assembly GCA_964426935.1). GTDB lineage: Bacteria > Myxococcota_A > UBA796 > UBA9615 > JAKLKC01 > CAYRTW01. The sequence goes on from CAYRTW010000011.1 coordinate 38,191, forward strand.
GGGAGGCTGGAGGCGGATCTCCTGACCACCCAGCGTCACTTCAATAGCGAAATCAAGAAGTTGAAGGGTCATTCTCCCGTCGAGATGGAGGAGGACCCAAAGCCCATCTCCCCCCTTGCCGAGGAGCTTTCCCCAATCCCGGACTCCATCGCCGCCCTCTCTCCTCCCCTCTCTCCCCGAGAGGTGTCTGTTCCCCCACCGGAAGCCCGTCCCCAAGACTCCCAGGAATCCGCCTCCTCCTCTCCCGCAGAAGCCCCCTCCCCTCCGCCTGCCCCTCACTCCCAAGACCTCCCCCCGCCGCGCCCCCTGCCCTCGGGACAAGCGGCGCCCAGGCCCCGACCCTCCCCCTCTCCCCTTCCTCCTCCCCGGCCTCCCCGCCCCCCTGCCTCCACCCCCTCCCTGGAGTTCCTGGTGGGCGTGAGGGGGTTCTCCTGGGTGGGAGCGGGAGCCCTTTTTCTCTCCGCCGTGTTCGCCCTCAAGTACTCCATTGACGTGGGGTTCTGGGGCAACCTGCCGCCGGAATTCAAGATCGCCTCGGCCATCCTCCTGGGTGTCCTGGCGGTGGGAGGGGCCGAGCCCCTGTGGTCCAGGAAGTATCGATTCCAGGCGGGCGCCCTGGCTGGCTCTGGGGTAGCCGTCCTTTATGCCGCCCTGTTCGCTGCCCGGTCCATCTATTCCCTCCTTCCCCCCACTCCCACCTTCGCCCTGATGGCGGGGGTCACCGCCGTGGCCGTAGGGATTTCCCTGCGCCACTCCTCCCAGTTCGTAGCCTTCTTGGGGCTGATGGGAGGATTCGCCACCCCCATTCTCCTCTCCACCGGGACGGATCGACCGGTGGCCCTGTTCAGCTACGTGCTCCTCCTCAATCTGGCCCTCCTCTGGGTGGCCTGGAGAGGGCGCTGGGTGGCCCTGCTGGCGGGAGCGGGGCTGATGACCCTGCTCCTTCAATACGGGTGGATGGTCCGCCATCTGAGCGCCGGGGAGGGAGGCCTGGCCCTGGCCCTCTTTGGCCTGCTGGCGGTCACTTTCGCGATAGGATCTGCCCTGGCGGATCGCCGCAGCTCTTCTCCTCCAGGGTTCACCACGGTGGCCACCCTCTCCGCCCTGACGGGCCTGGTGGCCGCCCTTCCGGTGATGGGAAGGGTCGAGGTGGGGGCGACGCTGGGAGCCACCATGGTGTTCCTGGCCCTGCTGCTAGGGGGCTCCCTGCTGCTGTCGTTGGCCCAAAAGGCGGCGTGGCCAGCCACCCTGGGAGCCTTGGGAGCGGGAGTCAACCTGGCGGTGTGGCTCCTGTCCCACAGATCTTCCCTGGAAAATCAGGCCCCCTTGGTGGTGACGGCGGTGTTGGCCCTCCTGGTGCTTCCCCTCCTCGCCCGAATCCTGCCCCTGGATGACGAACAGAAAGAGGCCTTGCGCCCCAGCACCCTGGCGAGTCTGTTGATGCAGGGACTGGTGGCCGCCATTGCCGTGGGAGTGCTTTCGGAAGGTGCCCGCACGGTCCGTCCCTTCTCTGGGGATTGGGGAGGGGTCCCGGGGGTGGGCAGTCAAGGCGTCGAAGCGGCGCTGTGGGCCCTCCTCATTCCCCTTCTCTACTCCCTGCTGGCCTTGGTGATCACCCGCGCCACCGCCTGGGGAATGGCGGCGGGGATGGGGCTGGCCCTCACGGTGATTCAGTACCTTACCTGGGGAGAAATGACCCGGGCTGCCGAGGTCTACTCCTGGGGCCTCCCGGCCGGCGGCCTCACCGTCGTCGCCTATGCTCTCTATCCCGGTTTGAGTCGCGGGAAGCACGGAGATGACCTGGCTCCGGTGGTGGCGGCAGCCCTGGCGGGGCCCCTCCTGTTCAAGTTCCTCTACGACATCTGGGTAGGGACCACGGGGGGAGGAGCGGTCGGTCTTCTCCCCATCGGCATGGGGGCCATCACCTTGTTCTGTGCCTACGATCTGAGGCGCTCCCTCACCCGCCTGGATGACGGTCCTCGAACCCGCAACCTCTTGATCTTTCTAGCTGTTTCTCTGGGAATGGCGGGGGTTGCTGTCGCGGTCCAATTGGAAAAGCAGTGGATGACCATTGGCTTTGCGCTGGAAGTGGTGGTCCTGGCCCTCCTTCACACCCGCCTGGCTCACCCCCTGTTCAGAGGTTTTTTGTCGATTTTCGCGATGGTGGTGGCCATTCGGCTGCTGCTGAACTCCGCCGTCCTCGGTTATCAGGAACGGGGAAGCCAGCCCATCCTGAACGCCTTCCTCTATACCTACGGAGTGCCCCTGGCCTGCTTCCTGATGGCGGCACGACTTCTGGGCTCCAACTGGAAAGCTGAATTCTTTGGGAAGATCCCCCTGCCCACCCTTCTCCGCATCGGAGGAGTGGCCTTTGGATTCTGGCTGGTCAACATCGAAGTGGTGGACTGGTTCACCCCCCGGGGGCCCGACTTGGAGAGGCTGAGGTTCGCCATTCCCCAGGACTTCGCCCCTTCCCTGGCCATGTCCCTGAGCTGGGCGGCCTATGGAGGGCTGCTGCTGACCCTGGGCATCCTCCGCCGGGAGCGGGGGCTCCGCCTTCTGGGGTTGCTGGGATTTGTTCTGGCCGCGGTCAAGGTGTTCCTGTGGGATATCATGGGGCTGGGGGGACTGTACCGGGTGGTGTCCTTCCTGGGCATGGGCCTGGCCCTCCTCGCCGCCGCCATCGCCTTCCAGAAGGTCATGAGAAAGGATGGGGACGAGGAATCCGAGGACGAAGGAACCGATCCTCCCCCACCCTCGACGCCCCCCAAGGAGGAAACGTGACCGTGCCGCCGGTGACCCGATGGGGCTTTCTTCTGATGGGACTGGTTCTGGTTCTGGGACGGACTCCCCTGGGGACGGCAGGGGGAGTGGAGGGATCCACCTTTCGGTGGCGCTCCCAGATCACCGTTCCCACTTCAGGCCTCGTCCGAATTCAGCTCCCCGATGATGTCGTGGACGGGGCCGAATCTCACCTGGGAGACCTTCGCCTCCAAGATTCCAAAGGGGTTGCTGTTCCTTACATCCTGCTTCGAGGGGAGGAAAGCCTTTCTCCCTCCCTCCTTTCCCTCCCGGTAATCCCAGAAATCCGGCCCCGTTCCTCTGGGGATGCCTGGCTGGTGGATGCTCAGGCGGCGGCGATCCATCAGGGGGTGACCGCCCTGCGTCTCCTCTCTCCCACCACCACCTTCATCCGGCGGGTCCGGGTGGACGGTTCGCCGGACCGGATCCATTGGCAACCCATCGCCTCTTCTCAACCGATCTACCGGGTGGATGTGCAGGATGGAAAGGGGGAGGATCTGGAGGTGGAGTTCCCCCCCACCGATCTGCGCTGGCTGCGCCTGTGGGTGGATGATCCGGAAGGGGGAACCTTGCGTCTTGCCGGCGTAGAAGGGATCCCCCCGCTGCGGGGAGGTGTGCCGGATCGGTGGGTGGGTCTGATCCCCCGTCCTCTCTCCAAACCTGAGCATGAGGGGGAGTCGGAATGGGACCTGCCCCTGCCCGCCCGCCATCTGCCCCTGCGCCAGGTGGAAATCATCGGAGAGGGGGAGTTCTATTCCCGCACCGCCCGGCTGGAGGAAAAGATGCTGGCGGCGGACCACATCGTATCCCGCCTGTTGGGATCGGGGCGGGTGGCCCGCATGAGGGTAGGACGTCTGGCGGTGGATCAGGGAAGGGTGGAGATTTCTCCCCCCTCCTCCTCCCAGATGAGGCTGCGAATCCCCCATGGCGACGATGCACCCCTGGCGCTCCGGGAGGTGCGGGTGCAGATCGCCGGAAGGCAGATGCTGGCCCGAGCCGAGGCCGGAGAATTGACCCTTCTGTACGGGAACCCCGCCCTCTCTGCTCCAAGCTACGATCTGGCCGCCGCTGCCGACGAGTTGAGCCGCCTTCCCGCCCTCCTCCTCCACCCCTCACCGAGGGCTTCCAATCCCGACTTTCGCGAACCGGAAATCCTCCCCGGGGCTCCTACCGATGGTGCCGCTTTGGAGGCCCCGGCCCTGTGGCCCTTGAAACGCCCCGCCCTCAGGCCTCCCAAGGCAACCCTGGTGGCCTGGGAATTGGATGCCCTGGTGCTGACCGGAGCGGCGAAGGATCTGGCCGACCTGCGCCTCATGACCGGGGAAAAGCAGGTTCCCTACATCCTGGAGCCTTCTTCGGGAGACGTTTCCATGGCCCTGTCCCTGTCCTCCCGCGTCGCAGGAAAAAGACCGGGAACTTCAAGGTGGACGGTGACCCTGCCCCTCGCCGGCATCCCCCTCCAGGAGGTGCGTTTGGAGACCGATGCCCCCATCTTCCGACGTCCCATCCGCATCGGTGAGCTGCTTCCTGCGGGCACCGATGGCCCGGGCACCCCCCCTCGTGAAATCCTCCTGGGAGAAACCGTGGCGGAACGCCGGGGAGAGGGTCCCTCCCGGCACTCCATTCGCATCCCCATTCAAGGGCCTCGCACGGCCTCCCTGTTCATCGAAATGGACGATGGGGACAACCCTCCCCTTCCTCTGCGAGGTATCGAGGCCCGCCATCCCCGCGTCCGAATCCACGCCAAGGTTCCCAAAGAGGGGGATCTCCTGCTCCTCTACGGCAATCCTCAGGCTCAGCCTCCCCGCTATGATCTGGCCCTCCTGGCGGATGAGGTGATGAGCGGGCCAGCGGAGGCGGGAACCTGGGGAGAGGAAACGGGACGGCGACCCAAAGAGGGTCCCTCTCCCTGGCGGACCCCCTCCGCAAGATGGGTGATGGGAGGAGCCGTGGCCCTTCTGGCGGCAGCCCTGGCGGTGATGGGATGGCGACTGTTGCGAACGTCCTGAATGCGCTGAGGGCGTCCAGAGCCCTTCCCTCTCCCTCGTTGCACCCCTCCGTACCAAACGTCCATCCGCTAACTTCATCCGGGCCCTGCCCCGACTCCCGGGGCACCCCCGGGAACTCCCATGCCCTCTTCCCGACTCCCCGGCCATCTGCTCCTCTCTCTGCCCTTTCTGGCGATGGGATGTAGCGACGTGGCCATCCAGGAATCCAGCGCCTGTGACGGGGCCCTCCAAGCCCAGGAATCCTCGGTGGATTCTCCCTTTGACCGGGACGGAGATGGCTACTTCGACGGAAGCAACCAGGACTGCATCGACACCTATGGGGCGGAAAACCTGGACTGTGACGATGCCAATGAGGGCATCCATCCCAATCAGGAGGAAGAGGAATGCAACGGCGTGGACGACGATTGCCGGGAAGACACTCCCGACAGCGTGGATTCCGATGCCGATGGCTCCAACACCTGTGAAGACTGCGACGACACCGAACCCGCCGTGGCCCCAGGAAACGCGGAGATCTGCGGCGACGGCCTGGACAATCATTGCGATGGATTTTCGGAGGAGGGCTGTGTCTCAGGTTATTCCGACACCTGGGGCCTGGACACCCTGATTGCCTATAGCTGCGCCTTCGGAAACGTCAACATTTCCTTTGCGTCGATGCTGGTGAGCGAGGACGCTCCCGAGATCAGTTTCACTTCCCTGGGCACCGGCAGCCAACCGGGAACCATGGTCGGAATCCTATCAGGAACAGACTTTACCGCCACCCGGGTCATCACCGGCACCTGCACTGAAACCTACACCTTCACCGGGACCTTCAACGATTTATATACCTTCGACGCCGAATTTTCGGTGGCGTTTTCGGGAATCCTGTGGTGGACTGCGTGAATCAGGCGTGGACTGTGGAGGGGGTGCGGTCGGACAACTGAAACCCTTTGCGCCCGCGTGATTTGGAGCCGAACCCCCGTCCTCTCCAGGTCTTTATGTGGGGCGACTCCCTTCGCTGATCGGGTCTCCACCTCCCCCCTCCATGGGAAGCAGCCCCCTACCACCGGCCCCCTTGGGGTTCACTGGCCTCCTGACACCCTCGTTGTGGCGGCAATGTGGAATTGTCAGGGAACCTTTCCTTCGTCACGTTGTCAGATGATCCTGGAAGGCGTCCCGCCGGCAGCCCGCCGGGTCACCCTCCCCGGAATCCTCGTGCCCCCTCGATTCCTCACCTCCGTACCCTGGCTGCTGCTCCCTGCCCTCCCCCCTTTCTTGCTACCCGTCCTGGTGATCCCCGAGGCCCAAGCCGTGGTTCCAGGAACGGTGCATCTCGGCGGCGAGACCTGGCTGCGCCTCCATCCCCAGGAGGACCCTCCCACCCTCCCCTCCCCTCTGGCCCCCTTCGCCTCCCAGCGCGTCCTCCACCTCCTCTCCTTGCCCGAGGGAGGGATGGAGCTGGTCGCCCACTGGACCCTCTCCGCCCTGGAGCCTGGCTGGTTCGATACGGTGCTCATCGGCCCCGAAGCCCTGGTCCGCAGCGCCACCCTGGAGGGTCGGCCCGCGGCGCTGGTGGCCACCCCCGAGGGGTACCGTTTCATCTCGCGCATCGACGGGTCGGCTGAGCTGGTGCTGGACGCCTGGATCCCCGGCAATCCCGAAGGTGGAGCGTCGACTCTTCACCTGCTGAAGGCCGTCCGGGGTCAGGCACAAGTGGCCAGTGTACCCGGTGCTCCGACTCTCCGCGTAGAAGGCATCGCCGTCGGCGACCACACCCTCACCGGTGCGGAGGTTCTGGTGATCGCCCCGGTCCCCCCGGCTGTGACGGCAATCGACAGGGCCCCCCTGGTGCTAGGCACGGTGGGTCTGGGCCTGACCGTTGTTGACGCCGAGGTGAGGGGGCGCGCCCGTCTTCGCTGGGTGGTCTCCAAGGGGAGTCTGTCCCGGATCGCCTTTGTCGCCACCGGCATTGGAGACGACCTGACCATCACCGCCCCCAACCTCAGGTCGTGGCACCGTGAGGGGGAGCGGGTGGAGGTGGACCTCCAGGCGCCGGTGGAGGACCTCGCTCATGTGGACCTCACCTGGTCCATCCCCCGGCCCGCAGCGGCGGAAGCAAAGGTTCTCGTTCCCAAGGTAGTGCCCGAGGGTGTGTGGAGGACCGAGGCCACCTTTCAACTCGCTCGGGAGGAGGGGATCGAGGCGGTGCCCGACCTCGATGGATGGGAGGGAGTGCGGTCCTCCGACCTGCCCGACTGGGGCCAGGGGTTGGTTTCCGGCACCCCCACCGCCGCCTTCCGCTCTGCCCGTGGAGACGGGGGTGGCGAAGTGAGCCTTCTCCGCTTCGAGCCCGTGCCCGCCCCGGCGGTGATGGTGGACGTCGCCGACTACGCGGTGGCGACCAGTGCCGAAGGCCGCACCCTGCTCCGGGCCCGCTACCAGATTCGCAACGAGCGCGCCTCCTACCTTCGCATGGAAACCCCTCCCGGTACCAGGCTGCTGGGGGTGAGGGTGGGGGGTGAGGCCCGCGTTCCCGCCCGTGACTCCTCAGGAGCCCTCCGCATACCCCTGCTGCGCTCGGTGGAGACGGTGGAGGGGCTGCTCTCCTTCCCGGTGGAGGTGACCTTGCTGGGAGAGGACCGCCAATGGCAGGAG
>CAYRTW010000012.1:0-45340 GCA_964426935.1 uncultured Rickettsiales bacterium
GGGGAGGAATCCCCTTGCCTTTTCTCTCCATTGCCCCGATTTTGACGGGCAATTGAGGATGGTTTACTAGTGGCGCCGACCCGGCGTGGGACGGACCATGGAGTGTGAATCCCGTGTGGCGAAAGATGCAAAAGCCAAGGCCAGAGAGAAAGACTCCCCTTGAAGTGGAGATGATGCGGCAGACCTGCCTGCTGGCGGCGGCCACTCTGAAGATGATCGGTCGTCATGTCCAGCCAGGGGTGACCACCCAGCGCTTGGATGAGTTGTGCGAGCAGTTCATCCGGGACTACGGAGCGGTGCCATCTCCCCTCCACTACAAGGGATTTCCCAAATCCATCTGCACCAGCGTCAACGAGGTGATCTGCCACGGCATTCCCACTCCCAAGCAGGTCCTGAAGGAGGGAGACATCATCAACGTGGATGTCACCACCAATCTGGGAGGGTTTCACGGGGATTGCTCGGCCACCTTCCTGGTGGGGGAGGTGTCTCCGGTGGCTCGCTATCTCGTTGAAGTGTGTCAACGGAGCTTGGAGTTGGGGATTCAGCGGGTGCGACCCGGGGGGCACATCGGGGATATCGGCCATGCCATCCAGACCTATGTCGAGGGGGAAGGGTTTTCCGTGGTGCGGGACTTTTGTGGGCATGGCATCGGGCGAACCTTCCACTGCGCCCCCGAAGTCCCTCACTTTGGCAAAGAAGGGGATGGGGAGGGGATGTTCCCCAACCTGGTGTTTACGATTGAACCCATGATCAACCAGGGGCGTCACGAGGCTCGAATCCTGTCGGACGGGTGGACGGCGATCACGGTGGATCGCAAGCTATCGGCTCAGTTTGAGCACACCGTCCTGGTAACGGGTTCAGGAGTGGATGTCCTCACCGATCCCCACAAGCTGCGGGGCACTCGGTACGCCGACGTATAAGAGGAGGGGAGGGACGGTGTCCTTGCGTTCCTGACGGGGTTTCACCTCCTCTCCTGCCCGCTCCATCCGCCTCCGAGCGTTGACCTTCTCGTGAATTTGTGGTTTATGCTGCGCGCTTCTGGCCGCCCAAGGCCCCTCTCCAGGTTCCCCTGATCCCTCTCTCTTGACCCCCCTTCTTCCTCCAACCCCGGCTTTCGTGCCCGTCGATTTCTCCGATGACGCCATCGGAGCCTACGACTTTGTGCTGCCGCCTTCTCTGGTGGCGCAGCGACCCACCTCGCGCCGGGATCTCTCCCGTCTGCTGGTTTGGGATCGAACCAGGTCATCAAAGCGACATCGCTCTTTTTCGGAGCTGGGAGAGGAACTCGGTCGGGGAGATTTACTGATCATAAATGATTCCAAGGTGTTGCCAGCCCGCCTACATGGATTCCGCCCCGGAGGGGGCAAGGTGGAGTTGCTTTTGCTGCGTCCGTCTCCCTCCTCGACCCAGGGCGAGGGAGACGGGGAGAGGTGGCGCTGCCTTCTGCGACCGGGGGCCCGGGTGAAGGCGGGGATGCGGCTGCGTTTCGGGGAGGATGAGGGGTGGGAGGCGGAGGTGCTGCCTGATCCCCTCCCCGGGGATCGGGAGGTGCGCTTTCGGGGTCCAGGAACCCTGGCACAGTTCCTGGAGAGATGGGGTTCCCTGCCCCTTCCTCCCTACATCGAGAGGGAGCAGGGACCCGATGCGGATGATCGGGAGAGGTACCAGACCGTCTATGCGAAAGTACCGGGGGCGGTGGCGGCTCCTACTGCCGGGCTGCACTTCACGCCAGAATTGATGGAATCCCTTGATGTCCGTGGGGTAGAGGTCGCCTCCCTCACCTTGCACGTTGGCCTGGGCACCTTCGAACCGGTCCGAAGCACCCGGCTGAGCCACCATCCCCTCCACTCCGAGAGCTATCGAATCCCTCCGGAAACCGCCCTTCGCCTGAAATCCGCCCGCAGGGAGGGAAGGCGGATCATCGCGGTGGGCACCACATCCTGTCGTGCCGTGGAATCCTGGAATGAAGAGGGATGTCCCGGCGATGGCTCCTGGCGAGAAACCCGCCTCCTCCTGTGGCCCGGTCATCCTCCCCAGGTGACCACCGGGCTGTTGACCAATTTCCACCTTCCTCGCACCACCCTCCTGGCCTTGGTGGCGGCCTTCACCGGACGGGAGGCCCTCCTGGCCACCTACGGGGAGGCCATTGCCCGGGGCTATCGGTTCTACAGTTACGGCGATGCCCTGCTTGTCCTTTGAGATCCTGCATCGGGATCCCCACACCCGGGCCCGAAACGGTCTGCTGACCCTGCCCCATGGGAAGGTCCTGACGCCTGCGTTCATGCCGGTGGGAACGTATGGGGCGGTAAAGGGAATCACCCCCGATGAGTTGTCCTCCATGGGGGCGCAAATCATCCTGTCCAACACCTACCACCTCTACCTCGCTCCGGGCGTGGACACGGTGAGGGCATTGGGGGGAGTCCAGAAGATGATGGGCTGGGAGGGGCCCCTGCTGACGGATTCAGGGGGGTTTCAGGTGTTCAGCCTGGCGGGTCTCGCTCAGGTGGACGAGGACGGGGTGAATTTTCGCTCTCATCGGGATGGCTCCAAGCATCGATTCACTCCCGAAATATCGGTGTCGGTGCAAGCGGCGCTGGGGGTGGACATCGCCATGGCTTTTGACGAGTGCCTGACCACGACCGCCTCCCGAGAGGCGGTTGAACGCTCCACGGCTCGCACCCTGCGATGGGCAAAGCGCTCTCTGGAGGCTCGGGACGCTGCTGGCGAGGGGGCTCCCGCCCTCTTCGGGATCGTCCAGGGGGGACTGCACCCCGATCTGCGGGCGGCCTGCGCCACGGAGTTGGCAGCTCAGGCCTTTGATGGTCTGGCTCTGGGGGGTCTGTCGGTGGGGGAAAGCCGGGAGGAACTGCATCAGGTGGTGGAATTTGCTGCCCCGTTCCTTCCCGAGCACAAGCCCCGCTACCTGATGGGAGTGGGCTATCTGGACGACATCATCCTGGCGGTGGGGAAGGGAATGGACCTTTTCGATTGCGTCCTGCCAACCCGAAACGCTCGAAACGGCTGCCTTTTCACCTCAGAAGGGAGGCTGATGATCAAGCACGCTGCATATCGTAATGATGAGAAGCCCCCCGATCCTCGCTGTTCGTGTTACACATGCCGCCGCTTTTCGCGGGGGTACCTGCGCCACCTGTTCATGCAGGACGAGATGCTGGGGTGTCGTCTGAACACCGTTCACAACCTGCATTTCTATCTTCAGGGGATGGCGCGGATCCGCGAGGCCATTGCCAACGGCACCTTCGCCGCTCTGGAGAAGGAAGCGTTTGCCCGGCTGGGGAATGTACGCCCCGGCGATCTTGCCGAGGGGGCGACTGAGCCCTTGGTGGAGGATGCCTGAAATGTTCGATGGGTTGATTTCGAATGCCCACGCCCAAGGCCTGGGCGGTGGCGGAGGGGCGGGGGCCGGTGGAATCCTGTCCATGGTGATTCCGTGGGTCCTCATCATCTTCATCTTCTATGTGGTCCTATGGCGTCCCCAGCAAAAGCGAAACCAGGAGCAGCAGGCCATGCTGGCGAGCCTCCAAAGAGGGGACAAGGTGGTCACGGCCTCGGGGATCCACGGGACCATCCATGCGGTGGAGGAGAGGGCCCTGGCGTTGGAGATCGCTCCCAACGTGCGAATCCGCATCCAGAAGGAAAGCATCGCCGCCCGGTTGGATCCCGCCAAGGGGGCTGAGGCCGTGGAAGGCAGTAAGTAGTCGCCCTTCAAGGGCCCATTCGAGGACATGACATGAGTGGTAACTGGTGGTTTCGACTGGTGCTTACGGTGTTCTTCACCCTGCTCTCTTGCGGGCTCCTGGTGTTCACCCTGGGGGGGTGGGACACCGCCTCTGACCTGGCCCTGAAGAAGAAGGTCCGCACCACGGAGGGAGCTGGTCAAGCCAAGGCTGACAATCCACCTCCCGCCTGGGCCAGCATGTTCCCCGAGCAGAAGATCAAGCTGGGGCTGGACCTTCAGGGGGGGATCGACGTGGTCCTGGACGTGGACGTCAAGGCTGCCTTGGAGGGGCAGGCCCAGCGGTCCATCAAGAACGTGGAAGAAGGGTTGGAGAGGGTGGGAGTCAAGGGTGCCAGGGTGACTCGTCCCATTGGCTCAGCCGATCTTCTGGTGAAGCCCGCCAACGCCGCCGATGCCGCCACCATCCAGAAGTGGTTTACCGACAGCTACTCCATCTTCAAATACGTGGGGGTTGAATCGGGGGAAGATGCGGGGGCCGTTCGCTTTGAATACCTGCCCCAATACGCCGACGAGCTGCGCTCCAACGCCATGTCCCAGGTGGTGGAATCCCTGCGGAACCGGGTCGATCTGTATGGGGTCTCCGAGCCGGTGATCACCGTCAAGGGCAACGACGCGGTAAATGTCCAACTCCCCGGAGTGGACGATCCCGAGAGGGCCATCAAGCTCATCGGAACCACCGCCCAGTTGGAGTTCCACATCGTTGACGACTCCCTCCCCCCGGGGTCTTTGGAAGCAGCGGTGGAGAAGGCGCGGACCGAGGCTGGTTTGGGGGAAGATTTCTCCGACGATCAGATCAACGCGGCGCTGAGCTCCTCCAAGGGGCTCCCCGAGGGCACCATCGTCCTGTTCAAAAAGGACTGGGACCCGATGACCCGCAGCCTGGCGCGGAAGGAACCCTACCTGGTGAAAAGGGATTCGGTCCTGACCGGGGACATGCTGGACAACGCCGGGGTGGCCTATGACCAGTTCCAGGTTCCCTATGTCAGCATCGATTTTACCCCTGAGGGGGCGGACATCTTCGCCGATGTCACCGAGGCCAACGTAGGTAAGCAGTTGGCCATCGTGCTGGATGGGAACGTCAAGTCGGCGCCGGTGATTCGGGAGAAGATCGGGGGAGGGCGAGCTTCCATCGAGATGGGGGACGGGGACGCCGGGAACATCATGAAGGAAGCCAGCGACCTGGTGCTGGTTCTTCGGGCGGGAGCCCTGCCCGCCCCCGTTCGCATTGCCGAGAACCGCACGGTGGGGGCAACCCTGGGCAAGGACTCGGTGCGAGCGGGAGCGATCGCCCTCTCCCTGGGGGCCTCCCTGGTGGTCCTGTTCATGATCTTGTACTACCGGGTCGCGGGGATCATCGCCGACGCCGCCCTGGTGATGAATGGCTTGTATCTCCTGGGAATGCTGGCCGCCTTCGGAGCTACCCTGACCCTGCCGGGCATCGCCGGAATCGCCCTGACCATCGGTATGGCGGTGGACGCCAACGTCATCATCAACGAACGCATCCGTGAGGAGCTGCGGGCCGGTCGGTCGGTCCGAGCCGCGGTGGGGGCGGGCTTCGACAAGGCCTTCTCCTCCATCCTCGATGCCAACGTCACCACCTTCTTTGCTGGTGTAGTGCTGTTTTCGTATGGCAGTGGCCCCCTCAAGGGCTTCGCCGTCACCTTGATGATTGGCATCATCACCACCGTTTATACCGCCGTCGTCATCAGCCGCCTCATCTTCGAGTATCTCATCGAAGGTCGGGGTGTGAAGACCATCAGCGTTTGAAGCTCTCTGGAAGGCAGCCGCGCCATGCAGTGGATCAAGCCAGGTACCAACTACAATTTCATCGCCGTCGCTCCCAACGCCATCATCGGGTCGGCGGCACTCATCCTTTTCTTTCTCCTCTATGGTCTGTTCATCGGGCCCAAGTGGGGGATCGACTTCACCGGGGGCACGGAGATCCACCTCAAGGTGTCGGAAGGCAAGGGGATTGATGACATTCGCAAGGCCCTGAGCGAGGTGGGAATGGCCAACGACTCGGTCCAGCAGTTTGGCCCTCAGGAGGACCGAACCTACCTGGTCAGGGTGCAGGACGTTCACTTTGGCTCCGAAGACACCTACCAGATTCTTCGCAAGGCATTGGAGGAGGAGTATGGCGCCGAGGCCTTCACCTCCATCCGCTTCGATCCCCAGGTAGGCACGGAGATGGAGGTGGTTCCCAAAGAGAAACTGACCCCTGCGGCGGTGAATGCGGTCCTGGTGAAGAGGGGTCTTCTTCCTGGCTCTTCTACCGTCAAGGGAGGGGAGGTGGTCCCCCAGGCCGGTCCGCCAGCCAGCGCACCCGTCGAGGGGGGGGCGCCCGAGGGGGCTCTGAAGGGGGACCCTGCTGAATCGTCTCCACCCCCCTCTCCTCCTCCCGCGGGGGCGGGACTGGCGGGGGCTGGTCCTTCAGAGGTGATGGCGGGCACCGGCGACCCAGCCCCTCCGGCGTCTGGTGCGGTGACCCCCCTCCCGGTCACCGGCGTTGCCCCGGGGTCCGAAGCACCGGCCCCTCCCGAGGAGGCCGTGCCAGGGTCTACGGCGGAAGGGGCTGCACCCGCTCCCCCTGTGGGAGTGCCCCCTCCCGTGGCCGTGGCCCCTTCGGGAGGTTCTTCATCCTCCGCCGACGCCTGGGTCAGCTCCTCCAACGTAGATGCCGATGGGCTGGTGATTCGCTTTCCAGGAATCTCCCAGAAGATCAAAGAGTCCCTCCAGAAGAGCTCGTCCATGGGGCCGGGGACCTTTGAGGTCCTGAAGGTAGATACGGTGGGTCCCAAGGCCGGCAAGGAGCTGCGGGAGAAGGCCATCCTGTCCGTCCTCATCACCTCCCTGCTCATCCTGGTTTATGTGGCCTTCCGGTTCGACATGAGCTTCGCTCCCGGAGCGGTCATCGCCTTGATTCACGATGTGGCCATCGCAGTGGGGGTGATGATCATCCTCCAGCGGGAGATCAACATGGACATCGTGGGCGCGGCCCTGACCATCCTGGGGTATTCGGTCAACGACACCATCGTGGTGTACGACCGAATCCGAGAGAACGTTCGCCGCCACCGCCGCAAGGACATCCGCTGGGTGATCAACCGGAGCATCAATGAGACCCTGTCCCGGTCCATCCTCACTTCGTTGACGGTGCTGTTTGTGGTGCTGGTGCTGGTTCTTTTGGGGGGACCGGTTTTGAGGAACCTGGCCCTGTGTCTTCTTTTCGGAGTGATTTCGGGAACCTACTCGACCATCTTCATCGCCAGCCCGGTCATCATCTACCTGTCCCGCTGGTTCCCCATGGACACCCGGGCCATCGTTCGGGAGTAGAGTTCCAACCTCGGGGGTTGCGGATGCCCTCCCCGGGTGTTGCCGGGATCGGTGCTTCCCCTTGAGGCCTTCATGAACCCTGAATCCCGGCTCCCTCGGGTATGGCGCTCCCGAGCGCTCGCGATGGACTCCCCTGTCCTCGCCCTGGCCCAGGCGGTGGGGACCTCTCCTCGAATTGCCTCCCTGCTTTGGGCTCGAGGGCTGGGGAATCCCGAGGATGCCCACCGCTTTCTCCATGGCACCATGGCCGATCTTCCCGATCCCGAGGGCCTGCCCGGGGTGACCATGGCGGCTCACCGCCTGGCCGACGCGGTGTGCAAGCAAGAGACGGTAGGCATTCATGGGGATTACGACGTGGACGGAGTGACCTCCACCGTTGTCCTCACCGAATTTCTGACCCAGGCAGGCGGGCGGGCCACCTGGTTCATTCCCGACCGGGAGAAGGATGGCTACGGACTTTCCTTTCGAACCGTGGATGTCCTCTGTGATCGGGGCATCGGGGTTCTTCTGACCTGTGACAACGGGACGTCGGCGGTGGCTGAGGTGGATCGGGCCCGGGCCAGGGGGGTAGACGTCATCATCTGCGACCATCACACCCCCGGTGCCTCCCTTCCCCAGGTGCTGGCTCTCCTCAACCCTCGGGTCTCCGACCCCCAGGGGCCCTTCGCCGACCTGGCTGCGGTGGGGGTGTGCTTCCTCCTGGTGGTGGCCACTCGGCGGGAACTCCGAAAGAGGGGGTGGTTTGGCGAGGGCAGGAAGGAGCCCAATCTCAAGGCCCTGATGGATGTAGTGGCCTTGGGGACGGTGGCGGATCTTGCTCCTTTGCGAGGAGTCAATCGCCTCCTGGTGCGGGAGGGACTGAAGGTGCTGGAGCAGCGCCGTCGCCCGGGTTTGAGAGCCCTTCTGGAGGTTTCCCGGACTTCATCCGAGGAGCCGTTGACCGCATCCACTCTGGGATTTCGCCTGGGACCGCGCATCAACGCCGCCGGCAGGTTGGACGATGCCGCCCCGGCAGTGGATCTCCTTCTCACCGGCGACGAGTCCACCGCCGGGCGCCTCGCCGTCGACCTGGACGGTATCAATCGCCGCCGGCAAGAGATCCAGGACGGTACCTGGTCTGAGGTATTGGCTCAGGTGAAGGCCGGAGGAGATCTGGAAGGAAGAAGGGGACTGGTCCTGTGGTCGAAGGAGTGGCACCCCGGAGTCGTGGGGATCGTGGCGGCCCGGGTGGTGGAGCAGTTCTGGAAACCGGCGGTGCTGATTTCGGTGAGGGACGGAGTGGGGAGGGGAAGCGCTCGAACCGTCCCCGGAACCAATCTTTATGGGGAGTTACGCCAATGCTCCGATCTCCTGCAGCGCTTTGGGGGGCACCGGGCCGCAGCGGGGTTGACGGTGGAGGAGAGCCAGCTTCCCCTCCTCAAGCAGCGCTTTGAGAGGGAACTATGGAGTGCAATGTCGGCAGAGGATCGGATTCCCTCTCTTCTCACCGATGGGGAAATGGATCCGGCCGAAGTGGGGGAGGCCCTCTTGGGGGATTTGCATCTCCTGCAGCCCTTCGGGTTGGCCAATCCCGAACCGGTGTTCGTGGTCCGGGGTGCCCGGGTGGTGAGCAAGAAGGACATCGCCTCGGGAGGCCTGGCCATCTCGGTGGAAGGAGGGGGAGGGAGAATCAGGGCGGTGGGGTTCGGGTTGGGGTGGACGGCGGCGGGCCTGCCGGAGCGAGTGGATCTGGCCTTCAGCCCTCAGGTGAATGTGTTTCGTGGTCAACGCTCCATCGAACTGCGCATTCGAGACCTCCATTTGGCAGATGCCAGGATTCCTTCAACACTTTCAACTCCTTAGGGTTGACACCCCCGCCTTCGCCCCGAATAATCCGTCCAGTCCTCGCCTGGGAAAGTTGGCCACTCCAGGTGCATTTGCAGCCCCGATGCGGCTTCTGACCGCCGGGATACCTCTGCGGGAGGGTTGATGACGAAGTCCGAACTGATCGACGCGGTAGTAGAAAAATCGGGGATCACCCGAAAGCAGGCAGAGCAGATCGTCCGGTTGCTGTTCGATTCCATGACCGAGGCCCTGGTCAAGGGAGATCGGATTGAGATCCGAGGTTTCGGCAGCTTCCGGGCCAAGCACTATCGCCCCTACGCCGGTCGCAACCCCAAGACGGGAAGCAACATCGCTGTGGAGGCCAAGGTCCTACCGGTGTTCAAGGTGGGAAAAGAGCTGCGGATCCGGGTGGGTGGTGAGGAGGACGAGCCGACCCCCAGGGCATCCCGTCGTCGTAGCCAGGAGTAGGCAGGTGTCCTTTCATCGCCCGGGTCGAGTTGTCCTCGCCCATGCATCCGGTGGAGGTCGTCCCTGGCCTCGTCGTCCCCTCGCCGCGCTTGTCCTGCTGACCCTGGCGAGCCTGATGCTGGGGCCTCTTTCCTCTGGGAGTGCCCGCGCCGGGGGGGGAGTGCAGGTGTTCCTCAACGGCGTGCTCATCACCGGCTATCGGGATTTCCGTTTCACTGGGGTGGATGTGGTCCTGGACGCCAACGGCAACCTCAACATCGTTGGCCCTCGCTATGGCACTCAGGAAGGGACACCCCCTCCTTCCAGCCCCCCCCCAGGGAAGGGGAGCGTTCAACCCCCATCCCCCCCTTCCGAATCGAATGGGATGCGACCCCCGCCGGAGGGCTCGCCTGCGGTTCCCGGGGCACTTCCCCCCGTCGATTCTTCCCTGGCTCAGGGGGAGGGGTCCGGGGAAAGGGAGGTAACTGGAAGGTATTGGGTGGTCTCTCGGGAGTCACGGGGAGGAGGCACCGGGTACGAGGTGGAGGTGCTGGTCAATGGCATCTCCATGGGCACGTTTCGGGCTCGGGAAGGAACCCTGGTGGCGGATGTCACTCCCTTTGTGAGGAGAGGGGAGAACCGGATCCGTTTTCTGGCCCGAAAGATGCCGGGCACCCCTGCCGATGCGGGAGCCCCTGGCCTCCTCGACCTCTATCTGGGTACGGGGGAACGGCGCCAGGGGGAGGTGGTGCTGGATCAGGTCCACCTCCAGTACACCCGTCGCGCCTCCGAGTCCCAGTCCTTCGACTCGGAAATGCGTTTCACCGCCCGTTGATCCCACTCTTCCAGCATGAGGACCCGGGGACCCTCCGTCCCGGTCTCTCCTTGCAAACCCGGCATCTTCAGTTCCCCATCTTCCTGGCCCCTTTATCCGTCCCTGGAGGGATTTCGTGAACCGCAAGACCTACGTCTTTGACACCAACGTTCTCCTCTACGATCCCTCGGCCATGTTTCAGTTCGAGGACAACGTGGTGGTCATTCCCATCACCGTCATCGAGGAGATCGACCGTTTCAAGAAGGATCTCAACGAGATCGGCAGGAATGCCCGGCAGGTCTCTCGCCATCTGGACGGCCTCCGGGCCGAGCGGGATCTGGCCCGAGGGGTGGATCTTCCTGGCGGGGGGCTGCTGCGGGTCGACCTTACCCACCAGGAGTTGCCTGAACCCCTGGGCCGGGTGTCCTCCTCCTCCCGAGCCGACAACCTGATCCTGGGCGCCGCCCTGTACCTTCATCAAAGGGGAGGAGAGGGGGGGCCGGTGATCGTGGTCACCAAGGACACCAATATGCGAATCAAGGCCGACGCCCTGGGACTGAGGGCAGAGGACTATGAGCATGGGAAAGTGGCTGAGATCGCTGAGCTTTATACCGGACAGGCGGAGAGAATCGTTCCCCGGGAGGTCATCGAGCAGCTCTACAGGGAGGGGGAGGCTGATGTCATTGGCGAGCCCCTTCATGCCAATCAGTACGTGGTGCTCCGCAACGAGGGAAACGCCAATCACACCGCCCTGGCCCGGGCCGTCCCCGGCTCCAGCAGGGTACGGCAGCTCAAGAGGGTCAAGGAGGGGGTGTGGGGAGTGTTTCCCCGCAACAAGGAACAGTCCTTTGCCTTGGATCTCCTTCTGGATGACGACATCAAGATGGCGACCCTGGTGGGCATGGCCGGTACTGGAAAGACCTTGCTGGCCATCGCCGCAGGTCTGCACCGCAGCGGCGACGGGGCGGGGTTCCATCGCCTCCTGGTCAGCCGACCCATCTTTCCCCTGGGTCGGGACATTGGATTTCTGCCTGGAGACATCGATGAGAAGCTCAACCCCTGGATGAAGCCCGTCTATGACAACGTGGAATTCCTCATGGACCTGTCCCGTGAGCAGGGGAGCAAAGGGAAGGGCCGGGACAAGGGGTATCAGGATCTCATCGACAGCGGCCTCTTGGAGATCGAACCGTTGACCTACATCCGAGGCCGCTCCATTCCCCATCAGTTCCTGGTCATTGACGAGGCCCAGAACCTGACACCTCACGAAATCAAGACCATCATCACCCGCGCCGGGGAGGGAACCAAGGTGGTGCTGACCGGGGACCCCTACCAGATCGACAACCCCTACGTGGACTCCACGTCCAACGGGCTCTCCTTCGTGGTGGAGAAGTTCAAGGGAGAGGCCCTGGCGGGGCACATGACCCTGTTCAAGGGGGAGCGGTCTCCCCTGGCGGAGAAGGCGGCGGAGCTCCTATAGGGGCGCCTTCCCTTTCGTTGACTCCCCTCCCTGCGCGGGGTAGAACCCCCCCCACTCCGGTGGGGTCTCGGGGCGGTCGCGGGCACCCTTCACGGTCAGGAAACCCGATGCCTCGCTTCCCCTCTTTTCTGCTTGGTGGCCTGATGCTCCTGGGAGGAGCCGGGGGATGGGGGTGTCGCGCCACGTCATCCAAGGCCATGGAGGCCCCTCCTCCTGCTGTCCTTCCCGAGGCTGCCTCCTCCTCTCCCCTCGATTCTCCGGCGCCGGTTGCCCCTGTCTACGACCCCTCCTGGAAGCCCCTCTCCTGTCGTGAGGAGGGGCCCATCCCCCCGGGCGGCGCCTCTCCCCTGGACGCCGCCATGGCCGAGCGTCACCTGGAGGTCAAGCTCCGGGAGGCCATCGCCCTGGGAGAGGCGGAGGTAGGGGCAGGAAGAGGTAATCTCCATGTTTTTACTCAGCTTTCTCTTGCCTGGTATGATCTCGCCGAGGGATTTCTCACCGAAAAAGATCAGAGGCGCGATGCCTATCTCAAGGGAAAGGAGGTGGGGCTGATGGGGTTGCGTACCAACGCTGCCTTCGCCGCCGCCCTGGAGGACGGAAAGAAGATCCCCGAAGCGGCCCCCCTGCTGACCCTGGAAGAGGTCCCCGCCGCTTTCTGGACAGCGGCCAACTGGGCCCGGTGGGGAGAACTCAAGGGGATCCTGTCGGTGGCCTTTGACATCCCCAAGGTGAAGGCCCTCAACACGGTGGTCCTGAAGCTGGATGAATGCTACTTCCAAGGAGGAGTTCATCGGTTCTTCGGGGCTTACTACGTTGAGATTCCCGCCTTTGCGGGTCGATCTCCCGAGCTGAGCCGAGAGCACTTTGGCAAGGCGCTCACCACCTTCCCAGACGATCTCTCCAACCACCTGCTCTATGCCCAGTATTACTGCCGCCGGACCGGAAACCGGGCCGACTTTGAGAAGGCTCTTCGCCATATCCTGGCCACCCCGGTCAACCCGACTCGCGGCTATCGTTTCGAGGACGAACAGGCCAGGAAGTCTGCCGCCATCTGGTTGAGTGAAATCAACGAGCACTTCTCCGACTGACCGGCTCTCGTCCCCCGCCCGAGGCATGTGGCAAGATCGCCCTTGCTGACCGCCTCAAGGAACCCATGACCCAATCCCCTCCCCCCTCTGCCCTCCTTGCCTCCCTGCTCATGTTGTTTCTGGTGGCCCTCCTGGCTCTTCCCCGGGCCCCTTGGGCCGGCGACGCCATCCAGCTCAAGTTCGGCACCCTGGCACCCGAGGGCACTCCCTGGGCCGATATCCTCTTTGAGCTGAAGAGGAACGTGGAGAAGGACTCGGGGGGCAGGGTCCAGGTGCGAATGTACCTGGGTGGGCAGTTGGGGGATGAGAGGGCGATGTTGGAGAAGATGGCATACGGGCAGCTCACCGGGGGAGGGTTTTCCACCGGCGGCATGTCGGCCAAGGTCCCCGAGCTTCAGGTGCTGGAGTTGCCCTTCCTCTTTCGCAACGCCGAAGAGGCGGACTTCGTCATGGACGCCGTGGTCTATGCCGATCTGCGAGATGCCTTGGCCCGGAAGGGGCTTTTCCTCTACTGCTGGGCCGAGAACGGCTGGGTGGATTTCGGCAACAAGACCCGCCCCATTCGTACCCCCGCCGATCTCAAGGGTCTGAAGATGTTCATGCAGGAGAGCGATGTGCAGAAGGCCCTGTGGGAGACTCTTTCGGTCAGCGCCGTGCCCCTGGCGGTCCCCGAGGTGTTGACTTCCCTCCAGACCGGTCTGGTCAACGCCTTCACCACCACGCCCATCTATGCTACCTCGGCCCAGTGGTTCACCGAAACCAGGTACTGGACGGACTCGGACCATTCCTATCAGCCGGCGGCGGTGGTGTTCGACCTCAAGTTCTGGAACTCCCTGCCCCAGGATCTGAGGGACCTGATGCTGTCCTATAAAGTGGATCTTCAATACAAGGCTCGCTCCCAGGTGCGTGGGCTGGACGCCGGGTTCTTCGATGGGTTCAAGGGAGAGGGCATCCAGATCGCCAAACTCACTCCCCAAGAGAGGGAGGCATTCCGCCTGGCCACCACCGCCGTTGGACCGAAGCTGGTGCAGAAAGGAGCCTTCTCCCAGGCCCTTCTTCAGAAAGTCACCAACGGACTGAGCGCGTTTCGCAAGACCAAGGGGGGCTAGAAAAAGTGCTTGGACCTCTTCGTCGATTGGATGCCTGGTTGCTCCGAGGGGAGAGGGTGGTGGCGTCTTCGGGTCTGGTGGCCCTGGTTCTCCTGGTGGCGGGGAAGGGGGTGCTGCGCTGGGCGGGGATGGGGCTCCCCTGGGCGGATGAGTTCTCGGGAATCCTCCTCTTGTGGGTATGTTTTTTGGGGGCCCTCCTCGCCACGGCCGAGGGGAGGCACATCACCATCGAAATCCTTGACCGAAGCCTGACTCTCAAGGCCCGGGCGGTGTTTTCAGTGCTGGCGGGATTTGTAGCCGCGGGCTTCTGCGGGCTCCTGGCGGTGTTGGCCGTGGGGTTCATTCTCCAAGAAAAAGAGGCGGGGACGCTGACCACGGTGCTGAAGGTTCCCCTGTGGCAGGTTCGGCTGGTGTTGGTGCCCACCTTCGCCATCCTGTCCTTCCGATTTCTGCTGCGGACCCTGGGGCAGTGGGAACAGTTGAGGAACCAGGGTGGAGAGGGGGGGGGGCCGTGAGTCAAGTGGCCGTTCCCGCTATGGAAACGCCCACCGGAAATCCCCGAGCTCCCCTCTGGGCGGTGCTGGTGGTGGGGGTCCTGGCGGTGCTGGGGTGGATGGGCCTGGGTCCGGTAGCCGCCCTTCCCCTGCTGGTTGTGGTGCTGGCCCTGCTGGGGGCTCCTCTCTTTGTGTCCTTGGGGATGTTGACCCTCCTGGGAATGACGGTGTTTTCCGCTGCCAACGAGGGCCTGCCCTTCCAGAACAAGGTGGCGGGCTTCTTCCTGGAGATGTCGGATCTGGCGGCCACTCCCTTCCTGGTGGCCATCCCCTGCTTCACCCTGGCGGGGACCATCATGAGTCGAGGTGGAATCTCCACCCGACTGGTTCGCATCGCCCGGGCCCTGGTGGGGTGGATGCCGGGGGGACTGGCGGTGGCGGCGATCCTCGCCTGCGCCTTGTTCGCAGCCCTGTCGGGAAGTTCCGCGGTCACCATCGTCGCCATCGGAGCCATCGTCGTCCCGGCTCTCAAGGCCGAAGGGTATTCGGAGAGCTTCTCCATCGGGCTCTTGACGGCCTCGGGGGCGGTGGGGATCCTGGCCCCTCCCTCCCTGCCCCTCATCGTGTACGGGGTCATTGCCGGAGTGGACATCAACGCCCTCTTCCTGGCGGGGGTGCTGCCCGGGCTGGTCACGGTGCTGGCCCTGAGCGCCTACGTCATGTGGAAGGGGATTCGGGGAATGGGGGTGCGTACTCCGTTCCGGGTAGGTGAGCTGCTGAGCTCACTGCGGGATGGGGCCTTCGCCCTGGCCCTGCCCCTCCTCCTGCTGGGGGCCATCTACAGCGGCAAGGCGACTGTCATTGAGGTCTCCGCCTTGGCGGCGGTGTACGCGGCTCTGGTGGAGATGGTGGTTCATCGCCAGGTAAAGATTTCGGAATTCTCTGAAATCCTTCGCGAAACCATGGTCCTGGTGGGGAGCTTGTTCATCATCATCCTGATGGCCATGGTGCTGACCGGGTACATGAAGCTGGAGCAGGTTCCGGCCTCTGCAACCGCCTGGATGAAGGAACTGGTGGACACTCGGATGGGGTTCCTCCTGGCCTTGAACCTGCTTCTCCTGGTGGTTGGGTGCCTGATGGACATCTTCTCCGCCATCGTGGTGGTGGCCCCGTTGGTGGTCCCCATCGCCCTGGCATACGGCGTCAACCCCATTCACCTGGGGATCTTGTTCGTGGTGAACCTGGAGATCGGCTTTGCCACGCCTCCCTTTGGCATCAACCTGTTCATCTCCTCTGGGTTTTTTCGGTGGCCGGTGAGCAAGGTGTTCCTGGCGACTCTTCCCTTCCTGGTGGTGCTTCTCCTGAACCTCGCCTTGCTGACCACCTGGGAAGATCTTTCCCTTCTGCTGCTGCGATTCGCCAACCCGTGAGCCCTCGACCTGTCCCCTCCCCTGACGTTGAAGTCCTTCGGCTTGACCGGGACCCCCTCCTTTGCCATGCTGCGGCTCCTTTGCTTCCGGGGGTACGTCGAATGCGGGTCTGGTCCCGCGGCATCTGCCTTGCAGCGCTTTTGTTTCTGACCTTGACCGGCCGCGCCGCCGCCGCGGGCCGCACGGTGCTCATCGAGTTCCAGCCCGCCACCGATGACGAAGCGGGGCTGGCCTTCCTCCTCTATGACACCATGGTCCAACTCATGGGGGAGGCCCTGGGAGGGGAGGTGGCTGCTGGGGAGGATGTGCAACTCTATCTGGGGCGCAACGCTGCGGAGTGTCCCGACACCCCCGTGTGCCTTCAGCGCCTGGGCCAGCGGTTCGATGCCCAACTGGCCGTCTCCGGTGTGGTGTCCCGAGAGGGCAGCACCGTTCGCACCGAGCTGAGATTCTTTTCCACCGCCGACGGTCGGGAACTGGGGGCCATGAAGCGATCCTTCCCATCGGGTGAAGAAGGGGTCTTGGTCAAGGCCCTGGTCTCCGCCATCGACAAGGCCATGCCCGATGCCCTGATGGCTGCCGACGAGGCCGATTCCGGAGGAGGGCGAGGTAGAGAGAGGGGCGGAAACGAGGACCCGGGATCGGCTCGGAATGAGGAGCGCCGCCGGGAGGAAGCGAGGCAGAGGGAAGAGGAGGAACGTCGCGCCGAGGATCGCCGAGATGAGGAGCGACGGGAGGAGGAGCGACGAAGAGCGGACCTGGAGGAGAGGCGAGCCCAGGAGGAGGCGGAAAGGAAGGCCGCTGCCGAGGAGAGGCGCCGCGAAGACGAATCTCGTCGTCAGGCTCGGGATGATGACCGCCGAGGGGACACCCGAAGGGATGAGAGGCGGACCCCTTCTCGCGACCATGACGACGACCGGGGGCGCCGCAACACCCGCACCGATGACATCGAAGATTTGGATGATGAGCCCAGGGACAACGAGCCCAAGGCGGGGAAGGGGGTCATGTCCTTCTCCGATGCCCGCAAGAAAGGGATGGGCCCCAGTGAATACAGGAGGTACTCCCGGCAAGGGGGCACCTGGAACGAGTGGAAGAAGAAGAGGCATCGTCACGGGCGAGTGTTCAGCCTGCGCCTGTCGGGGGGCCTGGTCGCGGGGGCCACCAAGCTGATGTACAGCACCACCGTCCACCTCCAGGACGGAGGCCGAAAGGACGAGGAGTATTCCTGGGGCACCACCGGAAGTGGAACCTCGGGGTATGGGGTGGTTGGGCTGGGGTTCTCGGTGGCCGATTTCCTGGAAGTGGGCTTTGAAGGAGGGGTCCTCTATGGCCAGCAGCTTCTCCGCAGGGAATACACCGCCGGCTACGACGTGGACGGGGATGGCCTCAACGAAACCACCGTGGGAACGGCCCCATGGGATTCCGGGCCAGCAGCCTTCGCCCTGGTGGACCCCCGGGTACGGGTGTTTTTCACCCCGAACAGTCCAGTTAAGCTCTACGCCGGCCTGGGAGTCCCCATTTTGTTGGCTCCTGGCTTTGAGAAGAACATCGAGGAGGTGTACTCCACCCGCCCTTCCTCGGTCCTGGTGGGCATCGAACCCGCCGTCGGCCTCCAGATCGATTCCCCCTCGGGGTTGGGCTTCTACGTGGACATGCCCCTTGGCATCCTGGTGGGATTGGGCAAGGCGGACTTTCTTTCGGATCCCAACCTGGGGGGGATTTCCCCCACCGAAAAAGAGCCCAAGCCCGACGCCACCAAGGTCCTGTTCCGGCTGGGAGCCGGGTTGCAGGCCCGCTTCTGAAACGGTAGCCCCTTCCGCCGTCGGCGCCTCGCGCCAGTTCCTTCGCTCCAGTCTATCTATCTGGCATCCGCCCGCAGAAGTCTGGCCCTGAAGTCCGCCAGGGTCGCCCCCAGTCCTTCCTCCAGACCCACCCGAGGCTCCCATCCCAGCACGGCCCGGGCCCGGTCGATCACCGGTCTCCGCAGCTTGGGATCATCCTGGGGTAGCTCATGAAACACGATGGGGCTGGTCGATCCGGTGATGCGAATCGTCTCCCGGGCCATGTCCAGCATCGACCGTTCGATGGGATTTCCCAGGTTGACCGGATCGGAATAATCCGTGCCAGACAGCCGAAGGATTCCCTCAACCAGATCGGACACGTAGCAGAAGCTGCGGGTCTGGGAGCCGTCGCCGTAGACCGTGATGGGCTCCCCTCGCAAAGCCTGGGTGAAGAAGTTGGGAATCACCCTCCCGTCATCAAGGCGCATCCGGGGCCCATAGGTGTTGAAGATCCGCACCATTCGGGTCCTGACCTTGTGGGTGCGGTGATAGGCCATCACCATCGCCTCGGAAAAGCGCTTGGACTCGTCATAGACGGAACGCGGCCCGATGGGGTTGACGTGGCCGAAGTAGGATTCGGGCTGGGGATGGATCTCAGGGTCCCCATAGACCTCGGAAGTGGAGGCCTGAAGGAACACCGCACCGTGGGTCCGCGCCAACTCCAGCATGTGGTGGACCCCCATCGCCCCCACCCTCAGGGTTTCGATGGGGAGCTGGATATAATCCACCGGAGACGCGGGACAGGCGAGGTTGAACACCGCATCCACCGGATCTCGGAAGGGGAGGGGTTCGGAAATGTCGTGTTGGATGAAGCGAAACCGGGAGTCGCGAAGGTGGGACAGGTTTTCCAGGTTGCCGGTCACCAGATTGTCCAGAACAGTGACCTCATCACCCCTGTCCAGCAGCCGGTCGCACAA
The DNA here is from genome assembly GCA_964426935.1 of uncultured Rickettsiales bacterium. Classification (GTDB taxonomy): domain Bacteria; phylum Myxococcota_A; class UBA796; order UBA9615; family JAKLKC01; genus CAYRTW01. The sequence goes on from CAYRTW010000012.1 coordinate 18,529, forward strand.
ATGGGAACCGATGAAGCCCGCACCGCCGGTAACCACGACTCGCATCGTCCAGCCTCCGTGAGCCTTCCTCCCTCTCTGCGAAAGGCAGGCGCACTGTACGGATCGGTCGTGCCCCGGTCAAGGACGGACGGGGTGGGGAGTCCGCAGCGGACGCTGTGACAAGAGGGCGCCTCCCTGGTATCCTGCGCCGGCCCTCCCTGGGAGAGGCACGTCCGCTGCGGCGTCGCTGCGGCTCAAGTCGGGAGAATCAGCGTCCATGGCGCAGAAGAAGAAGAGTGGCCCCGGAGAACCGGGTGGCGAGACCGAAGTGCGCGACGAAGGGTTTGGAGATCTGGAAGACCTCTTCTTTGCCCAGGACGCGGGTACTTTTGTTCGGGATGACGCTCCCCCTGTGCCGCCACCCGCCTCGGCCCGAGCGTCCCAGACCCTGGCGGCTCGCCCCGAACCTCGCCCGGTGGCTCCTCCTCCGGTCGCGCCTCCTCCTGCAGTCCCCCCGCCGGTCGTGGAATCCAGGGTCAAGCCCCCACCCACTCCGGTCAGTGTCGCCCCAACGCCTCCGCCTCCCGTCTCCAAGGCCCCGTCCTCTCCTCCTGTTGCTGCCCCCCCCGGTTCAGGGGTCAAGGGGGCCTCAGCTCCCCCTCTCCGAACACCTGTGGTTGAGCCGACTCCCACGGTGGTGCCCGAGTCCACCCTCATCCCCACATCGGCGCCTGTTCAGTCCGTTGTTCCTGCCACCATCGTTTCCCCCTCTGTCCCCAAGGCCCCATCGTCCACGCCCGTCCGCAAGGGTGTGGAGCTCCTGGAGGACGAACCACCGGTTCGGGACGACGCAGAGGCCCCGGAAGTGGCCCCCACCTCCCGCAAAGGGATGCCGCCGGTGGAAGAGGATCCGGCGGTGCGAGATTTCTTCTCCACCGGGGAGATTCCCATCCGAAAAGAGACGCCGTCCATGGCGGTTCTTTCCCCTTCAGCGAACGCGGATTCGGTGGGGGAGCCTCCCTCCCGAGTGAAGAGCCCGGCCTTGGGGGGTCCAGGGCTGGGGGGTACCCCGTTGGGAGGGGCGGCGACCCCCATCAATACCGCTCCTTTGGGGGCGTTGCCTGTCACCGCAGTGTCTTCCGCAGGAGGATGGGAACGGGTGCTGGAGCATCTGTCCCTTCTGGCCGAGGCTTCGCCCAAGGGCCCCGAGCGAGCAGAGCTTCTTTTCGAGGCATCTCGAATCGAGAGTCACCAGCGGTCAAACTGGGAGGGGGCTGAGGCGCTTGCCCGAAGAGCGGTGGAGGCTGATCCAGGATGGACCCCGGCTCTGCGGGAATTGGTGAGGATCGCTGCGGCCCGGGAGAACTGGGAAGAAGCGGCGGATCTCCTTTCCCGGCAGGCGAGTTCCCTTGCTCAGGGAGCGTCCCGTGCGGCGGTGCTGCTGGCGGCGGCCCAGATTCGATTGGCCCAACGGGACGACCCTGCTGGTGCTGAGGCCGATCTGAACGCTGCCCTGGAAGCGGCACCTGAGAGCTACATTGCACTGCGTTTTCTGAGGGAAATCCATTATCGACGGGAGCAGTGGGATTCCCTGGTCTCTGTCCTGGAGCGCACCTGCCAGAGCGGTGGCCCCGGTCAGGCGGCCCGTGCTTCCTACGAGATGGGGAGGCTGTTTGATGAGTTGATGCACCAGCCGGCAGAAGCCGCTGCTCCCTTCATCGCCTGTCTGGAGGCGGAGCCCCTGTTTCTTCCCGCCTTGCTGACCCTGGAAAGGATTGCTCCAGCCGCAGGGAAGCAGGCCGATCTGGCCAAGAGGTACCAGGCTTTTGCCGAGGCTGCTGGAGGAGCGGATGGAGCCTGGGCCTGGCTGAGGGCGGCATCGATTCATCAAGGGGAGAAGGGGGATCTGGCGGAGGCCCTGAAGTCGGCGGAGAAGGCCCACGCCGTGGATCCCGGTCTGGCGGGGGAGACCCTGCTGGACATGCTCCTGGTCGGTGGTCAGCCTCTCCGGGCGGCGGGGATCTTGAGGGAGTCGGCCCGGGGGGCAACCGGGGAAGAGGGGGCTTCCTTATGGGTGCGAGCGGGTGAGCTCTATCTGGCTGGAGGAGATCTGGAGGGGGCCGCGTCGGCATTCACTGCGGCGCGGGGATCTTCGGTGCATGGAGGAGTGGCTCGGGAGGGGTTGCGCCAGACGGCGCGGAGCGGCGGGGATTTCCTGGCCTTGGCGGAGTTCTACGCTCAGGAGGCAGCGAAGTGTGAGGATCTGCGGACCCGCGTGGCCTACCTGGTCAAGGGAGCCGAGGTCCGGGCGGAGAGGTTGGGAGACCTGGAAGGAGCGGTATCCGCATACAAAGGGGCTTTGGCCGAGGCCTCCAACTATCCCCCGGCAGGTGAAGGGCTGGTGAGGTGCCTCTCCGGGCTGGGGCGACATGGGGAGGCGGCAGAGGTAGCCGAACGCATGGCTCAGGCCATGGAGCCGGGGGAATCCCGGACGGCCTGGCTTCTCTTTGCGGGTTTGACCTACGCATGGCGAGCCGGAGATGGGGGCCGGGCGGCGGCTTGCCTTTCCGGGGCCGTGGACATCTCACCAGGGACCCGGCTGGCTGTTTCTGCTCTGGCTGAGGTCTACCGATCCGAAGGTCGATGGGACGACCTCTATCTCCTTTTGCGAGAGGGATCGGACAAGGCCCAGGATCCCGAGTGGCGAGCCTCTCTGCTGTATCGGGCTGCCAGGGTTGCGGCGGTGCATCTGGAGGACGGGGAGTTGGCGGCCTCCTGCCACCGAGAGGTTCTCGCCCTGCGCCCCGGTTTCCTGTTGTCCATCCTGGATTTGCGAGACATGGCCCTGACCTCGGGGGATGCCTCCGGTGTGGCCTCCTTGGAAGCCCAGGAAGCTCAGGAGACCGAGGCCCTGGCAGCCAGAGCGGGCTTCCTGGCGGCCTCCGCCCGTGCCTGGCGTCGGGCGGGGAATGTGGAGGAGGCCGTGGAAAAGATCGTGGCCTCCCGCACTCTCCATACCCACGGAGCCGTTTCTCTAGGGATGCTCCTTCCCCTTCTCCGCGCCTCGGGGCGGTATGCCGCCCTGGTCGAGGTGTGCCAAGGGGCACTGCCGGGAGCTTCTCCCCAGGAAGCGCGCGTTCTCAAGGTGTTTCTGGCCGAGGGACTCCGTGCTACGGGTCAGGGGGAGGCCCTTTCGCAGCAGGTTCCCGGCCTTTTCGGGGAGGATTCAACCCTTCCTTCCGTCATGCTGGGGGCGGCGTGTGAGTCCTTGGGACGGTGGGAGGCCGCCTTGTCGGCTTACCAGGCCGCCGCCAGAAACTCGGCTCTGTCCTCCTCTCTAAGAGCCGCCGCCAGTTTCCAGGAAGGGCTTCTTTTTGAGGAATTTCGTGAAGATCTGAATGGAGCTAGCGAGGGATACCGGACCGCTCTTCACCTCGTCCCCGGTCATTCCATGGCCTTGGAGGGGTTGGAGAGGGTCTATACCGCCCAGCGAAACAGGGGAGGCCTCACCGAGGTCTACGGGATCCAGGCGGAGACTGCGGGAAAGGAACCGGTTCGCTCCTTCTATGCCCTGCTGGCGGGGGACTTCCACGTCGAATTGGGAGAGCCAGAGGAGGCCATCCGCTACTACCGAATGGCCTTTCAGGATTCGGTGGGGAAGGAGAGGGCGTTTGAGGCCCTTCGCCGCCTTCATGTGCGCTCCCGCAATGGCGGTGCTCTCTTGGAGTTGACCGAAGAATTTACCGCCGACCTGACCCCCAGCGAGGCGGCGGCCCGGTACATGGAAGTTGGGGACCACCTTCTTCAGATCGGGGATGAGGAGCGCGCAGCGGAGGTGTATGAGCGGGTGCGGTCCCAGTGGAGAAGCCACATCGCCTCCGGGTATCACCTCGTCCAGGTCTACCCGGCCCTCCAACGTTGGAACTCCTTGCTGGGAATCCTTGAGGACCTGGCAGAGCGCACCTCAGTTCCCCAGGTCAGGGATTCCTTGCGGTCCATGAGGGACGAGGTGCTGTCGGCCCAGGAGATCGATCAGCCCGAATATCGCCCCTTCTTCGAGCGACTTCACGGAACGGATCCCCATTCTCCCCTGGCCATCAAGGGACTGGGAGCCATCGCTCTGCGGGAAAAGCGCTACGACGATGCCGAACTCTATTTCACCGAGCTGAGGGACGTGGCTCGGACGGATGAGACCCGGGCGGCAGCCTCCTACTACCTGGGTCGATTGGCTTTGGAGAAGGATTCGGACTTCACCCGGGCAGGGGCTCTGTTTGATGAAGCCCTGGTGGCTCAGCCCTCCCACGCAAGGGCCCTTGCTGCTATCAAGGAGCTCCACTCCCAACGGGAGAACTGGGGTGCCCTGGTGGCGGTCCTTAGTCGTGAGGCGGCCTCTGCCCCCGAAGCCCAGCGGGTAGCCCTCTACATCGAGATCGCCACCCTGTGGGAGGAGCGCCTGTCCAATCCCAAGGTGGCCGCCGCAAGCTGGCAGAAGGTCGTCCAGCAGCAGCCTGGCTATCTGCCCGCCTACGACCGCCTCCTGGCCATTTTCCAGAGCTCCGAGGACTGGAGTTCCTGGATGGCCACCGCCGCCATTCGAGAGGAGCATCTGCCCGAGGAGGATCGCCCCGTCGCTCGTTTTGAGCTGGGGCGGGTAGCCGAAAGCGAGATTCGCGACCTGGAACAGGCCACGTCCTGGTATGAAAAGGCAGTGGGCTCCAACGTTCCCAACGTTCCGGCACTGGGAGCGCTGCGGCGCCTGGCTCGACTCCGGGGGGACTGGGAGAGGGTCATCGATCTGGCAGGTCGGGAAGCCGCCGCGTCGTCGGATCCCATGGAAAAGACCGCCCTGTATACCGAAAGGGCTCGTATCCGCCTCGACCATCTCTTGGACAGGGAGGGAGCAGCAGCGGATTTCCGCAAAGCGGTAGAAATAAATCCTGCCGAGCCCTCTGCCCAGGCCTTCTTTGTGGACTACGACTTTGACACCGAGCGATGGACCTCCGCCCGCCCGATGTTCGAGGCGTATGAGCGCACGGTGGCGCAGCGGGATGTAGACGATGAAGACATCCGTGAGGAGGTGACTTCCTACTACTACAAGTTCGGCAGGGTGCTGGCGGCGTTGGGCGATGAGGCCGAGTCCATTCGACGCTTTGAGCAGGCGCTGGCCCTGACTCCCTCCCACATCCCCTCTCTGGAGGAGATCGCTCCCCGCTATTTTGCCCGCAAGGATTGGAATGCCGCCGCCGAGGCCTACAAGACCATCCTGCGCCTGCGGGGTGGGGCGGGAGATCCGGAGCAGATCATCTCCTTGAATCTCCAATTGGGTCTGGCCGAGTTGGAGATGTCCAAGATCGACTCCGCTCAGAAACGCTTCAAGAAGGTACTGGAGCTCAATCCCAATCATGTGGGGGGCCTCAAGGGAATTGCCCGCATCTACTACCTGCGGGAGGACTGGAACAGTCTCCTCTCCACCTACAACAACATCATCAAGTACGCCCGGGATCCCGACGAGGTGGTGGGTGCGTACATGACCAAGGGAGACGTCCTGGACGAGAAGCTGGGCTTCCCGGACAAGGCCGGCCTCCACTATGAGAAGGTCCTTTCCTATGAGAAGGCATTGACCGACTCCCAGAAGGCCCGAGCCATGCGGCGTCTGGCCGAGCTGGCCTGGAAGAGAGGGGATGCTCCCATCGCGGGAAGCTGGGCCGACCGGGCCATCACCACCTCCCGTCAGCCCATTGACCGGATCCAATCCCTTCTCCTGGCAGCGGTGGTGCGAGGGGGAGGGTCCCCGGGCAAAGAGTTGATCGACCAGGCGGATCGCCTTTCCCGCGATTCGGGGGCGGCCCTGGAGGCCATGGTTTCGGTAAAGGGGGCCGGGCTGGATCCCGAGGACATCTTCGACGCCTACCGCTCCAATTTCCCCTTGCGAAGCTACTAGCTTCCACCGGTGATGTGGTGGAGATCACGGGAATGAATGACGGGGCAGGCAGGGGGTGACCGGTTCCTCCCTGGCCTCCTGGGGAGGGACCCTTTTTCGGTGGCGAGGCCTCACCCCTGTCCCTGTTCTGCTCCTGGTCCTGGTCGTTTCCCGTCCTTCTGTCGTCTCAGTGGGAGTGGGGCTACTGCTGGTGGTCTGGGGGGAGGCGCGCCGCATGGAGGCGGTGTCTCATATCGGTCCCCGGTGTCGAACCCGGGATTCCTCGGCAGGAGATCTGGTCACAACCGGGCCGTTCGCCTGGTGCAGGAACCCCCTTTATCAAGCTAATTTATTGATTCTGCTTGGTTTCTCTGTTTCAGCGGGAAGGGTGATCCCCGGCATTCTTGCTGTGTTCGTGGGTGCCGTCCAATATACCGCCGTGGTGGCCTGGGAAGAGCAGCGCCTGATTGCCCTCCATGGAGAACCCTATCGACGGTGGTGCGGGGAGATCCCTCGTTGGAGGGTGGTCTCTCTGGTGGTTCCTCTGGCTTTTGGCAAGGCGGCTCCTTTCACTGCCGTGCTCCGAGCGGAGAGATCCACTCTGGCCACCCAGGGGCTCTTCCTGCTGCTGCTCTGGGGGAGGAGAACCATGACTGGAGGTGGACTCTAAAGACCGTTCAGGACGCCACGCTTCTCACCGGGGCTTCATCTCGGGAGGGAGCGGGTGAATTCCGAAAGCGCACCGCATCCACTGCCACCGACGTGTAGGCAGCCAGGGAACGTTCTCGTTCGTCCTCGGACCACCCCAGAAGAGAAGCCATTCGATCCGCTACCGCCGGCGCGATTTCCAGGCCTTGCTGGGGGTCCCGGAGCAGGATCTGGGTGCGCCGTGCCAGGACATCGGTGACCGACAGGGCTCCCTCCTCCTCCACGGCATGGTCCACCTCAGCCCGGATGTATGGCAGTCCAGGGCAGAGGGGACGCGCCAGGGCCGGCTGCTCCGCCGCTCGCTTTCCCACTGCCACCCATCGAGATCCGTACACGTCCGCCAACTGCTCAGCCACCCTTTCGGGGAGGGCCCGAGTCAGCTCCCGAGCTTCTTCATCCTCGGGAAGGGGACTTCCGCCCGGCAGGGGCTCCTGATCGGTGCGACAGGGGGTGCGGGCAGAGCCTCCCAGCACCTGGGCAACGGCCTCCATCACCTGCATGGCCATGCGCCGGTGGGTGGTGAGCTTCCCGCCGGCAATGGTGATCAGCCCGTCCTCCTCCACGATCAGTTTGTGCTCCCGGGACACGTCAGACTCGGAGACTTCATCCTCTCGCACCAGGGGACGCAACCCCGCCCAACTGGAGACAAAGTCGGACGGGGTGATGGCGGTGGTGGGGAAGTAATGGTTCAGGACCTGGAGAAGGTAATTGGCGTCTTCAGGTGTGGCATGCACCCGGGAGGGATCCCCATCAAAGTCGGTGTCGGTGGTGCCGACGTAGGTGTGCAGCCCCCAGGGAATGGCGAACATGACCCGCTGATCGGCCGGTCCTCGCAGCACCACGGTGTGCCGCACCGGCAGTCTGCCCCAGGGAAGCACCAGATGAACCCCCTTGGTAGGGCGCAGCAGAGAGGTGGCCTGCCTCCCCCCCAGGTGGCGGGTGCGATCACTCCAGGGTCCTGTGGCGTTGACCACCGCTCGAGCACCCAGATGCACGGTGCGACCGGTGAGGCGATCCTCCACCTCGGCTCCGCAGATTCCCCCCTGATTTCGCTCCCATCCCACGACCCTGCAGGCGGTGAACACGTCCGTTCCGTGCTCCCAGGCGGACAATCCAGTGGCCAGGGTCAGCCGGGTGTCATCGGTACCGGCGTCGTAGTAGACCCCCGATCCGGTCAAGCCCTTCTGGGCCAACAGGGGCTCCCGATCCAGGGTTGGACCGGGAGAAAAGGTCCGGTGCATCCGGGGTGCTCGAAATAGAGAGAGGGCGTCGTAGAGCCACATTCCGGCGTTGATGAGGGCCAAACCCTCCTTGTCTCCTCGATACACCGGGAACAGGAAGGGAAGGGGGCGCACCAGATGAGGAGCCAGCTTGAGGAGGACGGCTCTTTCCGCTGTGGCCTCAAAAACCAGCTTCAACTCCAGATGCTCCAAATAGCGCAATCCCCCGTGGACCAGCTTTGAAGATCGGGAGGATGTCCCTGCACCCAGGTCGTCCTGTTCCACCAGCGCCACTTTCAGCCCCCTCTGGGAGGCGTCCCGGGCCACGGCCACCCCGGTGATGCCGCCTCCCACCACCAGCAGGTCGTAGCGGGAGCTTCCCCCTCGATAAAGGGCCTCATCACGGAGGGTACGGTGAAAGGGTCGGGAGGACGTCATGGATCCGAGAAGTGCCTCATGGGGAGGAAAAGATTCCCATCGGCGAGGTGCTCCTTTGGATTATGGGCCGGGATGGAAGGACAGGGAAGCACCCCCCCGTCAAGCGTAGGGCCGTCGCCCCAGTCGAGACAACACCATGGCCCCAATGGCGGTCATTCCCAGGAACACCTGCAAAACGATCAGCAGGGGGATGGGGAGGAAGACGGGCAGGGTCAGCAGGCAGGCCCCCGCTAGAAGAACCACCTCCCGGCTAAGGCGCAGTCTCTCCGGGAGGGCGTTCCCCAACCTCTCCGCCAGGCCCACCATCCCCGCCAGCCACAGGAGGGTCAGTCCCAGCCACATCACCACCATGACTGGAATCCCGATCAGCGTCAGCACCAAGAGGGGCGTGAGGGCCGAAAGGGCGACGGTCAATAGAAACCCCACCACGGTCGCCCGGAGAACGTTGGCGTGGATGGTGCGCCGAACGTTGCGGATCCTTTCCGGCCACACCGCCAGCATCACCATTCCCAGAGCAAACAACCCCAGGGAGGACCCCAGCCAGACCCCGATACGCCAGGCCAATCCGGCGTCGCTTCCCTCATCCGGCTCGTCTTCCCCGGTCATGGTGGCCAGGGAGTCCTCGGGAGGCTCGGGAGGTTCGGGAGGCTCGGGAGGTTCGGGAGGTTCAGGGGGGGTGAGATTGACTTCCAGGCTCACCGAGGAACCGGCGTTGGCGCTTCCCTCCCCCTTCTCACCCGAAGATGGCTCGGAGGATGTGGTGGAGTTCTTCACGGTGATCTGGGGGGAAAGACCCATCACGTTCCCCATCCCAGAGGGGGTCCCGCCGGCACCGTCGACCATGGAGACGGTTTCTCCTTGCACCTGGGCGCCGGGGGCCTGGTTGACTTTACCGCCCAGAACCACCTGGTCTCCTCGGATGACGGCAGATGGGCCCAACTGAAGGTCCCCACCCAAGAGGACCACATCCCCCTCCACCGTACCGTCCACACGCACGGCACCACCGAATGAAACAACGTCCTTGACGGTCTCCCCTGGACGAATCCACAGGTCTCCCCCGAAGCTCATTCGATCCTGGGCCAGGGCCGATCCGGCAAACCCAAGAAGGGTGAAAAGAGTGAGGAGGAGGGTCAACAGGAAGGGGGAAGGGTTCATGAGGAGGCTCCCTCGGGCATCGCCAATGTCCATTTCAACGCACCCACCGAAAGAAGAAAAACCAAGGCGGCCAGTGCAGGAACGGCGACTCCCCCCGCCAGGAGCACCGTCTGAAGGGCCCGAATCACCGCTTCCCCCTCCAGTAGAGCCGATCCCCAGCGGAGAATCCTTGCACCCCAGGTCAGGGAGTCGGCGACGCCCCCCAACTGAACCACCAGGGCGAGAAGAAGGGCCACATCCGCCACCACCAGGGCTCCCAGGGGACGAAGCCACCGGGTCATTCCCCCCACCGTCACTCCCGCCGGGCTCCACTGCGCCGGGTCCCGGGTCCATGCCTGCTCCCCCAGTTCCTCCTGCCATGCGGTGAGGACGGCCATGGAAAGCCCTTCGGGAACAAGCTCCTTTGGCATCTTGGAGAGGGAGATCACCAGGGGATCTTCGAGGCTCATCGCCTCCAGCTTTGCGAGACAGTCAGGGCAGGACGCCAGATGCTCCCAGACGTCCTCCCCCAATTCGTCGCCGATGACGGCGCGGTTGAGGATGATGGGCTCAAGGTGATGGGTCACGGCGTGTACTCCCGTCGCGAAAGCTCTTCGCGGAGCATGGCACGAGCCCGGAAGAGCCTGTTCATGACAGTGCCGATGGGAATTTCAAGCATGTCGGAGATCTCTCGGTAAGAGAGGTTCTCGAAGTGATACAGGACCACGATTTCCCGATAGTTCTCCCGAAGAGAGCCCATGGCCTGGTGGAGGATCAGGGAATCCTCCTGGAACAGGGCGGCTTGAAGAGGGGAGGACGGTCTTCCCCCCAGGGCATCCTCGGCGATGGTTTCCTCGTTCAATTCGGCAGTAGGCCTCCTCCTCCTCTGAAGATCGATGCAGGTGTTCCGAGTGATGCGGTAAATCCAAGTGGAGAAGCGCCACTGGCTGTCGTATTCGGAGAGATGGCGCAGCGCCTTCATCAGGGCCTCTTGGGTGACATCGCGAGCGTCCTCGGCGGAGCCGGTGAAGCGGTAGGCGAAGTTGTAGAGGGGAGTGGACCATCTCTGCACCCAGGCATGGGTGGCTGCCGGGTCCCCTTCCAACACTCGTTCAACCAGCGCTTCATCCGTGATCATCGCCGCCATCTGCCCCTACGAAGTCAGGGGCTGGGATATTTCCGGGAGCATGGAGAAAGTTTCCTCTTCCCGGAAGCCCTCCGGGTAAGCGGTGAACGCAGTTTCGTTGAAACCACCGTCCACCGGTGCTATGTACTTCGTCGATCCGTTCGCACCTTTGCTCGTCTCTGGCACCGGTCTGGCTGTGCGCGTTTGGATCGAATTGCCGGAGCGCCACTCTCTTCTTGGGAGTGTCGGGAACCTCGACCCTGGGAAGGCCTCGTCTCGTGGAAAAGGACGACAAGCTGAAACGATACTCCAGGAAGGACTACAGCGATGTGGTGGACTTCCCGGTGGAGCTGATCGATCGGGATGGTGTGGTGCGTCGCTACAGCTTTGAGGAGTCCTTGGAGGTCTATCAGCGGCGGATACAGACGGCGTCCTGGCGTTACGAGGATGCAGAGTTGGTTGCCGCCGAAATCGATCATTGCACCAAGCGTCTCCACCAGATCGAGCGCTCTTTCCTCTTGCGCCATCAAGGGGAAGCCGCCCAGTTGGCCCGCCCGGAAGTTCAGGCGGCGACGGGACTGGCCGAGGCGGACACGGTGTTGCAGGCCTTCTACAAAGCCGCCCTTGGGGAGGAAGGTTTGAGGGTGCCTGAGGATCAGGAGCTTCCCCTCACCGTCATGCCTCTGGCTTCGGATGGGACGCCCTCGGTATGGATGGTTCGCTTTGGCACCCTGGACGAGCATCACCTCCTCTACGTCTACCCCTGGAGTGACCCTGCGTCTCCGGCCCTCTACGAGGAGTGGGTGAGAACCCTGCGGCGGGTTGCCTTCCTGCAGGGCACAGCGGCAGAGCATCTGCTCCTGGATACAGATTGGCCTCAGGCGGGCTATGTGTTGACCGGCACCGAAGCCGTCCCCGAGATCATTCGGGCTGGGGCGGAACCCCGACTCTGGCCAGGTGAGGAAGAGGAGGAGGGAGGGCACTTCTGGCTGGATGATTCGAGTCGATTGCTTCCCGATCCGGAGGACGGAGAAGGGGGAAATCAGGAGGAATGGGACTCGGGGGCGTCGATTGAGAAGGGGTCGCAGGTCTTCGGACAGGAGGAGGCGGAAAAAGAGAGGACGGAGGAGCGCTCCTCCCTGGAGGGGAAGGGTCCGGGGGAAGAGGAGATGGGGTTTCCCGAGAACTCTGATTTTGACTTTGAACCCTCCTCCTCTGAATTCGATGAGGAGGAGGAGGAAGAGGAGGGAGAGTCCGCCCATCCCCCCCTGCTTCCGGGAGAGGGACGGGAGGCTTCCGTCTCTCCCAGCGATGAGGCCTTTGCCGAAGGAGCGTTGGCCCTGCGCTCCGGCGACCCCCAGGGGGCGGCAGAGGCCATGCGGGTGGCGGTGGAGAGGAACCCCTGGCACCGGGAAGCCTATCGGGTGCTGATCTCCCTCCTTGATGCTGCAGGAAGGATGGAGGAGGCGGAGCTTTACGCCCTCATGGCGGGATCCTACCTTCCTGACGATCCCATCATCGTTCACCACCGGGCTCTTCTGCACCTGCGTCGGGGGGAGAGGGACGATGCCCTGGCGGGCTTCGAAAAAGCCCTGGCCATGGATGGGTCGTTTCACCACGCCCGCTATTTTGCCGGTCTGGTGCATGCCTCCGAGGGGCGTCTCGCCGAAGCCTCTCGGCTTCTACGTCAGGCCGGAGAAGACGATATCCTGCGTCCCAGAGTGGAGGTGGCCCTCTCCTGGGTGGCTCGACAACAGGCACTCCTTCGCCGGAGTCATCTCCTCATCCTGTTGTTGGTGGCCCTGTCCGCCCTGGCCCTGTCGTTGGGAAGCCCTGGGGTGGCGATGGCGGGATCGGTGGTCTCTGGGCTGGCGCTTCTCCTGGTCCGCCCCTTCTTGGGATCCCGGGTGGGTACGGTGTATCAGCGACTGCTGGCGGCCCAGCCCCAACCCTCCTCAGGGAATCCCTGAACCTTCGGGAATCTTGACGGGGGCTTCCTGGGCGCTGTTCCCTTGGGGGTCCTTGAGGAAACCGTCCAGGAACTCCATCACCTTGCAGTCGGCGAGGGGGAGCGGGGTCTGATCCCCTTCCACCATGGCCTCGCAGGCCTGCTCTTCCTGATGGATGCGGAATCGGGAGGCGGGGCCGTTGGGCTGGGCGATGTGCAACTCGGCGACCACTGGACCTCGGGGAGGAACTCCCACCTCTCCCCGGCGGACCCCCTTCAACTCGGTGATCTCCCGAAGGAGATCGGAGGCCCGGGCCGAGGCCAGATCGGTCTCTGCGGTCGTCCCCAACGTGAGCTTCCATGCCTCGTCTTCCCCCTTCTTGGCCGTCAGCTTCTGGTTGCGGATGGTTCCTTCCAGGAGGTTGGCCATCCAGGCGTTGACCTCGGTGACCGCCAAGGACTGCCAGGCCACCGGCGTCTTCTGAAAGGCCTCCAGGACATAGAGGGGCACCAGGGCAACTTCTCCGTCCTTTCCGCGCCGAGCGTAGACCATGCCCTCCACTTCGGCCCCGAATTGGAGTTCCAGAATCCCGCCGGTGGCTCCCAGATCCACCAGAGCGGTCCGGGTCGGGGCGGCGAGGCCTGCGCTTTCGGGAACGGGATCGGGAAAGGTCTGGGCCTTGAGCGTGGAGAGATCGCTGAGAAGACTCTGAACCGCACCTCGATCCACTCGACTCTTGGGGGGGCCGGGGAGAATCCAGGACTCTCCCTCCTTGACCAGGGTGATGGTTCCTGAGGGGCCCCTCAGGGTCAGCTTTTCCACCTGCCCGGTGGAGAAGGAGGCGAGCCTCATGTCCCGCAGATCGTCCATCTTCTTTTCGAAGGCTTGGGCGGCAGCGGTGGGGACGATGTGGATCCGGGTTTCCCCTTCGACCTGGAGATAGCGCCCATCGTTCAGAGGAGTGCTTTTTCCCAGGTGAAAGGAGGAGGGGCCGGCGTATCCCTCGGCCTCAAAAGTGACGACCAGGGCGGTCTCGTCCAGCCCGAAGTCCTTCAAGGTTCCTCCGGTGGCTTCGAAGGTGCGGGAGGAGAGAAGTCCCCTGACGGCGTTGGCCAGGGCATCGGCGGCGGTGGGGTCGGCGGGAAGGTCCTTGGGCTCCTTGATTCTCCATCCCGACGAAGTGGGGTCGGCGGGGGCGGTCCCCTTCTGGAGGGTCAGCTTTCCCATGGGAGAGGTCAGGCTCACCTTTCCCACCTTTCCCTCTTCAACGGCGAAAATCCGAGTCTTCCCAGCCTCTAGTTCGTTGCGCTCCTCTTCGCTTCCCGGTTCCACCAGGAAGGCCCAAAGGAGAAGGGCGGTGAGCAGGAAGGCCAGTACGGCCAGGGTCTTGGTTTGCATGGTGAACTTCAGGCGGCCGGGGTTGGATCGGCGCAGCGAGCAGGAAGAAGAGGCATCCCCGCTCCGCTGTCAAGACCCGGCGAGACGTTGACAGAACCCCCGGGGTGGCTATCTATTCACCGCCCCTGCGGCCCGGGGGCGTTCCGCCTCGTGCAAAAGAGGTCGGGCCTGTTTCTGAAGGATCGCCGGGACTGTCCGGTGGATCATGGGGAAGTTTCATGACACGCGACGAGTCGATCATGACTGAGGAAGCAGGGGCTTCTTCCGTCTCTCCCTCTGGGAATGAAGCGCCCAGGGAGGATGAAGAAAGTCCGGCACCTCCGTCCTTTCTGGAGAATGGGGGAGGTTCGGACTCGGCACTGATCAGCACCGAGGTCATCGACGATTCCTCCGTTTCCGATTTGAGTGCCTGGGGAATTGAGGATTTTGTCCCCGACGGGGACCCGGCGCCCGGTTCCGATCCACCCTCGTCCCAAAGCGCTCCGGAAACTCCTGAAGTGCTGGAGGAGGAATCTGCAGAAGACTCCGCCACTGGCGCCTACATTCGCCTTCTCGAATCTCAACTCCTGGAGAAGGAGGTCAAGATGCGAGAGTACGGGGACGCCTACCGGGCGGCTGTGGCGGAGATGAATGCGGCGAAGGAGAGGATGCGGCGGGATCAGGAAAAAGTGCTCCAGCGGGAGAGGGCCAACTTCCTCAAGGAGCTCTTGGAGGTGGTGGACAACCTGGATCGTTCGGTGGATGGGGTGAGACGAACGGGGGACGTGGATACCCTGGTCAAGGGCCTGGAAATGGTCCAGCAGATGTTCCTCACCCGGCTGAAGGGCCTGGGGGTGGAGAGGATGGGAGTCCTTGGTCAGGCTTTTGATCCCCGCTTTCACGAAGCCATTGCCAGCATTCCGGTACAGAACGATGACCAGGATCAGCGGGTGTTCCACGAGGAAAGGGCGGGATACCTGTTCCAAGGAGAGGTGCTGCGAGCGGCTCGGGTGATCGTGGGCGGAAAGATCGACTGCTAGGCCCATGACCCTCAATGTTGTCTTGGTGGAGCCCCTCATCCCCCCCAACACCGGCAATGCCGGGCGCCTCTGTGTGGGCACCGGAAGCCGTCTGCATCTGGTGAAACCCCTGGGGTTTGACCTGTCCCAGAAAGCGGTGAGGAGGGCGGGGCTGGACTACTGGCCTCATCTTGATCTCCGGGTCCATGAAGGATGGGACCAGTTCCTGGTTCAGGAAAACCGACAGGAGGCCCGCTTTTTCTTTTACAGCGCCCGAGGGCAGGCCCCCTACACCCGGGCGGAACATCGGGACGGGGACTACCTGGTGTTTGGTCAGGAAACGGTGGGATTGGGGGAAGGCCCCCTGAGTTTCGCCGGCGAGGAACGGATCTTTCGCATCCCCTTGTTCGGAAAGGTACGTTCCCTCAATCTGTCCAACGCGGTGGCGGTGGTGGTATACAGCGCGCTCCGCCAGATTCGTCCCCAGGATTTCTGATCCCCCGTCCATCGGCCCGAGGTTTGTTTTCCGAGATGCCGGCCCTTCCCCCTCACTCGCCGCTTCGCCGGGGGTGGCGATGATCTTCACGCCCCCCCTCTACGTGCTGATCCTTGCCGGAGGGCAGGGCACTCGCTTCTGGCCCCGCAGCCGGGCCCGTCTCCCCAAGCAGCTTCTCCCCATCGCCGGGGAAGACAGCCTCCTTCACCGCACCTTGAAAAGGCTCCACCCCCTGGTGCCCCCGGAGCGGATGTTCGTGGTGACGGCTCAAGATCAAGTGGAGGCGCTGAGGCCCCACGCCGCCCACCTGCCCCCTCACCACATCCTCGCCGAGCCTTCCGCACGCAACACCGCCGCTGCCATTGGCCTGGGATTGGCGTGGATGCGGCATCTGGGCATGCCGCAGGAGGCGGTGGTGGCGGTTCTTCCTTCGGATCACGCCATCGCCTCGGAAGCTGGTTTTCGCGACACCCTGGCGGTGGCGGCTCGGGCCGCCTGGGATCGGGGAGCCATCTGCACCTTGGGGATGCCTCCTGATCGCCCCGATACCGGGTACGGCTACCTCAGGGTAGGGGAGATGGTGGAGCCCGGGTTTCCGGGGGTGTATCGCCTGGACGCCTTCATCGAAAAACCTGATCGGTCCCGAGCCGAGTCCCTGCTTCATTCCGGGGGTCACCTGTGGAATGGGGGAATGTTCATCTTTCCTTCTCACCGCCTGGATCACGAGATGCAGAGGCACCTGCCCTCTCTGGCTGCCTCCCTGGCGGAGATTCAAGGCTTGTGGGATGCCGGCGGGCCCCAGGAGGAAGTGGCCCGCATCTACTCCCAGGCTCAGCCCATCTCCATCGACTACGGAATCATGGAGAAGGCTGAGGGACTGCTGGTGGTTCCAGGAACCTTCGGGTGGAGCGATGTGGGCAACTGGTCCCGCATTCCCGATGCTTTGCCGGAAGGGGAAGGGGGGTGGATCTCTGCTCCTCGGGTGGTGGCCCTGGAGTCCAGAGGAAACGTGGTGGAGGCCCCGGGAAAACTGGTGGCTCTCCTGGGGGTGAAGGATCTGGTCATCGTGGATACGGAAGACGTGTTGATGGTCATCCCCCGCGACCGGGCCGAGGAGGTTCGCAGCCTCCTGGAACGAGTGCGTGCCCGGGGATGGGAGGATTGCGTATGAAGAAGGCTCTGATCACTGGAATCACCGGGCAAGACGGTAGCTACCTTGCGGAACAGCTTCTTGCCGAAGGGTACGAGGTTCATGGGGCCACCCGCCGCCTTTCTACCGCCAATTCCTGGCGAATCCAGCACCTGAAGGAGAGGGTGGTTCTCCATGGCGCGGATCTCCACGACACCGGCTCGTGGGTTCGCCTGCTCAAGGAGCTTCGCCCCGATGAGGTCTACAACCTGGCTGCCCAGTCTTTTGTCCCCACCAGTTGGGAACAGCCCCTCCTTACCGGGGAGGCGACGGGTTTGGGGGTGACTCGGGTGTTGGAGGCCATCCGCATCGTCGATCCTGGCATTCGTTTCTACCAGGCCAGCAGCAGCGAAATGTTTGGCAAGGTGATGGAGATTCCTCAACGGGAGTCCACCCCCTTCTACCCCCGCTCTCCCTATGGAGTCGCCAAGGCCTACGGGCATTGGATTACCGTCAACTATCGGGAATCGTTTGATGTTTTTGCGGTAAGTGGGATCTTGTTCAACCATGAGAGTCCGAGGAGGGGCCGGGAGTTCGTGACCCGCAAGGTGACCCGAGCGGCGGCGGAGTGCGCTCTGGGGAAGAGGCGATATGTGGGCATGGGCAATCTGGACGCGTCCCGGGACTGGGGGTTTGCCGGGGACTATGTGCGAGCGATGCGGCTCATGCTCCAGGCCCACACTCCCAAGGACTACGTGGTCGCCACCGGGAAGACCCACACGGTGCGGGAACTCTGCCAGGTGGCGTTTGCCCGAGTGGATCTTCCCTATGAGGACTTCGTGCAGTTGGACCCCCGGTTCCATCGCCCCGCCGAAGTGGATCTGCTTCTCGGAGATCCCACCCAGGCCAGGCAGGATTTGGGCTGGGACCCGGCGGTGGACTTCCGGGGTCAGGTGGAGATGAGGGTCGACGCCGACGTGGCCAGGCTGAAGGGTGAGCTGCCCGACGATCCGGATCTGTGATTTCCATGAGTCCGGACGGGGAGAGACCGGTTCTGGTGACGGGAGCGGGGGGGTTTGTTGGCCCCTTTGTCCTGGAACAGGTGCGTCAGAAGGGGCAGAAGGTGGTGGCCGCCTGCCACCTTCCTGAAGAGCATCAGCGTCTCTCCCAACAGGGGGTTTCCACGGTTCACTTCGACTTGGAGGATCCCTCCTCTATTGAGAACGCAGTACAGCTCATCAAGCCCGGAGGGGTGATCCACCTCGCCGCCCAGTCCAACGTGGCGGTGGCCTTTCAAGACCCTCTAGGGACCCATCGGGTCAATCACCTGGGGGTGGTCGCTCTCTTGGAGGCCCTGGCCCGCCATGCCCAAGGAGTCCGGGTGCTGTTTATTTCGTCCGCAACGGTCTACGGCCGGGTTCGCCCCGAGGCCCTCCCTCTCCACGAGGACACCCCCCTTCGCCCCGTAGATGCCTACGGTGCCTCCAAGGGCGCAGCGGAGCTGGCCTGCCTCGCCGAGTCGGCCCGGGGGCGTCTCCGGGTGGTGATCGCCCGTCCCTTCAACCATACCGGCCCGGGGCAGAGCGACGGGTTCGTGTGTTCGGCCTTCGCCCGGCAGGTGGCCGCCATCCGGAGAGGGGAGGCTCCTCCCCGGCTCCAAGTTGGGGATCTGTCTCCCCGGCGAGACTTTACCGACGTGCGAGACATCGCTCGGGCCTACCTGGACTTGTGGGAAGGAGGGGAGAACGGTGTCATCTACAACCTGTGTTCGGGGGTGTCCCGCCCAGTGGGGGACATCCTTGAGGAACTGGTCAGGGTGGCTGGAGTAGAAGTGGAGGTGGAGAGGGATGAGTCCCGGGTGAGGCCGGTGGACCTGCCGGATCTGAGAGGGGATGTCTCCCGCTTTCGCAATTGCTTCGGGTGGGCACCTCCCCCTATCGGCCCTGGTACCCTGGGAGACCTGCTGACCAGTTGGGATGCTCGGGACAGGAAGGGACCTTCTGCCAAGACCCTCTCTGACCCGGCCCACTCCTGAGAACCCGGGGGGTGCCACCTACTTGGAGAAGATCCAGGTTCCTCCATCCCAGCGCCCATAGGGCTGACCCCCTACGGTGATCTCCACCACGGTGAAGGACCCCTTTTCTTCATCCAGGGCGTCCAGCAGATCCTCCAGCTTCCCCATCTGCTCCTTCTGGGTGAGATCCAGGAAGACACCCTCCATTTCGACCTCGAACATCAGCGGCTTGCGGGAGACTCGTACCACCGGGGCGAACCTGCGGTAATACCCATCCACCCTGGGATCCACCTCCCTCTTGGTGAAGAAGGCCAGGAAGATTCCCAGGCCGCAAAGGAGAAGCCCCAGCACGATCCATCGAGCGATGCCCTGGCGGTCCTCGAAGGCCTTCCTTTCCCGGGTCAGGGCGGTTTCGGGAGGAGGGGTGATGGGGAGGGTCTGGCTGGAATAGACCTGTCCCCCTCGCAGGGCGCTGCCGTAGGAGGTGGGGGTGTGGACACTTCGGGGAGAATTCTTGCGGAGAATGGGATCGGGAAAGCCCGCCGCCAACTCCCCGTGCAGACGGGACAATTGCCGCAACAACTCCCGGGCCTCTTCTCCTTCGGTGTGAATCAGGACTCCATCCATGGTTTGGATCCGAGCCTGGGCGGTGCGAAGATCCTCCAGGTGCAGGGAAAAGGTACCCGCCCTTCCCATCTCCATCACCGGCGCCCAGTAGGCGAGGAGGTGACGAGTCTGAGCGACCAATCCCATCCCCACCATGAGGATGGCGGCATCGCTCACCCCCATGGGGGGCAGGGGACCGTTTCCTTCTTCGGTGAGGGCCTGGCGCACCTCCCCCACCGAACGCCGCAGGATGCTCCTTCGAGAGTCGGAGATCCCCATCTGAAGGATGGTTTGCAGGGCGGTGGAATCGGGCTTCAGGATCTCCGCATCCCCGGCAACAGCCACCATCAGGTCGATGTAGCGCAGCAGAGGGAGGGGAGGGGAGGCCTGGGAAGGGGATCGGCTCGGTGGCATGGGGTGTGATGCATCGCTCCGGCTGGCGGATTCAAGCCTCCACAGGCCCGGCAGTGCAGGGGGGAATCTACACCAAACCGGCCGGTAGGGAAGAGAGGGGGGCGAGGAGGGCTCTCGGGGAGCCAATTCCCTCGGAAAGGACGCGAGGATGCTACCATCGCCGGGTCGTGGCGCTCTGGGAGGAGGCCGCTGGAGCAGGCGAGGATGGAAGTCACCTTCTGGGGAGTGCGAGGGTCGTGCGCGGTACCAGGATCCCAGACGCTTCGATACGGAGGCAACACCTCGTGCATCTCGGTGCGCTCTGCTTCGGGAACCCTTCTCATCTTGGATGCGGGCACCGGCATCCGTTCGTTGGGGAACCACCTGCTTCAAGGGGAATTCGGGGAAGGTCGAGGAGAGGCCCACCTGTTTCTCACCCATACCCACTGGGATCACATCCAGGGATTGCCTTTTTTTGGTCCCGCCTATGTTCCCGGTAATTTCTTCACCATTCGCGGCCCCAGGTGGCCCCACCTTTCCCTGGCCCAGGTGTTGGAAAGGGCGACTGCCCCTGAGTTTCATCCCCTTCCCCTGACGGCCATGGGGGCACGCTTGATGGTGCAGGATCTGGAAGAGGGGGAGAGGGTGGAACTTCCCGGAGGAGTGAGGGTCCAGGCCACTCGGTTGAATCATCCCGCTCCCGCCCTGGCCTATCGGGTGGAGGCCGATGGAGGGGTCTTCGTCTATGTCACCGACACCGCTCCCTTTCAGGCGCCCCTGATGGGCCCTCCGTCCCTGTGGCCGCAAGGAGAACCCGAGGCGTCCATCCTCGCTCGGGGGCAGGAGGGGTTGTTACGTCTGCTCTCCGATGGGGACCTCCTGGCCTTTGACACCATGTTTACGGCGGAGGAGTTTGTTCGCTTCCCCGATTGGGGGCACGGGCACCCGGGTCCGGCCATCCAACTGTGTCATGAGGCGGGAGTGCGGCATCTCCTCCTCTTTCACCACGCCCCCGACCGCAGCGACGAACAAGAGGATGAAGCCCTGGCGAATGCCCGCGCCCTGGCGGCGTCCATGGCCCCTGAACTGCGAGTGGGGGCGGCTCGGGAGGGGGATGTGTATCGATTAGGAGAATCAAGGAGAATCGACTCGTGAGCGATGCTTCCACCCACCTGCTGGTGGCCAATCCCACCGCCCAGAGTGGCAAGAATGCCCAGCGCATCGATGCGGTGCGGCAATGGATGGAGGAGATGGCCATCCCCTGTGGGTTCCTGCCCACCCTTCCGGGAGGAAGGACTATCGCCTCCGTCGCTGATGCATTGAATCGCCATCCTTACCGGGTGGTGATCGCCATGGGAGGGGATGGGACCTTCCGGGAGGTGGCCTCGGGCATCCTCACCAGCGAACGGGCCAGCGAGGTGGCCCTGGGGATGCTGCCCACCGGCACCGCCAATGACCAGGGAAGGAGCTTTGGCCTTCTTTCCGACGACGCCGCCTTGGAGGAGAACCTTTCGGTCATCGCGGCGGGAAGGGAGACCCGCCTGGACGGGGGGTTCATCCGGTCCCTGACCTCCTCTGGGGAGGTGCTGGCGGAGGGGTGGTTCTTCGACTCCGCAGGGTGGGGAATCTCCGCCCGCATCCTCGCCGTCCGCAACCAGGACCGCTCCCTGGTGGAACAGGTTCCCCTGCTTCGGGAGGTGTATCGGGACAAGCTGGTGTACGCCGGAGCCACTCTGCGGGTCTTCCTTCAGAGCTACGTAGTCACCGATAAGTTTACAGCGCACATCAACGCCGACGGACATCCCCATCAGCTCGAAGGGCTGACCGATCTGGTGATCAAGGGAACGCGGATCTACGGAGGCGCCTGGGTGCTGGACCGGAACGCCCGCCACGACGACGGCCTGTTCGAGGTGGTTCCCTTTCGAGGCAAGAGGGATTGGGCCTCCAAGGCCATGGTGGATCTGGAGGGGAATCCCCTCACTGAGGAAATGCTCAACTCGTTGGGGATCTCTCATTCCCGCCCCTTTCCGGCGTCCCATATCGACCTCGCATTTGAGGTCCCCATGGAGGGCTCTCCCCTCTGCGCCCAGATCGACGGGGAAGAGTTCCCGGCAGGCCCTCGGGCTCAAGTTCAGGTGCATCGGGAGGTGCTCCGGCTCATCGTGCCGTGAACCTTCTCTGCTGTCGGGTTGGAGCCCAAACAGGAACAAGGCACCCCGTTCGAGGTTGGAATTGGTCCTGACGAAGGAGGCCGGTGCTGCGCCTGGTTTGGGGTCCGCGTTCGGCAGGTTCCCATCCGGGGAGGGCGGTGTTCTGAGTCTGTGAATGAGGGCCCGACTTTTTCATGAATATCGCCAAGGCTCAGAGACGCCAAGGCGCCAGGGAACCCAATCGCCTCCCCGACCTTCTTCTCGGCCGAGTTTCCTCGCAGGGGCTCAGGAACCTTGAGAAGATGCGAGGCCTGGGTTCGGGTCCCCCCTCTCTCTGTGCCCGCGCTGAACTGAAACGGGCCCTTCCCCCTTCGTGACCCTTCGCGTCCTTCGTGGTGAAAAAAGCCTCCTTCCCCATCCATCCGAGTCGAAGCCGGGGGAAATTCTGCATTCGGATAAATTCTTTACACTGATTACTTTACAGTAAAAAGAAAAGGTCTCATCCTCTCTTCATGACTGAACGCGAGACCGGCCTCAAGCTCGATGACCTGGCCACCCGGTCAGGGGTTTCCCTTCGCACCATCCGCTACTACGTACAAAGGGGTCTGCTTCCCGCTCCTCCCTTTCGGGGGAGGGACACCACCTACACCTTTGACCACCTGCTGCGTTTGCGCGCCATTGCCCACCTTCAGGCCCAAAGTCGTTCCTTGGATGAGATTCAGCGCCTGTTGGACGCGGCCTCCCCCGAGGAGATGGAGAAGCTGGCCCGGGGTGAGGACGGGGAGGTGGGAGTGATTCCCCCTTCCCCGGTGGGTGGCGGGGGTTGGGAGCGGAGCGGAACCGGGGAGAGAGGCCGGGAGGTTCGGGTGCCGGTTTTTCCCGGGGAGAGGTGGGAGCGCCTCTCTCTTGCTGCGGGATTGGAACTCCATCTCGCCGAGTCTGCCACGCCGGCAGTGCGAGAACTTGCCAGTCAATTACTTGCCACCATCGGCCAGGATTTGGCCAGAAAGGGTCGCTGAAATGCGCCAGTTTGGATTGATTTCAAGGCGGGGGCAGGGACCTGCCATTCCCCTCCGGGGAGTGGAGATCGGGGGGGAAGTCACTTTGAGTCAGGCGCGCATTTCCCTTCGGCAGCGTTATCGCAGCGAAGAGGCTGACCCCGTCGAGGCGATCTACACCTTCCCTGTTCCCGGAGACGCCGTCCTGACGGGATTCGCCATGACGGTGGGGGAGCGCCGGGTGGAGGGGGTGGTGAAGGAGAGGGAGGAGGCCTTTCGCACCTACGACGACGCCTTGCTGGAGGGCCATGGCGCCGCCCTCTTGGATCAGGAAAGGCAGAACATCTTCACCGCTCAGGTTGGAAATCTCTTGCCAGGTGAAGAAATCATCATTGAAATCGAATACATCCAGCGGCTTCTTGCTGAGGAAGGAGCGTTGCGCCTGTGCGTTCCCACCGTGGTGGCCCCTCGCTACATTCCCGGAGTTCCTCAAGGATCTCGCACCGGCCATGGCCTGGCCGACCCCACCGACGCAGTGCCCGACGCGGATCGAATCTCCCCTCCCTTGTTCAGAGGGACCTCATCCTACTCCCTGAAGCTCGCGCTGTTGCTGCGCCTTGGTGAGGGGATCGCCGTGGAGAGCCCCTCTCATCGGGTGGCGATTCACCGAGAGGAGGGGGGCCTGCGGGTGGGGTTTGCGGCGAAAGAAGAGGCCTTGGACCGGGATCTGGTTCTTCAGATCCGGGCGGTGGAAGCCCCCTTGCTTGCCGGACTCTCCTGCCACCGCCGAGGCCCTGATGAAGGAGTTTTCGCTCTGACGGTGGTCCCCGATCTCTACACAGGAGGGGCGGAGAGGAAGGGGCGAGAGGTGGTGTTCCTCATCGACACCTCCGGCTCCATGGGAGGAACCTCCATGGACGAAGCCAAGGGGGCGTTGCGCCTGTGTTTGCGCCATCTTCAGGCGGGGGATCGCTTCAACATCGTCGCCTTTGCCAGCAGCCACCATGGATTTTCCGTCGGTTTGACTCCCTTCACCGACGCCAGCCTGAAGGCGGCGGATCGCTGGGTGGCGGGGCTTCGGGCCGCTGGGGGAACGGAGATGCTGGCTCCCCTCTTGGAGGCGATGAAATCCCTTCAGGACGGGATTCTGGTGTTGCTGACGGACGGGCAGGTGGGGAACGAAGATGAGGTGCTGCGGGAGGTTCTGGGGGCTCGGCGAGGCACCCGGGTCTACACCTTTGGCATTGGCATGGCTCCTTCGGATCTCCTGCTGCGGGAACTGGCGAAGCGCACTTCGGGGGGAGTGGAGTTCATCCATCCCGGTGAAAAGATTGATGAAAAGGTCACCTCTACCTTTGCCCGAGCCACGGCGGAGAGGGTGACTGCGGTCAAGGTGAGCTTTGGGGAGGCCGCCGTCCAAGAACTGGCTCCCATCACCCTGCCTGACCTGGTGGACGGGGAGGTGTGGTCGCTGATGGGACGGTATGGAAAGGCGGAAGAGGGGAGGGTCCGCATGGAAGGGGTTCGCAACGGGGAGCCGTGGAGCTTGGAGATCCCCTTCCATTTCCCCGAGGAAGCCAACAATCCCCTGTTGTTGCGCTCCTGGGCGGCGGAGAAGGTCAGGGATCTGGAAGCCTTTGCGGTGACGGGAAGGAGGGAGGAGGTCATGAAGGACCGCATCGTGGCCCTGGCGGTGGCCCATGGTCTGGCTTCTCGCTACACCTCCTTTGTGCTGGTGGAGACTCGCACCGGGGCGCGGAATGTTCCGGGAATGCCCGCCACCCGAGTGGTGCCGGTGTCGGCGCCGGCAGGGTGGGTGGTGCCTCAGGCGCTGGGGCGAGCGGGTGAGATTTCCTTTGATGCCATTGCGTCCTACCCGACAAGGGAGAGAGCGGGAACCCTGGACCAGGTAAGGCTCATGATGAGGGGAAATCCAGACATTCACCGAAGCCCCTCCCCTCAATCCCCTTCCAGGCCGTTTGGGGCTCCGTCCCCGGTCAGGGCATCGCCGTCGAAATCCCCTCCCAAGGCGCCGCTGAGGGGGCTGCTGGAGAAGGCTCGGATGGCATTGACCTCTCCGATGGCCTCCCGAGAGAAGGCCGAGAAGAAGGAGGGGGAATCCTCCCATCCTGACCGTGCCGCAGCCCTGC
Organism: uncultured Rickettsiales bacterium; assembly: GCA_964426935.1. Taxonomy (GTDB): domain Bacteria; phylum Myxococcota_A; class UBA796; order UBA9615; family JAKLKC01; genus CAYRTW01. The sequence goes on from CAYRTW010000012.1 coordinate 43,335, forward strand.
CTCCTTCCCGAAGGCCAGTGGAGACCCCCGAGTCCATCCTGGCCCTCCAACTTGCATCCGGACTGTGGGAAGAGGAGGGGAAGGACGGAGGCGGCGTGGGGGAAAGACTGAGGGCCACGGCTCAGGCCCTGCTGGCGCTGCATCGTCTGGGAATCACCACCTCCCACCCGGTACACGGGGTTCCCGTTCGCAAGGCAGTGGAGGCTGTCCTGGAGGTGATTTCACAGGATCTGTCTCCCTGGGAGAAGCGGGCACTGCTGGCGGCGTGGCTGGTAGCAGGAGGGAAGAGGACCCGAGGGGAGGTGGAGGCTCGGTTGAAGAACCGGGGGATTCCTGCAGAGGGGGAGCCGGTGTTGGAGGAGGAGTCGGTGGCGGAGTGGTTGGGGAGGGAGGTGGGGTAGGGGAACTCTGGGCGAGGCGACCGCCAATCCAGCAGGCGAAGGCCAGATCATCGTTTCTTCTCTGCCTGTCCGGTTGGAACCCGGGCAGGAACATCTCCTCAAGGAGCAATAAACGAACAATCCACCGGCGCCGACCCTTCGAAGCTCTCGGTGCAGGTGCCTCCGGTGGTGGAGGTCCAGGTCATCTCGTAGTGATCGGTGCCTCCCACCTCGAACTCCAGGGTGCTCTGGGCCTCCCCGGTCTTGACGTAGCTGTAGGGGAACTCCCCGATTCCCACCCCGGTAGCGGTGGTGGCCTCGAAATCCCAGGTGTTCTGGATCCCGTTGGCCGGCTCGTCAATGACCAGGGTGCGGCCATCCAGGGAGGAGGGGGCCAGGTCGGCAGCGGTGTCGTCGTCCGCTGCGGTGGTGTCGTCGTCCGCTGCGGTGGTGTCGTCATCATCGCTCTCTTCAGCGGGGAAGCAGGAACAGCAAAAAACCAGGCCCAAAATCAAGGGGAGACGCATGGTGAAACCTCCTTTTGATGGGGAGATGAATAATCGAAAAACATCTGTTCATGTCGATTTATTGTTTCGTCTGAGCAGGCCGGCCAACGCCAGAATCACCATCCATCCCCGAACTGTTGCTTCTGCATCGCCAGACGAGCATCCCCCGCCACACCCCTCGCCTCCCGGCAGCAACGAGGCTCTTCCGATGGACACCAGATCGTCGAAGACCCCGTTGCAGTCGTTGTCCTGGCCGTCGGGAACGTCTTCGGCTCCTGGATGGATGGTGGCACTTCCGTCGTTGCAATCCCCGTCGGGAAGGCCGCCGTCGCAGGGGCTGGTTTCGCAGTAGCCATCTCCGTCGTCGTCGGCAGAGGAGGTGCCATGGATGGGGGCCGAGTCGTCGTCTGAGGTCACGTCATCATCTGTCGGGGGCTCGTCCTCATCGGTGCTTCCGTCGCAGTCGTTGTCGATTCCATCGGCGGGATCGGCCAGGCCGGGGTGGACACCCGGGTCCCCATCGTTGCAGTCCCCTCCGTCCTCGGAAACTCCATCTCCATCGTCATCGGAAGCGGAGGTCCCCTCGTCGATGGCCCCGTCGCAGTCCTGGTCCACCCCGTCGGCGACCTCCGCAGCTCCCGGGAAGACCCCGCCGTTGCCGTCGTTGCAGTCCCCGCCGGTGGCGCTCCACCCGTCTCCATCCGAATCCACTGGGAGGGCGCCCCCATCCCCCGTCTCCCAGTTGTAGGTGACCGTCATCCAGGTGTTTTCCAGATAATCCAGGCCGTTGGCTGCTGCCACATCGATGGACTGATCCACCGCCGCCGGATTGGAAACCGCGCGGGAATACTGGTCGTATCCTCCGTTGTAGTTGTCGTAGTAAGCCGCTTCTGACTCGGGAGTCCCCTGGGGAAGATCGGTCCACATCCGCCTCGGCCTCTCCCCCAGGGGCCCGTTCCAGTAGTTGTCATCGATGTTCCAGGGTCCCACATCCCCCACCCACACGTTCCCCAGGGACCCGCCCCCCCCGGTGAGGTTGCAGGAGGATCCGCTTGCCGGGTACCCGGAGGGGTTCTACCAGCCCAGGGTGGCAAACGTGACGTACAGGTCGGGCACAGCG